>JAJDAH010000112.1 GCA_029261965.1 Polyangiaceae bacterium
GCTCGACAGGCCGAGCCCGCCGGCCATCCCCACTGGGAAATCCTGCAGTGGGAAAAACCCGTGAACCTACCTCTGGACGACGAGAGCTTCGACCTCGTGTCGGCGAGCCACGTGCTCGAGCACCTCGAGGACGACGCCGGCGCGCTCGACGAGTGGATCCGCCTCGTCCGCCCGGGCGGACATCTGCTCATCATCCTACCGAGCAACGAAGTCCTCTTCCCCGGCTCGAAGCACCTGCGCACCTACGAAGTCAGCCAGTTCGCCGCGCGCCTGTCGAGCCTCGGTCTCGAGCGCGTCGCCGTCGACGAGCATCAGCGCTTCGACTGGGCTTGGAAGCATCGGTTCCTCATCCTCTTTCAGAGAAGAGGCTTTCTGCCCAAAATGCTGATCGACGTACCGAGAACTCTCAGTTTTCTCCCGGCGCAGCTCGTCTCTTGGCGAATTCTGGATGCGGTCGACCGCGGCCTCGAGAAGGTGGGCATGCCGAGCTCGAGCATCGCCTACGTGTTTCGCAAGCCGCGCGGCGCCTGAGCCCGAGACTGCAAAGCCCACGGGGGTGTGCAACCAGCGGCACACCCCCGAGTTCCGCCTCCAGCTGTGCATGTAGCTGCACGACTCGAGCAGCCAACGACGCACAAACCCCGCCTTTTGTGTCGGCACGGGAGCTGCAATGTCCCCGGATCGGAGGACACGACATGAACACCCCGCTCGCCAACCGCAGCTTCCTCGCCAACCGGACGCTGCTCGCCCACCGCGCGGTTGCCCCGCTCATCGCCAGCGCCATTGCGCTAGCCAACGTCGCCTGCGTTGGAGCTCACGCCACCGACGACGACATTGCGACCATGCAGCTCGGAAGCGCGGCCGGGATCGACGACGGCGCTCTGCCTCCCATCCCGGCGCCACCGGAGCCCATCGAGGATCCGGCTACGCCACCCCCGGCGGGAGCCGCCGAGACGACCGCCGAGCTGGCGACCGAAATCCTCGAAGACGAAATCGCCACGTGTCTCTCGCTGCCGACCGAAACCGAGGACGTGTGCGCCGCGCCCCGGTCCGATTGCATCGGCGAGTACGTCTGGCGGACCGGCGACATCGACGCCTGCGCCTTTCACGCTTGGCCGAACGAGTGCTCGGCGCTGAGCGCCATCGACCGGTTCGACCTCGACGCCTGCGAAAACGACGCGTTCTTCGCGGACGAGCATCCCTTCGTCGGCGTCATGGAAACGTACCTCGGCTACCGCTTCGACGACGGCGCCGACAAAGGACGCTGGGCCTGCGTTTTCAACATCGTCCGTCACCGGGGGGTGAGCGAGCTCTGCTCGACGATGCCCATCGACTTCTCCGGCGGACAGGATTGCGAAACCCACGTCGACGAGTTCGCGCAAAGCACGAGCTACGCGGACGACGTGCTGTTTCACGGGCGCTGCCGGTAGGATCCAGACCAACACCAGGCCGCCCGCGGGCCCGCCTGGACGGCCCACCGGCCGAGCGGGGTCGTGAGGCTTCGGAGCAGCCACGACGCGATGTGACTGTTAAGGTACGGGCATGCGCTCGCTTTGGTTTCTCGCCGCCTTCGTCGGAACGCTTTCAGGCTGCTCCTCCGATCCCGCGGATTCTTCCGACGGAGAGCCCAACAATCCTCCCGCCCCGGTCAAGTACGCCGCGGGCATCACCGAGGTGGAGGGCGGACTCGTCTTCGCCACCGAAGAGTACACGCTGGAACCCGGCGCCGAGCGCTATGTCTGCTTCGCAGCGAACACCGAAACCGCGGCGAACGTCAAAGCCCACCGCTACGACGCGCGCTCATCGGTGCACCACTTCATGTTCGCTCGCACTTCTGCGCCCGAGCCCGATGGCATGAGTGACTGCCCGGTGCTCTTTCGACCGACGTGGGCTCCCTTGTTCGTCGGCGCGACAGTGGACAGCGAAGTCGATCTGCCAACGGGCAGCGCCCAGATCCTACCGACCGACACCCAGTTGATGGTTCAGCTGCACCTGCTCAACACGACGCCGGATCCAATTACGGACCAGGCCGTGTTCGAAATGACGTTGTCCGACGACGCCGCCCCGACGCCGGTCGGCATCTACGCGTTCGGCACCATCGCCGTCGACTTGCCGCCCCAGCAGACGACCATGGTGGTCAGCGACTGCACCCTGGACAAGGACGTGGAGATTTTCGGAATTCTTCCGCACATGCACTACCTCGGTCGATCCCTCGAAGTGCAGATGGGCACCGACGAGGGCTCGCTCCAAACAGTGTGGAAGCGCGACCCCTACGACTTCGACGACCAAACGCTCGACATGGCCCCGCTCTCGTTTCCGTCCGGCATGCTCACGAGGACCACGTGCATGTTCGACAACACGACCGCAGAACAGGTCGGCTTCGGCGAGAGCACCTTCGACGAAATGTGTTTTGCCGTGGGATTCGCGCTGGGAATCGACGGCGTCGACGGCTGCATCGGCGGGTTTTAGCCCCGCCCAAGGTTTGCCCTCGCGCGGCTACCAGCTCGCGCAGCTACCAACTCGCGTGCCACCGATGCCCACCGAGCAGTATCTCGATGGCCGGGCGGTCGAAACGATGCACACGCTCCCCGGTGGACGGCGGCGACAGTCGGCGGCGATCCAAAGGAGAGCTCCGGAGATCGATGCTCGCGGTGTCGTCGACGAGCGGGCCAGCGGCGAGATTCTGCCGGCGATAGCGGAGTGGAGCGCGAGCCAAGACGATGGCGAAGTAGCTCGCTCTGCCTTCGGCGTGCACAGAGAGCAGGTCGCGGTGCGCGAAAACGGACGCGAACGTGCTGTACAGCACCGCGTTCGCCGCCGGGCTGATCGAGCGATCCGACCACGCGACGAGAACACCGTCGGGAGCCAACAGATCCGCCAGCCGATGCAGATACTCCTGCGTGTAGAGCTTCGCCGCTCGGTCGACGTAGCCCGGATGCACCGTGTGCACGATCAGGTCGAAAGCACGGGGCTCGAACAGGCTCGGAGCGAGCACGGCGTCCATCTCGTGATAGGTGACCCGCGGGTTCGTCGCGACGCCGTAGTTGAGCTCGTGGAGCCGTTCGAGCAGCGGCGGCACCGTCGCTCCGACGTCGATGACGTCCGTTCGAGCGAACGCGGTGGCCACGAAGCCAGCGGTGCGCCCCGAGCCCGCGCCGAGAACGAGCGCTCGGCGGAGGCGCCGCGCATAGGCGACACCAAACGCCCCGATGCTCGATTCCATCCTCATCCCGGGCTCGGCTTGCAGGCCGACGGGGCTGTAGCCCGTTTGGTAGAGCCTCCGTTCACTGCCTTCACGACGCGGTACCGAGTAGATCGCCGTCAGCTCGCCAGGCCCTCGAAAGATCTCGTGCACCTCGACCCCCGGCCGCTTCTCCGACCGCTGGACGAGGCGAGTGTCGTTCGTGAAAAACGCCCCCAACGCGAGCACCAGCACCGCGCCCGCCGCGACCAACGGAGCGCGCCGCGCAAAAACGCTCACCAGGACGAGCCCGGCGACGGCCGCGACCCACGGAGCTGGCAACAGCGCCGAAAGAACGACGCTGGCGACGAGGCCAAGCGCATTGCCAGCGCCGAGCGACAGGAGGGCGCCGCCGGTTTTCGTCCGGCTCGATGAGCGTTCGTGTACGAACGCTGGCAGCAGCGCGCCGATGGGGATCGCCGCTGGAGCCATCAAGACGAACATCCCGGACAGCGCCGCGGGCGCGCCGCCCGGCATCGGACGCAGGGTAACGCACGCCACGAGCATGCCCGTCGCCGCCATACCGACGGCGCTGGCAACGAGAACGCCGTGAAAGGAAAGCCGGAGCCGGTACCACGCCACCGCGCCGAGCGCATGACCGCACAGGAACACCGCGATGACCCCAGGGCCGACGTAGTAGAACGGGCGAAACAAGACGCTCGCGAGCAAAAGTGCGGCGCCCTGAAACAGGCCCGTGGCTGTGCCAGCGACACCGAGCTCGCGAACGAACCTGCCAACCCGGACTCGCTCGAGCGCCCGCGCAGACGTGAGCCACAGCAAGACCGCGACGGTGACGTGGGTCGCCACGAGGAACGCAAACGCCGCCCTCAAACCCCAAGTCGGGTAGAGCCAACCCTCCACGGCCACAATCGCCAAGAAGGCACCCAGCGCGTGATAGGCGTAGCCCCGACCGACACTTCCAACGATCTCGATGACGGCCGGCAACGTCACGCCGAGCAGCACGGCGGGCACCGCGACGCTAGCGGCCCCGAGGAGCGCGCTCGACGCCGAGATCCCGAGCGCGCCGGCGATCGAAACCACGAGAGAGCCCATGGCCGACGACAAGAACGGAAACGCTAACAGCCAAGCCGTCGAGAGCACGGCCAGCACGACTTCGGCGACCCACGGTCTTCGAACGCGCGCCGAAAAGAGCGAGCCCACGCCGACACCAACGATGAAGGTCGCCACGACCACCGGCGTCACGACCGGCGACGAGCCGACCGAAAAATCGAGCGCTTTGAGGTAGACGACTTCGCTACCGAGACCGCCAACGCCCGTCAAAACGGCGAGCGAGTGCGCAAGACCGCGACCCGCCGGAGCGTTTCGAGTCGTCGACATGCTCCGACCCGTACGGGCTCAGGCGGGCACCCAGTGCAGGTGCACGGTGTTGTAGAGCGGCACGTCGAGGCGTTGAACGACCTCGAGCGTGTTGGCGTCGACGATGGCGATGCCGTGATCCTGTCCATTGGCGGCGATGTACGAAGTGCCGGGGAGGTCGCACACGCCCCGTAGCTCGAAGAGTCCCATGTCGAACGCCGAAAGCGATCGCAGCGCATGAGTGCCTGGCGACACGCGGATCAAGTTGTCCGAGTGAGTGAACACGCCGAACACGTTGCCGCTCTTCGAGTGGGTGACGACGCTCTGGTTGCGTCGCTGATGGCCGGGAGCCAAGGTCAACCGTTTGATTTGCCCCTTTTTCGGATCGAACACGACGATGGGAGATGGAAGCGCGTACAGGCGCCGGCGGTACTCCGAAGGACGAAGCGACGGCAAAGCGGCGCGATCACCGCCGAGCTCGTCGAGCAGCGCTTCGAGCCCCGGCGCGCCCATCCGCACGTATTGCAGGAGGCCCACGTAGATCAGACCGTCGCCCCCGATGTCGAAGTGGGTCAGCGCCTGGTCGAGCGGAACCTCGAACTTGCGTTTGAGCTCGAGGGTCTTGCTGTCGAGAAACGTGAGCGAGGTCTCCCGGATGTTCCAGTAGTAGGGCGGCTTCGAAAAGTGATCGCCCCAGTGCCCGTAGTGCGAGACGACGACCTCCTTGCCATCAGGCATGAGCTTGGCGTCGTGTGGTAGGAAGCCGCCGGTCTTCACCGTGTCGAGCACACCGTAGCTCTCGAGGTCGACCACCTCGAGCAGCCCCTCGTGCTTCTCGCCGTCGGTTTTTCTGAGCGGCACGTAAGCACGGCCGTCGACGACGACCGCATGGCCACTGTAGTCGTAGTCCGACTCGTTCTCGAGCACGTGAACGACTTCGTGACTCTTGCGGTCGAGCACGAGAGAGTGCTTTCCGCCGTCGGCCACGCAGAGGATCCGACCGCGGCCGATGTCGACGGGAATGTGTCCGAGGGTGACCGGAACCGGGCTCGTGCGGAAGGCACCGGTGGCCAAGTCCACGTCGATGAACACCGACCACTTTTCGGGTTGGCGGCGCGTCTTGCGCTTCGCGAACGACTTTTCCAGCACGGACGCGGTGCCGTCGGTGCCGAACGCCAGGATTCGACCCGAGAGCTTCGGTTTGGCCCCACCCTCCGCCGACGAGGATTCTCCGGTGCTGCGCGCGCTCGGAACCGGAGGTGTCCTCGACGCCGGCGGCTCGGTACGCTCTTTGGAGCAACCGAAGCACGCTCCGGCTAGAGCGATCAACGCGCTACGCCGGGACACCCGTCTGCTCACCACCGGAGTATCTTTGCCGAACGCGCGAACCGTCAAGAAGCGTTCGCTCGCGCCCGGTCGGACGATGAGCACCACGAGTCCAGAGCGCTGGCACTTCCTCGACATCTCGCGGGGCGTGATGGTGCTTCTCTTGGTGTTCGGGCATGCGGACGTCTTCTTCAACCCGTCGGCCTACGGAGACGAGGGCTTCGGCGGTAGCTTCGTTCCGGTCGGTGCCCTCGAGGACTTCGTAGCGCGAGCTGTTCGCCTCCCGGCCGCAACGGGATTCTTCTTCATTTCGGGAATCACGCTGGCTCGACGCTACGGCGCCGTGCGTACCGACGGCTCCACCCGGAGCTATGCGTCGCACGTCCTCAGACGCGCCGCGTTCTTTCTAGCCCTCGAGCCACTCGTCATCGGTCACCTGTGGACGGCATCGATGACCGAGAACATGATCGCGTTTGGTGTCATCTCTTGTTTCGCCTTGTGTTTCCTCGCCTCGGTCGGGTTTTCGCGGCTCGGACCCATGGCGGCGGTCGCGCTGGCCGTCGCCCTCGTGCTGGGCAAGGAGCTACTGCGGATCCCCGCGCCGGCCGATCCCCTGAGCCCAGCAGCGATGGCCTACGGCTTGCTCTGGGAACCCGTGTTCTACGCGGGCCATTGGTACGCATCGTACCCCGTCGCCGGATGGCTCCCAGCGATGTTGCTCGGTTACGCTTTTGGCGTCCGTCTGCTCGCTCGCAAACCCGGCGCCACACCGAGCCCGCGCCCCCTGCTCGTGGCCAGCGTCGGCCTGGCCGTCGCATTCTTCGCGCTCCGTCTGAGCACCACTTTCGGCAGCCTCGGGCAAGCGGTCCCGGGATCCGCCGTCGAGCTCTTCAACATGAGCAAGTACCCACCCAGCTTGCACATGATCCTGTGTGCGCTTTCGCTCGTGGTGTTGATCGTCGCGATTTCCGCGCGTCTCTCGGCAACCCCACAGTCGTTCGTTTTCCGCTTCTTCGCCGGCTACGGCCGGCAAGCATTCTTCGTGTACATCGTGCTCGCGGTGGGGTTCGGGATCCCCGGGGTCGTCTTCGGATGGCGGGCCGACGGCTCACTGTTCCTGTCTACCGTCGTATTCTTCCTGTCGCTGTACCCGATGCTGCGTACCGCCGAGGCCTACGATCGCTTCAAGCGTCAGCACCGCGCCCGCATTTGGATCCTGAAGTATGTCTGAGCTCACGCGGCGGAAGACCCTCGCCCTCGGCGCGGCTTTCAGCGCGTGGTGGCTCACGGGCTGCAAAAAGAAGCGCGAACCGAGCCCTCTCGTTCTCGCCATCGCGCACGCCGGAGAGCGCATTCCCGACGACGCGGCGTGGTTGAAGGGAAAGCCCGCGAGCGTTCTCGCCACCGACCTCGATCGACACCTCGACGATCTCTACGTGCCGACCGCCCGTGCCCTCGGACTCGATTGCGTCGTTGCGGAGTACCATCGCTACGCCGTCGACGTGAACCGCGCGCCCGAGAGCGTCGACAAGAGCGTCGTCGTGGGGGCGACCGCACCACCGGGAAGCATGCCCCGCGGCATCCACCGCGTGGCGACCACTCGCGGAGTACCGCTCCTGACGGAGCCCATTTCTCGACCCACGCACGAGCGCCTCGTGAAACAGGCGTACGAGCCGCACCACCAGCGCATCAACGAGCTCTCGAGCGCTCGCGAAGGCGCAGCGCCTGGTTGGTCCTTGCTTCTCGATCTGCACAGCTTTCCTTCGGTCGCGCTTCCGTGGGATCTCGACCCGGGCAAGGTGCGCACCATGGACATCGTCGTGAGCGATCTGGACGGCAAATCAGCGCGCCGCGATCTGGTCGAAATGGTTCGTGCGGCCTATGCCGACGCGGGCTTTCGGGTGACGCACAATTTTCCATACCTGGGCAGTCACACGATCCGCCGCCATGGACGGCCGGAGAAGCGGCGTCACGCGATACAGGTCGAGCTGAACCGCGCGGCCTACATGAACGAAAAAACCTTCGAGCTCGCGGAGCCGACCTGGAAAGACGTCCGCAACAAGCTCGCGACCGTGCTTGAACGCTTGACGAAACAGGGCGCCGACGCGACGGGCTAGCGATTTTTCCGTCCGCACCTCCCGCGCGACAAGACCCAGCCGCCGCCCTTGCCCCCCGCGCCCTCGGCAAGCGCTGTACCCCTCAGCAAGCCTTGCCGCCGCTCGGTACACAGGTCCCGCCGCTGCAGGTCATGCACGTGCCACAACCACCGCAGCTCAGCGTTCCTCCGCATCCGTTCGACCGGCTGCCACACCAGTTCCCGCCGCATCCTACCGGCGTGCAACCGCACACGTTCGCCGTTCCCGCTCCGCCACACGAGTTGGGGCTCGTGCAACTGCCACAATTGATGGTGCCGCCGCAGCGATCGGGGATCGACCCGCAATTTTTGCCTTCGACGGAACACGAGGTCGGAGCGCAGCCGCATTCACCTGTCACACCGGCACCGCCGCAAGTCTCCGGCAGGGTGCAGCCGCCGCAACTGATCGCGCCGCCGCAACCGTCGAGGCGCACGCCGCAGGCGTTGGGACCGAGATCCGAGCAGTTCATCGGCGTGCACCCGCATTCGCCGGGCGCGGTTCCGCCGCCACAAGTTTCCGGCCCGGTGCAACCGCTGCAATCGATCATCGAGCCACAGCCGTCGGGGTGCATTCCGCAGGCCTTCTGGCTGATGCCTGCGCAAGTGACCGGAGTGCAGCCATCGCCACTACTTCCAGGGTCGCCGTCGATCGGGGCATCACCCATCGCGTCGCCACCGCCACCTGTCGTCGTCCCGCCGAGGCCGCCGCCACCTCCCCCGGTCGCCGCGGTGCCTCCGGTGCCCCCCGTGCCCAAGCCACCGGTACCGCCGAAGCCGAGGCCACCCGTACCGCCACCGGCCCCCGCCATGCCCCCACCGCTCGATACGTCCGCGGACGCATCGAGCGTTCCGTCACCGCTGGTGAGGCCCGAGAGATCCTGCGCGAAGCACGCCGCCGCAAGCAGCGCCGCGGCCCCGACGAGCGACCATCGAACCGCCAACAGGATCACTCGGTTTGCTCGCACGTCGAACCAACTCGCCAGCGATTATATCAGCTGGAAAGCCTCAGTCACGAGAGAGAGCGTAGCGGTAACCCGACACGAGCACGCTCCACGACGGATTGTCGAAGCGATGCGTCGCTTTCGTGGCGTGCAGCTTCAACGGCGTGACCTGCTCGGACTCGTCTAGCTCCAGGACAGCGTTCATGAATCTGTCCCGAGGCACTCGTTGTATCGCAGAGCGATCGGGGCGGAACTTTAGTTCATCACTGCTGTTGGCCACGAGAAAGTAGTCCCACGGCGACGCCGCCTTTTGGACCGGCAAGACACTGTAGCTGCGCTGGTGCGCGAAAACCTCCGCCGCAGTGTTCACCAAGACTTGATTGGCTTCGAGCGTCAGTAGCCCATCCGACCAAAAAATCAGTACTCCATCGGCGGCGAGAAGGCTCTTGAAGGCCGCAAGACTCTCCACCGTGTAGAGCTTCGCCGCGCTCGCCACGAACGCAGGGTCCACAGTCATGATGATGATGTCGTAGCCACTCGGCAAGAACCGAGGCGCGAGGATCGCATCGCAGCGGTGCAGGCGCACTCCCTGACGCGCGAGCACGTCGAAGTTGTCGTCACGGAGAAAGCGCAAGAGCCCGGAGCTCGTCTCGCCGACGTCGACCAAGTCCACTTCGTCGAAAATCATCGACGCCACGCCGGCCGAGCGCCCCGATCCGGCACCGAGCACCAGCGCTCGGCCGAACCGCTTGGCGTAGGACGCACCAACGATCGAGATCACCCCCTCCATGTTGTGATCGAGAACGACCGGGGAGTAGCCGTTCTGGTGCAACCGCCGAGCGAAAACCGGTGACGTCGTGTCCGCGCGCGCGCGGGGTGCACGATACCGAAAGACCCCCGTCACCTCACCGAACCGCCGAAAAGACGCGTCGATCGACTCGATCGACTGGCCCTTGTTCACTCGGCGGAGCATCACCTCTTCCGAACAGAAAACCGCCACGACGACCACGATGCCGAGCGCGGCAGTGATGGTCGTAGATCGACGCTCACCAGCGAAAGCGATGGCCGCCAGTAGGGTGAGCAGCAGCATGATGGCCACGAGTTCGTTCGTGTACGTCAGCAGAAAGAAGGCGGTGAAAAGCAGACCAGCGGCGTTGCCCAGCGAAAGCGCCAAGACGGCCGCACCGAGCGCTCGCCGGGGGCGCCGCTCGGCACCGACGAACGCCGGCCAGAGCGCGCCGATGGGAATCGCCGTGGGTGCGACGACGAGCACCAACTGAACCGTCATGCTCATGACGCTGGCTGGCGGCTCGAGCAAGAAGAGCGCCGCGGCGGCCGACACCGAAATCGACGCGCCAACGCAAACCGCTCGAATGCTTCTCTCGAAACTCCACCGCAAACGAAGCCACAGCACCGACCCCAAGAACAGCCCGACGAGAAAAGTCGCGAGCAACACCGGAGTGAGGAAGTAGAACGGCTTGAAGAGGCGACGAGCGAGCACGAGCCATGCCGCCTGCAGCCCGCCCGTCGCGATGCCGACCGACAGCAAGCGAAGGGGCACCTCCCCCCAAGAGCTGCGGACAGCCGTGTATCTCACGGGCCAAAGCAGCATCGTCGACGCGACATGAGCGCCGGCGAGCATCAGGAGGCAAGAAGTCAGCCCGGACGTGGGGAACACCACCGCGTCGACCAGGAGCAACCCCGTCAACGCGCCGAAGCTCTGCCAACCGTAGGCTCGCGCGGGGTTGCCGGAGCTCTCCGCCACCATCGGGAAGGTGATGCCGAGCAGAACCGCCGGAGGAAGAACGTACACGCTCCCGAGCAGCGTCGCGCTCGTCGTTGGTCCGAGAGCCGGCGCCAGCGCGCCCAGAACCGAAGCGTTGATGCCGAGCACCCGAGGCAACGAGAGCGCGAGCAGCGCGTAGTAGATCGCGAGCAATACCTCGACGGCAAACGGAGCTCGAACGGATCGACTGAGCCAAGCGCCTACGCCCACGCCGGCGATGAACAACGCCACGACGAGCACCGACGTCGTGGGCGCTGCACCTACCGTCTGGTCGAGCAGCTTCAAATGCACGCTCTCGCTGCCCAGTCCGCCGACGCCGGTGAAGAACGCCAGCACGAGAGATCTTCGCCCCGTCATCCGGAGCGCAGAAGTGTACGGGAAGCGGCGATCGGCCGCCGACCGAGATGGGCCTCGCTCAGAAGGCGCCCTCTACGCGCGCAGCCCCCGCGCGCGCAACGCGTCTTGGGCCCCGCCAATCCCGCTCAGACCCATGGCGCCGCCACGGTGAACGATTCGCTTCCCACCGGGCCAACAAGCCGCCAGTGCCGGCGCGGAGCTCGTGAACTGAAACTCGGGCGAAAAAACCACTGTGTTCAGCGGGGCGAGCTGCTCCCCGCCAGGTCCAAGCAACCAGTGCGTCTGCCGATCGATGACGACAACTGGTGGGAAGTCGGTCAACGGCCGTTTTGCCTGCGTCTTCACCCAAGAGTGCACCGCGACGAAGCCCGCTCCGCCGAGCCCGGCAACGAACAGCAGAATCACGCCCGCCAACACGAAACCCTTGCCCATCGATCCGAGCACGAGCTGCGCGACGCCATTGGCGCCGACGATGAACGTCACGAGACCGAGCACGAATCGCAGCCAGAAGGTCCAACCCGTTCCCCGATTCACGAAGACCAGCCGATGACCGTCTTCGTAGAGCACGTGCCCAGCGGCTTCGGTGAGAATCGTCAAGTTGGCCCGTGCCCCCGCACCGGGGATCAATACTAGGCCCATCGGTCGATCGCCACACCCGCTCCTGAGCGCACCACCGATCACGAGCGGCGCGCGAGGTGGGCTCGCTATCGGTCTTCAGCGTCGGTGGCGCCGAGCTCGCTGCTCGGCGGCGACTTCGGCGACCAACCGCTTTGCTTCGGCCATCCCGATCAGCGCCACTAGTTGCAAGAACTTCGCTTCCTTGTCCCGAGGCCGCTCTTCGCGCTCGACGGTTCTACCCAGTAACATGCGAATTTCTCCTCAGTCCGACCCCGAAAAATGCCGAGGTTGCGAGAGGAAATTCTAAGCGCGAAAAAACCGCTAGTTTGTTTGATCTTCGTTTGTTTTTCGTTCCCGCCGACGGTCGCCCCCTCAGGAGCGGCGACGACGCACGCTCACTCGGCCGGAGCGAAGTCGAACACGCCTCGGTCAACGCATCCACCGGCATCAGTCGAACTCTCCGTCGGAGTGGAAGTAGAACTTGCAAGGCTCCAAAGAGGAGAAGCCGCGCCGCCGGGAAAAATGCCCGAAAGTGCCGTGCGCTTCGACAGCGCGATCGCCAAAGCCCGGACCGAACAGAAGGAGCTCAGCGTTCCGAGCATCGGAAAACCGGGCGGTTTCCATCGCCATCTGGAGAATTTCTCCAAATGCTATGGTCGGCGACATGACGCACGACGAAGCCCAGCGGCGTCGCATGCTGGAGGTCAACGAGAACCAGCGCATGTTGTACGAGCAAGAAGCGGAGGCTCACGCCAACGCCGGCGCCTCGACATCCAAGAAGGTGATTGGCGCGTTCAAGGACACATTCGCCACGCGCACATGGCAGGGTGTCAAGCGTCGGGTAGTCAAGGCGCGACGCGGTTTTACCGATCCCAAGCTCGTCGACCAGCTGTTTGGAGAGTGGCTACCGTCACAGCTAGACGACAAGGACATGCTCGACCTCGGGTGCTACACCGGCCACGAATTCAGCCTCGCGGTGGCAAAGGATTGCCGGAGCTATCTCGGCGTCGACCTCAGCGAAAAAGCGCTCGGCGTTCTCGACGACCGGCTCCGAAAAATCGGAGCGAAAAACGCCAAGACCATGGCCGTGGATTTTCTGTCCGACGACTTTCCCGACCTGTCGTTCGATTTGATTCATGCCAGGAGCGTGCTTCACCACTTCGAGCATCTCGACGTGCTCATGCGACTACTGCACGAACGAAGCCGCCCGGGAGCCATCGTCCTCACTCTCGATCCCATGCAGACGGCGATCTCGGCGCGAATCGCGCGGGGGATCTATCGGCCGTTTCAGAACGATCGAGATTGGGAGTGGCCCTTCACCCGAGCAAGCTTCGACGCCATTCAGAAGTACTTCGAAATCGAGCACGTTCAAGGCTGGTTCGGCACGGCAAAATGGGCCGCAGCCACCAGCCTGATCAGCCCGGCCCTCGGTCAATCGCTCGGCGAAAAACTACACCAGCACGATCTCCGCGTCGCCAACAAGGTCGGTCCCGGATTGTGGAGCTGCTTGTACGTCGCGACGAAGCTCCGCCGCAAAGATCGCTAGTCTGCAGAAAAAGTGCACGGCGCCATCGACAACCGGGCGCCGTGCCCAAGCCGTTGCTAGGCTCGGCCGCCCTTCATGCCTTCACGATTCCTTGCCCGTTTCATCGGATCGCTCGCCATCGCCGCTTCCGTCGCGTGCAGCTCGAGCTCGGAGTCCGGCAACGCTGACGCCGGGCCGAGCAATCCCGACGCCGGCGCCACCCGCTCCGACCGTGAGTTTGAAACCGCGGGGCGCTACCCCGTCGGCAACTCGACGTTCACCGTGACCGACACCTCCAGGTCGCGGTCGCTAGTCGTGGAAGTCTGGTACCCGGCGGCTGAAAACGCCCGCGCAGCCGCAGAGGCGGGAACCGGCGCCGAAGATTTCCTCGGCGACCAGACGGAGCGCACCGCCTACGCGGATCTACTCGGTTCCGCCCCCGCCGGTTGCCCTTCGACGCGCACCGGGTCAGCGCGAGACGCGGACGCGGCACCGGGTTCTTCGTGGCCCGTCATCGTTTTTTCGCACTGCCACAGCTGCACGCGGTTTTCCGCCTTCAGTGTCGCCGAGCGGCTCGCGAGCCACGGGTTCGTCGTCGCCGCTCCGGACCACACCCTCAACACCCTCTTCGACGAGCTCGCCGGAACCCCTGGGCCGCTGACCGCGGAGTTTCTCCAAACTCGCGGCGCGGACATGAGCTTCGTACTCGACGTCCTGCTCGACGCCACCGCCACGGTCGTTCCCGAAGCCGTGCGCGGAAAGCTCGACGCCCAGAAAGTCGGCGCAATGGGACACAGCTTCGGGAGCGTGACGACGGGGCTCGTTCTGCAAGACGACCCGAGGTTTGTCGCCGGCTTCGCGATGGCTGCCCCGTTCGAGAACCCACTGCTCGTCGGGGTCGACGTCACCCGGGTTTCCGAACCGGTGATGTTCCTTCTGGCCCGGGAGGACAACAGCATCACCGAGATCGGCAACGAGCTCATTCGAGACAACTTCGCCCGGATCCCCGCGCCCGCGTGGAAAGCCGAGGTCACGGATGCGGGCCACTGGTCCTTCTCGGACCTCTGCGCCATCAACGATGGCTTCTCGGCGTGCTGCGGCGACGGCATCCGCCAAACAGTCGCCGGCGAAGCGTTCACTTACCTGACCGCCGAACGCGGCCGACAAATCGGCGCCACCTACGCCGTCGCTTTCTTTCGGTCTACCCTCGCCGACGACGACCTGGCATCGACGTACCTGAGTGATCTGAAACCGGACGACGCGGTCAGCATCGAATCGAGGAACCCCCAGCCGTGAAGATCTTCGAGCGATTCGCCCGCACGTCGATCTCGTTTCTTCTTCAGAACTCTCTCTTTCTACTCGTGGGTGCCGTCGCGGCGCTCGTCTGGGCCAACGTCGACAACGAAGGCTACCGGCACCTGGTCGAGGGCAAGCTGCACTTCGTCATCAACGACGTTTTGATGTGCTTCTTCTTCGCCATCGCGGCCAAGGAGATCTGGGAGGCGCTGCTGCCGGGGGGCGCCCTATCCTCTCCGCGCAAGGCCGGCACGCCGCTCTTGGCCACGCTGGGCGGCATCGCCGGACCCGCCCTGCTCTATCTGTGGGGCGCGCACGCGCTCGATGCGGCCGAGCTCACGCGCGGGTGGGCCATCCCGTGTGCGACGGACATCGCGTTTTCGTATCTGGTCGCGCGCTTGGTTTTCGGCGCCGGCCACCCCGCCATACCCTTCCTACTGCTCTTGGCGATCGCCGACGACGCCGTCGGCCTCATCATTCTCGCGGTCTTTTATCCGACCGGCGACATGCACCTGGTGACGTTCTTCGCCTGCGTGGCCGCGGCCGTCCTGTTCAATCTACTCGTGCTACGGCGACTGAAGATCCGGAGCCATTGGGCATACATCCTCGTCGCCGGACCGCTGAGCTGGTTCGGCTTCCACGAAGGCGGCATCCATCCCGCCCTCGCCCTCGTGCCCATCATCCCGACACTTCCGCACCAAGCAGACGATGTCGGCATTTTCGCCGAGGAGGACTTGCCCGCAGCCGAGCGGCGACACGACACGCTCAACGAGTTCGAGCATTGGTGGAAGAACCCCGTCGAACTCGTCCTCATGCTCTTCGGTTTCGCCAACGCGGGAGTAGCGCTCGGGAGCGTTGGAACCGCGACACTGCTCGTGAGCGGCGGGCTCTTGATGGGAAAACCCATCGGCATCGCGCTGCTCACGCTGCTCGCCCTAGCCTTCAAGCTCGAGATGCCCGAGGGCATGAGCTTCCGGGACGTCGTGGCCCTCGGATTCATGGCGGGCATCGGCTTCACCGTCGCCCTGTTCGTTTCGACCGTTGCCTTTCCCCCCGGCGCGGTTCAGGACTCGGCGAAGATGGGCGCGCTCTTTTCCTTCAGCGCCGCGATCCTGGCGTTCATCACCGCCAAACTCCTGTCGATAAAGCGCTTCGAGCCTGGGTAGCGCGGCGAGCCACTCGACCCTTCAGGCTCCCCGGGTCCCGGCACGCTCGACGTCGAGCTTCTTTTGGTACCCGGACTGAATGATGTCGACGACGACCAGCACCGCGATCGAAAAGTAGAACGTCGTCTTCGACAGCGGTTCCACGTGGTAGCCGAACAACGTGAGCCCGGCGACGTGGCCGCCTTCACCCAGGAGCACCACGCCGACGATCAAGAGGATGAAGAGGCCTAGGACCTCGTACTTGCGATTTTTCTTCAAGAAGTCGCTCACCCGGTCCGCCATGAGCATCATGGCGAGCCCCGAAGAGATGATGGCTATCGCGAGAACGTAGAACACGTCGGTGATGGCCAGCGCAGAAAGGATCGAGTCGAAGCTGAACACCAGATTCATCAACACGATGTTGAAGATCACTCGCCCGGTGGCGCTGCTCTTCGCACCGACATCGCTCGACAGGTCCTCCACCGCGAGCATGTGACCGATCTCCTTGACGGCGGTGTACATGATGAAACCACCACCGAGCAGAAAGACGATGGTCGAAAAGTTGAACGAGCCACTCACGATGCTCGAGTCGATCGAGAAGAACGGCTCCTTGAGCACTTCGATGAGCTTGATCATCACGAAAAGCAGAACGACGCGAAGACCCATCGCGATGAGGATCCCCGAGCGCCGTACGCTCTTCTGCTTTTCTTCGGGTGCCCGCTGCGACTCGATCGAGATGTACAGCAGGTTGTCGAAGCCGAGCACGGCTTGCAGAAAGATGAGGACGGCGAGGTTTCCGAGATTGGTGGCGAGCTCAGACATCGTGGGCGCCATTGCATCGCACTGTCCCGCGAACGCAAGGGCTCACCGCGCGCTCACCGCGCGCCTGGATTCTGGGGTATCTCGGCTAGATCTGCTCCCTCGGCCCGTCGAGCTCCACTCCCCGCGTAGCGCCGTCTGTGTACTGCATGAACCTCAGCTTCTTCTCGATGCTGCGGTTCTTGTGAACGAGTCGGCCCCGTCGCCAGAGCGACTGGTCGCAGCCGTCGATGGGGGCCCGCCTGGTGGGGACCGGGTCGTGTGAGCCAGCGACGCTCGACGCCCGAGCTTTCGCCCGAGGAATCTAGAAACTGGGACCAGGGCCAAATCGGCGGATCAGCCACAAACCCCGCTCTGGAACCTGTCTTAGCCGCACAAAAGCGTACGTTACGTCAACGTGATATTCTGCTCGTCGAGGACCTCTCCATGCGCGTTCAGCTCATTCATCCACCAGCTCACGTCAATCCCAAGGCGCTGACGGCGCTCCGGCCATCGCCCCCTCTCGGCTTGGCCTACATCGCGGCCGCGCTTCGCGAGGCGGGTCACGACGTTTCGATGCTGGATTGCTTGGGGGACGCTCCAACTCAGCTCACCCCTGAAGGCCCGGTCTCCCGCATCGGCCTGAGAGACGACGAGATCCTTTCTCGCATCGATCGCGACGCGCCGGTGCTCGGCATCACCAACATGTGGAGCTACGCGTGGCCGGCGCTCCGACAGCTGGTTTCGAAGATCAAGAACTGCTTCCCCGAGAAAATCATCGTCGCCGGCGGCGAGCACTTCACCGGGCTGGCGGAAGTGTCGATGCAGCAAGCGCCGATCGACATCATCGTGCTCGGCGAAGGCGAACGCATCATGAACGAGCTCGTCGGCAAGCTCGAAGCCGGAAACTTCGACGCTTCGAGCGTCGACGGCATCGTCTGGCGCGACGGCGACAAGATCGTCATGAACAAGCGCCCCAAGGGCTCGAAGGCCGTGGACGAGATCCCGTGGCCCGCGTGGGATCTGTTCGACCTCGACGTCTACAACGAGCACCGATTCCTCCCCGGGACGTACATGGGCAAGACCGTGCCGGTGCTCGCCACCCGTGGCTGCCCTTACGACTGCACCTACTGCTCCGCCCCCAACATGTGGGAGCGCCGATGGGCCCCTCGTGCGCCGGTCGAAGTGGCGGACGAGGTCGAGTTCTACGCCAAGGAGTACGGCGCAACGCACTTCCCGTTTCAGGATCTGACGGCGTCTCTTCAGCGCAAGTGGACCGTCGACTTCGCACGGGAGATCATCAAGCGGAACCTCGACATCAAGTGGCAGCTCGCGGTCGGTACCCGCTGCGAGATCATGGACGACGAGGTCTGCCAGCTGCTTTACGAATCCGGTTGCCGCACGCTCTACTTCGCCCCGGAGTCCGGCTCGGACAGAACTCGCAAGCTCATCAAGAAGAAGATGAAGCGCGAGGCGCTGATGAGCGCCGTCGAGAGCACGGTCAAGGCCGGGATCACCC
Source organism: Polyangiaceae bacterium (assembly GCA_029261965.1). GTDB lineage: Bacteria > Myxococcota_A > Polyangia > Polyangiales > Polyangiaceae > JAJDAH01. Next base: position 18,004 of record JAJDAH010000112.1, read on the forward strand.
TCGGGATCTTCCTCGTGATCGGCTTCCCCCACGACAGGCGCGAGGACCTCGACGAAACCGTCAAGCTCGTGCGTGAACTCGCCCGCATGGGCGTCACCGACATCTGCGTGCCGGTCTTCTATCCAATCCCCGCCAGCGAGCTCTACGACGACCTCATCGCGAGCGGCCGCATCACCCAATGCGATGCGACATTGCTCGCCCCCATGACCGCACACCTTCCGATCCTGACGGAGGAGCGGAACTACTGCGAGCACGTGTCGGCTCGTGAGCTCAACTTCTACAAGTATTGGATCGTGGCGAACTTCTACGGCACGTCCTACGCGACTCACCCCGAGCTGATGACACGAATGGCCAAGAACTTCTTCAAGAACGAAGAAGAGTCGAAGATGGAAACTTTCGTGCTCGAGCTGAAGAAGAAGGTGCTCGGCAGCGGCACCGGCAACGCCCGCCCCGACACGCGCGGTCCCAACTCGCCGACGCCAAAAAAACGAGTTCCGCGCGCCCCCGAGCGCAAGTCCGAAAAAACCGGGCAGCTCATCCGCTTGCGCCACGCCGGCTGAGCTCGCCGAAACGAACCCCGAGAGCCAGCGGCTCAGCGCGGGGCCGCCCGCCGACTGTCGACCGCGCGGTAGAGCGCCCACGGACCAGTGCTGAAAATGCGCCGGAACGGAAGCGCGGCCATGTACCCGTTCGGCGCTTCCCCGCGGACCACGATGTATTCGTAGTAATAGCCAAACCGCTCGTAGTTGTAGAGCCAAGGCCACCACTCGAACATGACCGGGGTCGGTGGCCGCTTCGTGTCCCCACGTGGGCGGACGGGCATCGTGAACGCCATGTCGGCGAAGCTGAACGCGATGACCGCGCCTTTCTTCGCCTGAGCATAGGCGGAGAAGTGGGGGTAGGGCAGCGACATCGACACGTCACCGCCGTGCTCCCACGTCATCGCCAGTAGCGAGCTGCGTTCGGGCACGTGCTCGAGGATGCGGTCGAAAGAACGCGCCTCCCGGTCGAAGCGCACGAGATGAAACCAGCTGTTCGAAACAGTCACCACCGCGAGCGGCAAGAGCATGAGCTTCAAACGCCTGAGGCTCACTACGGCGGGAACCAAAAGCGGCAAGAAGCTGAACGCGATGACGCCGTTTCGCAGATCCAACGATTTGACCGAAGCCGTGTGCGTCGGCAGCGCAAAGAACAGCAGCAGATTGATCGTCACGAATACCGCGACGACCCGTTCGTCGTGGCCGAGCGCCCGAAAGCGCGCGCGGGTCACCGGCAATGCTCGCCAGGCCAGAACGCCAAAAACCAGGAGGAACACCACGACGAGCCCGCTATCCGTCAAGTCTTGATAACCGCCGGCGATCCAAGCCGGCAGCCACTTCAGCTTGAACCACAACCCCGGATGCTCGACGCCGCCGTAGGGCTGCGCGTGTTTGCCGAGCAGGACCCAAACCAGCGCGCCCAAGACCAGTGGCGTCAACGGCAACAGCCGCCGAACGAGCTGCTCGCGACGACCAAGAACAACCGAGAGCGCCGCGTACCCGAGCAACACCGCAGCGCCATAGATGTGGCACAGCGCGATCGCGACCGAAAGCACCGTCAGCACCGTCGTCGACACCCGTGTCTGCTCGCGCCGCATGAACACCGCTATCGCCACGAACGCCAAGCCAATCGACAGGTTCGAGCTCAAGAACCCCCAGAAAACTGCTCGGTTGTAGACGAGCGGGAGCGCGAGCAGCGCCAATAGCGGCGGCTTTTTCATCACTCGCAGCGCCAGCAGCACCCCTAGCGGGTAGAGCACCAGCGACAAGAACACCAAGCTCCGCATCGCCGCATCGATGCCCACGACCCGACTGAGATACCCCCCGAAAACATACGGCAGAAGATAGAGCGAACGATCGAGCGCGAGCTCGTAGTGCCGGAAGTAGCCCAGCTTCTCGGCGTCCAAGTTGCCGAACATCGACGCCATCGCGTAGTGCTGCGGCAAATCCGTGAACGGCAGGTACGCGAGCGCGAGCGCCGGCGCGGCGAGCACCACGACAAACGCCAGGATCGTGTGGCTCCCGCTGAGCCACTGCCGCGCCGGAGCTACCCGTTCGGGCGCCGCGCTCGACGGGGGACTGCTCGCGGGCATCGGGCAGAGTCTACCCAATGCGGCGCACACCCGACCGACGCGGTGGCGCGAGACGGCGACGTTCAGTTCAGCTCGTCGGAACCCTTCGCGTTCGGGCGGATGACCACGAGCTCCATGAGCTCGCGATCGTTCGCCTCACGTGCCTCGCTCTGCTCCCGTCGACGGGCCACTTTCGCCTGGGTCTTCTTCTTGGCGGTCTCGGCCTTCCGCTTCTCTTTCAACTGCTGGTACTGCTCGCGACGCCGTTTTTTCAGCTCTTCCTTCATGGCGAGATGGCGAGGATCCTTTGCCCGCTGCTCCTTGGCCCGCTGGTACGCCTGGCGACGCATTTGGCGGGCAAGCTCCTTCCTCGAGATGATGCGGTCGTCGGCCTCGTCGCTCATCGACTGCACCGATCGATCCGCAGCGGCGGGGCCGGTAGAAAATAATCCGATATGATTTCCAGTAGTTGACCTCCGGTTACCCTGAAAGAGCGTTCAGTAGTACCGGAGGTTGGCCGCCGAAGCAACTTTCTACGACGGCCGCCTAAAACCTCGGCAGTGGCCTACTCCTCCTGCCCGGTATCCGAGCCGTCTGGGGTCGTTTTTCCCACCAGCCACCGCCGACGATCGAGCTGGTACACGGCGCATTCGTCCGCGGCAAGCTTGCGATTCTCGACGAATCGAAAGCCCATTCGCTCGTAGAACCGACGCGCGCGGTGGTTCGAAACCAAAGGGTCGACCAGCACCGATCGCACGGTGGGTTCTTCGAAGCAGCGTTCGAGGGCGAGCTGCATCATCCGCGTTCCAAACCCCCGACCGAGATCGGACTCTTCCCCTATCCAAATGTCGATCGCTCGTAGATCCGGCGGGCAGTCGCCCCAGTAGTGGCTGTCCTCGAGCGCCGGATCGATAATCTGGATGAAACCCACGGGACGCCCTTCCACCTCGGCAACGAGCTGCTCGCGCCAATCGGGATCGCGAGCAAGCTCCTGCTCCCAGCCCCAGTCGTCGTTGGGATCGGACTCGATGACGTGGGGCTGTTCGTCCCAGTGTCGGACCAAGTCGAGGTCGTCGAGCGTGGCAGTTCGCAGTCGCATGGTGGGACGCGGGGCGCGCGCCTCGCCGCTGACGCTTGGGCGCACTTCCTGATGCGCATGTAGCACGCCCCGCGCTGGACATGCCGGCGACCATCGGCGAAAATGCGCTCGTGCGGACGTTCGGTAGGTCTTGAGCGCGCGCGACCGGGCCGCCCGATTGCTCGCGGATCGCCGAGTCCCAGCGGCGGCCACCCTGCTCGGCGTGCTACTCGCGCTGCCGTCGCTCTGGGGAAACTTTCACCCCGAAGACATCTTCTTCCGGGACGCCGCCGGTCTTGGCCAGATCTTGTTCGGCACAGTCGGCGATCCACGACATGCCAACATGCTCGCAAAAGACACGGGCGTGTTGCCGTGGATCGCCTCGGAAGATTGGCAGCTCGCCTTCTCGCGACCGCTGACCACGCTCACGCACCGGCTCGACTACGCATGGTGGCCCGAATCACCCGTGGCGATGCACGCGCACAATCTCGTTTGGTTCGCCGCGCTGCTCTTCGGGGCGGCCACCCTCTTTCGCCGGTGGCTGAGCTCGCCGGCGGCGGCTGGCTTGGCGGGGCTCCTGTACGCCGTCGACGACGCGCACGGTTTCGGCGTCGGCTGGATCTCGAACCGAAACGCGCTCGTCGCCACGGCCTTCGGAATCGGCGCGCTCCTCTTGCACGACAGATGGCGCAGCGCTCGCTCGACGTGGGCTGGCATCGCCGCGCCCTTTTTTCTGTGGCTGGCGCTCGGCGGTGGAGAGATGGGCCTTGGCGCGGTCGCCTACATCGCGGCGTACGCGCTCTTCGTCGACACCGGCAAACGTCGTTGGCTGACGCTTTGGCCGACGGCCGTCGCGTTGCTGCTCTGGGCCGTGCCGTACCAATTGGGCGGCTTCGGCGCCCACGGCTCCGGGATCTACGTGACGCCGAGCAACGACCCCGTCGCGTTCCTCGGGCTGGCCATTGCCCGCTTGCCACTGCTGACGCTCGGAGCGCTCGGGGTCGTACCCGCGGCAGTCGCGGGTTTGCTCGTCGACCATTGGCCCGCGGTGTTCGTTCCCATCGCGGCGGGGATATTGCTTCTGGTGGCCCTCGGCTCTTACCCGATCGTCCGCGCCTCCCGTGAAGCCAAGTTCTGGTCGACTGGAGCCATCCTCAGCGCGCTTCCGATTTGCGCCGCGCTACCCGAGGATCGCTTGCTGTTCTTTCCCGGCCTCGGCGTGATGGCGCTCATCGCCCTCGTCGTGCGCCGAGCCCTCACGAGCCCGCATGACCTCGGCCGTCTTCGGCCGTTTGTCGTGTTCTCGGCGTTTGCGCTCCTCTTCTTGCAGGGCGTGCTCAGCCCGGTGCTTCTTCCCGTTCGCGCGTTCGGCATACGCGGCGCCACGCCTTGGCTCGCCCGCGCCGCCGAGTCCGCGCTGGCCGGGCACCAATCGTCCGAGCAACATCTCATCGTCGTCAGCGCGCCGGATCTGGCAGTGGGCTCGCTGATGCTCGGTGTGTACTCGAGCGTCGAAGGGCCCATCCCCCAGCACACCAGAGTCCTGCACGGTGGCCAAAATGGGCTCGTCGTCACCCGAGTCGACGCAAACGCACTGGTGCTCCGACCCGAAGGGGGGTTCATGGCCACGCCGCCCAACAAGTTCTTCCGCCTAGACGGCATGCGGGTCGGCGACGAGCTTCAGCTCACCGCCTTCCGATCGAAAGTCTTGGCCGTCGACGACGACGGGATGCCCACCGAGGTGGAGTTTCGATTTGGCTGGCCGTTGGAAGACGGGCACCTGCGTTGGGTCGGGTGGGACGGGAAACGATTCGTGCCGTTCACGCCGCCCGCCGTCGGAGAATCCGCGCGCCTGCCGCCGAGCATGACGGACTGGAGCCTCGAAGAGCTCATGGCTCAGCTTCACTGAGCTTCGGAGGACACTTCGACGATCTCGCCGAGCGCCGGGGGCACGAAGTCGACGAACTGCCCGTCCTGCCACTTTTTCCAAACGAACCCGGGATCTTCGAGCGGACGATCGAGCTCGAAGGAAACGATGCTCGGGCGGCCCCCGTCGTCGATGGCGACGACCCTGGCTTTGAACGCTCCAAGCTCTGCCGTTTCGCCGACCGTAGAAGGAGCGGCGCGGTAGATGGGCCAGTCGCTTCCAAAAAAACTCCGCTCGGCGCGAAGCACGAGGGTCTTTTCGTCGCGGCGCTGCACCCAGACCCTGCCGCTCGAGGGGCAGAGAATGTTCGAGCTGAGGGGGCGCGACTGTCCTCGCGCCTTCCGCATCAAGAGCCCGGTGCCGAAGATGGCCTGCATCGGGGCGTTGACGATGAAGACGCGTTGGTCGGCGCGAGCCGTGCTCACTGCTTCTTCCGCTCGGGTGTAGAGTCGATCGAGCGTGGCCGCGTCGTGGTGGCCGTCGATGAGCGCCCCGCGGGTCAGCGCGTACGCCGACGCCGGCCCGTGAGCGACAAACGCCGCGAGGCCCACCGCCAAGGCGGCGAAGCCGAGTGGCTTCGAGCGAATCGACCGGCGACCCGACACAGCGTGGACCACGAGCTCCGCGACGAGAATGCTGCCGCCGAGGGCGGTGACCACGAAGAAGCGCACCTGGGGTGCGGTCGCCGCGATGGGCACTTGCGCAAGCACGAGGCCGAGCGCCCAGAAGCGCAGGTGCGCGTGTCGGCGAAGCAGCGGTAGGAATACGACCGCAAGCAGCACGAGAACGGTCACCGCGACCGCCGGCGACCAGAGCGGCTGCCAACTGAGCGTCGGGATCCCCAATAGCTTGGTGTCGACGAGCATCGGCACGCTCCGCGCGACGGCGCCGGCAAACAAGCTCGCCTGGCCAATGGGATCGATGTACAGGCCGATGCCCTGCACGCCGTACCCCGCCGCGGCGTAGTAGACGACGTACGCCGCCGTCACGCCCACCCACGGCAGCGCCCCGACCGCGCGCTCGCGAAGACCGACGCGGTCGACGAAAAACGCGTGGCACCCGAGGTACACGGCGATACAGAGCGCCGACTCGCTGGTGACGAACGCGAGCCCGAGACTCACTGGACAGAGCCACGCGCCGGGACGCCAGCCATCTCGACGCCAAGCATCCTGCGACGCCAGGGCGACGGCTCCGAAGGCAGCGGTCATCATGAGGTTGCGCGCCGCTAGCCACTCGACAGATGCGGCATGGCCGTCTTCGAGCGCGAAGAACAGGACGGCGAGGGCCGCAGCGAGCGGCGAGCTGGTGAGCCGACGGGCCAGCCACGCAAAGGCCCCGATGGCCGCGGCGAGCCAGCCCAGGCTGATGGCATGCATCGCGCCGATGCCTTTGGGGAACAGCCGAAACTCCTGCACGTGCATCTGTAGCGGCAGCGGCCGAAACACCGCCATCGTGGCATCGAGGTTGGTGTACCAGGGCAGCCAGCCTTCCTCGCGGGTGCGCACGCGATACAGGAGCTCTTCGGCGGGCCGGCGCAGGTCGACGTGGTAGTCGCCGTAGCGGGCACGATGCATCATGCCCCAGTCGTCGAAGTACAGTCCGTTGTCGAGCGCGTGCGAGCAAAGCCCGACCGCCAGTAGCGCGCAACCAACGCACCACAGGACGTAGCGCTTCGCCATCCACGAGCCGGCAACCGAAGAGTCTTCTTCGTTCGACTCTGCCCGCCGTGGCGCATCGGACATGGTGGCTCGGTGGTACAAAGTTTGCGGGTCACCGGCTAGTTTCGACGCGTCTCCGTCGACGGTCGCGGTCGCAGTCGATCGGGCTTTGGCCGGTCCACGGCCTCCAACTCCAGCTCCGAGGCTTACCTCCCAGGCCCGGCTTGTGGCACGGTGAACACGATGAACGCCGGCGCCATCGAACCGCCGACCGCTGCGATCCCTCGGCGGCTTCTCGCGGCGTTCTACCTCGTCGTACCCCTCGCCATCGGCGGAGCCCTGCTAGACGGTCTGGTCCTCGGCGGATCGATGCGCGCCGGGCTACCGCTCGTGCCGGACGAGCTGCCGTATTGGACGCTGCTCTTCAACGTGCCGCACGTGGTCGCGAGCGTCTTGCTCCTGGCAGACCGCGAATATCTCGTTTACTACCGCTGGCACATCGCCGGAGCCCTCGGGGGCGTCGCCGCGCTGACGCTTCTTCACGCCAGCGCGAGCATGAACGTGACGATGTGGATTGCCGCGGCGATTCTCAGCTACCACCTCGTCGGCCAACAGGTGGGGATCGCCAAGATGCTCGGCGGCTGCACGAGTTCGCTGATGACCGCTTGGAAGGGAATCGGTGCGGCGCTACTGCTGCTGGCCACCGCGTCGCAGCTCGACGTGATGCACCTCCCCGAGGGGTTCGTGCTGGACGAGCACCAGCTTGGCGCGCTCTTGTGTCTCCCGCTGCTCTATCTGGGGCTGCGCGTATGGCAAAAAAGCAAACCCGGCCTCGGCAGGCTCTACGTGCTCGGCAACCAGTTGATGTTTCTGGCGTTCGTTCCGCTCGCGCAAACCGGATATTTTTTCATGGCCGCCGTGATGATTCGGGTGGTGCACGATCTCACGGCGTTCTCGTTCTACATCGTGCACGATCGGAATCGACATCGGACTGAAGACAAGAACAGCCTCTACCGGGTGTTCTCGGTGACCCGACTTCCGCACTGGGCGCTGCTGCTCGGTGTTTCGATCGGCCTCGGACACCTCTTGACGCGGATCGAACCGAGCGAGCTGATGCACCCGGTCGCGATGATCTCGATGTTTCACTACTGCATGGAAGCAATGACTTGGCGGAGAACGGGGCTCCACCGCCGCGCCGTCAGCATCGCCTGACATGGGAGCGGCAACCTTTTCCAAACAGCCTTGGCTGTGGGCGGCAGGGATCATCGTGGCAGCGCTCCTTCTGCACCTCGGAGGGTTGTCCGCCGGCCTCGAGTTCGACGACCCGATCCTGACCAAGCTCATCGCCGCTCGCATCGACAGTCAGAACGTGCCGGGCGAGTGGCACGAAGTCGCCGGCCTCCGCAATCCCGACGGACCGGCGGGCATCGCGCGCGACATCGCCGCCGGTCGAGTTCCCTGGTGGACCGATCCCGAGGGAGCCTGGTCGATGTTCCGGCCCGCCGCGGTCGTGACTCACTACATCGACATGTGGTTTTGGCCAGCGAGCCCCGTGTTGATGCACGTGCAGAACATGGTGTGGCTGGGTTTCTTGTTCTTGTCAGTGTGGTGGCTCTTCCGGCGATTGTGCGAACGGGAAACCGTGGCGCTCTTCGGCCTTGCACTGTTCGCGTTCGCCGCGCGAAACGGCGAGATGGTCAGTTGGATCTCCGCCCGTAACTCGGTGATGATGGTCGCGTTCGCCGCGCTCGCGCTCGCCGTGCACGATCGCGCGCGCCGCGAAAGCTGGGCGCCGGGGCGCTTTCTCGCCCCGCTGTTTCTGCTTTTGAGCCTGTGGAGCAGCGAGGGCGGCGTGAGCCTTTGGGGAGCGCTGCTCGGCTACGCGCTATGGGTGGACCGCGGCAAGCTAGCCGCACGCGCCGTGGCGCTCGCTCCCATGGCGGCCGTCACCGCCGGATGGCTCTTGCACTATCGTCTCAGCGGCTTCGGCACCCGCGGCGGCGACTTGTATCTCGATCCCGTCGGAGATCCGCTGGCGTTCCTCGCCGCGGCTCCGGCCCGCCTCGCTCAGTTGGCGCTCGAGCTGTTCGGCCTTCCCCAGAGCGCGTTCCGCGAGTCGTGGCCACCGCCTGGGCTCGGTGACGCGCTCAACGTGCCAGCGATCCTCCTGTGCGTGACTACGTTGCTCGTGCTCGGATGGTTCGCACGGACGGATACCCGAGTGCGCTTTTGGCTCTTCTCTTCCGTGCTCGCGCTGCTGCCGCTCTGCGCCGGTGCGCCGAGCCACCGGCTGCTTTTGCTGCCCGCGGCGTTCACCTGCGGCGCCCTCGCGCTGGCAGCAGCCGAGCTTTGGCGCCTGACCGAGAACAAGCGCCTTGCTGGCCGCTCGCTGGTGGCGGCGTGGGTCGCCGCGCATGTGCTCGGCGGCATCATCTTGATTCCGATGACCGGGCGCGCGCGCACCGGCGCGGACGTTCTCTTGCAAGGCCTTCGCGCCGAGCTCCCCGTGGGTCACGGTGAGCCACCGTTGATGGTGATCAACACGCCGCATGCTGCGGCAACCGCTTTCGCGCTGTTTCTCGCGAGCGACGTCCCGTTCGGCGACGACCAACACTACGTGCTCGGAGCCGCAGCGGCCCCAGTCCTTCTCACTCGGGTGGCACCGAACGCCATTCGGCTGCAGCCCGCGGGCGGATACCTCGCCGAGCCGAGCAGCCGAGCCTATCGAGCGGCAAACCGACCGATGCGCAGCGGCGAGCAGTTTCGCCTAGGCGAAGGCCAGCTGACCGTCGAAGAAGTCAGCCCCGACGGGCGCCCACTGAGCGTGCTCTTGGTTTGGGGCGGCGCCGAACGACTCGAAGACGCGAAGCTGCGTTGGACCACCACGGTGCACGACGGCGCACGCTTGCGCAGCATCGACGTCACGCTGCCCAAACCGGGACAATCAGTCGAGGTGCCGTTCCTGATGCCGCCGACATGAGACGCTCGACGCCACGAGGTCGCGTCGATCGCCGCGGCTCGTGAAGAATGACCGGTGAGAGCTACTCGGAGGCCGGCTCGGGGGCGAACACCGTCCGGCAAAGGGCGAGCGCCACGAGATAGATGGCGAGACCCACCCAGAGCGACATCGTGATCCCCGCATGCAGCGCCACGACGGTGGCTAGTGTCGACGCAAGCACGCTCATCGCCCCGTTGATGCTCCAGAGCCATGGGATCCGTGTGCCCGCGCGCTCTCCGATCGCCCGGAGTCCCGCCGGAAAGGGCACCCCCAAGAGCATGCCCATCGGCAGCAGCATCACGGCGGCAACGAGGGCTCGTGCCGTGGTCGGAAGCGCGCGCGTGGCCTCGAACACGGCACCGCTCACCGTCCCGAGCACCACCGCGTAGCCGACGAGAGCCAGAATCGCTCTCGGAACCCGCTTGCCGAGAGCCGGCAAGTCCCCGCTGGCCAGCCATCGGCTGCCAAAGCTGCCGCCAATCAGCAGCGTGAAGAGCACGACCGCGAGAGTGTAGACGGGTTGGCCGAGATAAAAGGCGAAGCGCTGCAGAAACGCGATCTCCACGAACATGAAGCCGAGCCCCAAACAAGCGACGTAACCAAGATCAGCGGCCGGGCTGCCTCGCCCCGCGCGTACCTCTCGGCGACCGAAGAAAAGCGGGACCAAGAGAAAAGCCCCCACCAAGAGAGTGGCCACCGCGACCACTTTCGCCACGATCGCCAGCCCGTTGCCAAACAGGTGAGTCTGCTCGAACGAAAACATCGCTCGGAACATGTCGCGCAGCCGGTTCTGATAAAAGAAAAACGGCCGATCGTCGGTCGTGGGTGAAATGTCGATCGGCCAACGCTCGAGCTGTTCTTGAAACTTCGCCGAGTCCGTCTGCCGCAGCGCCACGTGCATCATCGCACTCTCGAAGTCGACCGGCTCGCCTCGCCCGGGGAAGTACACCCGGCGGAACCCGAGCTCATCAACCTGCGTGGCCAGTTTTTCGACCTCCGCGTCGGTGAAGCCATCCGGCTTAATCAAAAAGTCGTACATGGTCGCGTCGCCGAGGCCCATCCACGGCGTCGCGACGACGATGACCGAACGCGCCGGGTCGCTCCCCCGGGCGACGAGCGCCGTGCGTGCGATCGACGCGAGACGAGCGCCAACCGCCAGACCGGGCAAGGTCACCGAAGACACCGTGAACACGCCGCCGGGCTTGAGCGCGCCAAAAAAATCGTTGAAGGCGTCGACCGTGTAGAGACTGTTCTCGGTCAGCGCATAGGCCCCGGCAGCGGTGGCCGCCGACGTATCGACCATGCTCAGAAGCAACACGTCGAAACGTTGGTCGGTTCCGCGCACGAAGCTCCGCCCGTCGTCGACGACCACGTGCACGTCGGGGCGGTCGTAAAGCCCGCCGGAGTACTCCTTGTACTGGCCGCGCACGACCTTCTCCACGATCAATGGATTGATTTCGACGGCTGTCACCGCTTTCGCCCCGGCCGCCAGAGCGGCCAGCACGTCCTTGCCGCCACCGGCACCGATGATGCAAACGTCTTCGGGCGATGGGCGGGACCGATACACGACGGCGCTCAGATCGTGCGAAGTGAACTGCGCTCCCTCGAGTGATCCATCGAACCGGGTGATCGTGGTCATCGCGTTGAGGTCGATGACCAGCGTCTTCTGCTCGGGGATGTCGCCCTGGTACTTTGGACTCACCCCCCATCCCCGAAAGCCCGCGCCCGGTCCGACCGTCACCATCGAAAACGAGTTCCACTCGTTGAACTCGATCAGCGCGGGGTCCATGTTGATCCCCTTCGCCACACGAATGCGCAGCAGACCGAGACTCGGGTCGAGCGCTGCCACGGCGATGACGAGCCCGGCGGCGACCGACGCGATGGTGAACGACCTCTTCTTGGACTGGGCTCCCCTGGCGAACAGCACTGCCGCACCGGTGGCCAGCAGCGCGCAACCGAGCATCGCCCGAGGCCCCCCGAATGCCCCGAGGAGCGGGATCACCAACAAACATGCCGCGCCGGCGCCGAACAAGTCCCAGAAGTAGAGATCGTGAGCGCTCTTCGCGTGACGCATCATCGCCAGCGCGATGGCAAATCCGCCCGCGAAAAACGGTGCCGCCGCCATGATGAACAACCCGAGCAGCTTCCACGTCAACCGCGTGAAGATGGTTCCCCCGAACCAATCCGGGGTGAGGTGAATCAGCGCGATGTCTACCCCCACGATCACGAGCGCCAGCACCGACGACGCCAACGCCAGATGATCGCCGGTTCGTTCCGGGGCGAGCTTTGGCTGCCGAAGATGAACGAACAGCGCTGCGGCGGCGGAGCCGAACAGCGCCACCGAAATCACGAAGAACGCGAAGTGGTACCAGAGCACCACCGAAAAAATTCGAGTGAGCACGAGCTCGGTGCTCATCAGCGCCGCCGAGAGCAGTCCGACTCCGATTCCGACGTCGCGCGTGTACTTCGAGCTCACGTACCGATCGATCTAACAGGGGGGTCGTCCCGGACCAAGCTCACGGCCCGCGTTTGACCGCCGTCGCCATGAAGTGCGCGCTGTACCGCCTGAGCCGGGAGGTCTCGAGGAATCGCTCGAGTGCCGTGAAGCGCCGAAGGAGCCACGGCGGAATGAACTCCGGCAAGAAGGTGAAGTACTCGATCTGTTCACTCCAGGACTGCCCCTCGATGGGCGGCAACTCCGAAGGCAAGATCCACTCTTCCGTCCCGTCGTCGATCTTGCGGAGCATCGGAAAGACGTAGCCCATGTAGAACGCGAACAGCGGGTTGAAGGTATTCATCTCGTGCAAGAAGAACACTCCGCCGGGTTTGAGCACCCGAAAGATCTCCGAGAGCACTTTCTGCCGAGCCTCGGCTCCCGGAACGTGGTGCAAGACATTGATCGCGTAGGCAAAGTCGAAGCTCGCGTCCTCGAAAAGCAACTCGGTCGCGCTGCCCGTGGCGAATGCGATCGCCGGTGTGATGCCTTCGGACTGCAGGCGCGCCTTTTCCACCTGACCCGCGGAGTCGTCGATGCCCGTCATGCAGAAACCCGACCTTGCGAGCTCGACGGCGTACGGACCTTGCCCACAACCGACGTCGAGACCACGCGCGCCGGGCCCGATCTTCTGACGCTGCAACGAGTCGACCATCGCGCCCGTTTTGCGTTGCAGGAGCCGGCCTTTGACGTGCTCGGGGATCAGCGAGCCGTACTCTTCGGCGAGCTCGTCGAAGTGCTTTTGCTGTCGACGCATGGTCGTGCGGAGCTCTTCGCGCCACACCAGGAGTGAAACCACGCCGATGCCCATGGCGAACCAGACCGTCCCGATTCGAAAGACCGCGGCGACGACCACCGCCTGGCCCTCGGCGACCCCCGACTCGGCCAGCTGAATGATGATGACCGAACTGGCGACGCCACCGCCGAGAGGGATGCCGCTCAACCCTCCGGTCGCCGTGCCTCCAGCGAACGCATGGGCGCTGCGCGAAAGCGTCACGCCCTCGGTCAGGAACGAGCTCGAGACGTGAAGCGCAAGGATGAGCAACCCCCACGTCATCAAGCTCACGAAGGTCAGCGACCATGCGAGCCCGAGCGATCGTTTCCAGCTCGGCCCGATGAAACGCGCCGCGACCAACGCGCCGAGGAGCAACCCCGCCGTGGAGCCCGCAAGCGCCGCCGATCCACTCTCGATCGACCAGAACACCAGGAGTGACAACAGGTCGAGGGTGCGTTCGGCCACCCACACCGCCACGAGTTGTCCGGTGCGAACGGACGACACCTTCCGCAAGTAGACGACGCGCAAGAGCTCTCCCAACCCGAACGGGGTCAACAAGAGGGGAACCGTCGCCAGGTAGAAGCGCCAGCTGTTGCGTACCGCCACGCTGTGGGTGAACCGACGAAGCAGGTAGTGCCACCGGAGCCAACGGGTACTGACGTGAAGCGTCGTGAGCACGGCGCAGCCCAACAGCGCCAGCGAGATGCCCCGAGGCTCGGCCGCGAAGTGTTCGATGGCGCCGGCAGCGAGACCAAACCAGTAGTAAGCCGCCAGCGCGCCAGCGAGCAGAGCGGCGACCCCGAGCGCGACTATCCACTTGACCAGCATCAACAGGTCGCGAGCCGGGGCATCGGCCCCGCGCCGGAAGGAAGGTCAGGGAGCGGCATCACCGGTCACCGCGGGCACCCTCATTTCCCCGGTCGACGGGGCGTCCACCGCCGCCGCCGAATCGTCGGCCGCTGCATCTTGGGGTCCGGGGTCGTCGTCTTGAACGAGTTCGGCGCCGGCATCCTCGCCCGTCGTCGTCGTGATCAGCATCGACAGCATCGCCACTACGGTGAACTTCTCAGGCTTTCCTCCGCGCTCCACGTCGAGAGTCATCGTAGCGCTGGTCGTGAACTTTCCTCGAAGCGGGACACCGGTCACACGGTCGACCACCAGGTCCCCCGTCCCGTCGCCTCGATATCGCTCTAGCGTCGCCGTTTGTCCGGGAAGGATCGGATCGGGAACCGGCTGCGATGGGGCTTCCTGGCGCGAAGACACCTTGATCACGGCCAGGTCTTCGTCGAGCCCCACCAGTCGCATCGTCGAGACTTGGATGATCTTCACCCCACCCGCGCTCAACGTTTCCCGGAAGTGCCACTCGGCTCCGATGCCCACGGGCGCGCCAGGCAACCGGAACGGGTATCGCGGCTGCGACTGCCACGCGCTGTCGAGAAAGCTCTTGAGCTCGGCCGGAGGCTCGACCCCCCCGAGCTTGCCCGCACGAACCTCGACGACTTCGGCGTCCTCGGCCACGAGCATCGTGTTGCTCGTGCCCGCCATCGGCGAGAGCTGCTCGTTCATGTGGTCGAGGTATTCTTTGGGAAACTTCTCCCCACGGAGCTCGATTGAATCGATGACCGCCTCTTCCTCGACGAGCGCCAGTGTCTTGAAATCACGCTCGCGAAGGATTGGATCCGCCGTACCACGCTTGGTCGTGATGCGAACCGTCATGACGAGGGTGGGGTATTCGACGGGCTTCTGCCCCTGCAGCGACAGCGACCCGTTCGTCTCGATAACCGTCGTATAGCGGTATCCCGTCCACCGACCGACCTCGAGCTTGGTCCACGGCTTCTGGCCAGCATCCACCATGTCGGTGTACTGGCTGTACTCGCTCGCGTCCGCGCCCGCCTTCGAGGAGATCCCGCATCCCTCGCACCCGCGTTGACAACCGAGAGCGACCGTCAGCGTCAGCAGCATCCCGGCGCGCCGCCACAGACGGGAGCGTCGCGTCAGCGATGGGAAAGAGCGCACACTTCAGGTTATAGCCGATGCCTCGAGAGGACAGGTGCCCGAGCTCAGTCCCATCGCCGCCCTTTGCATCTCCGGGACGTCGTACCGCAGCCAGCCGCGATAGAACGCTTCCCACCAGTCGAAGAACGACTTGTCTCGATGCGGCCCCAGTACACCGAGATACTCCTCGTCGGTGAGCTCGCGGCCATCGGGGTACTGCTGCACCACGAATCGGCCATCATCGTATCGGGCAAACGTCGCGTCATCGAAGGTCCAGGAGCCCGTGTTGACGTAGGTGCCTCCCGGCAGCTCCAGGCGGCCCGGTTGATGTGAGTGCCCGCACACCAAGACATCCACGTCTGGATTGCCCAGCACGGTCTCGGCGGCGCGCAAGAGGCCAGCGGCGTCTCCCCACTCGCCTCGACCCCAGTAGTCCAGAAACTTCCAACAGCGCTCCGCTTTCGCGGTGTGGCCTCGACTTTCGTAGACGTGGGCCAGCTCGCGCTGCAGTTGCCCATAGCGAAAGAAGAGCCAATGGCCGAGACGCGTGCTCCAGTAGTAGTGCTTGCGCATCGGGATCCGCACCGGAGAGCGCACGACCTTCTCGATGAGGGCGTGGGTGCGCACCGCCCAGAACGCTCGCCGATCCCCCGGTTGATGGAAGTCGTCGAAGACGTTGCCGTGCTCGACGAGCACCCGGTCACCAATCGCGAGGTTGTCGTAGTAGCGAAGCGGCAAGAAGTCCGCGAGCGCGCGCCCGGAGCCTTCGTGATTACCCCGGAGGTAGTAGACCGGCATCGCCCGGGCGAGCTGCCGGAGATCCTCGATCAAACGTGGGTGACCCTCTTCGACACGCCCCGGCGTCCAGGCTTGGGCGAGGTCGAACCCGTCCCCGACGATGACGAACGCATCGGCGCGACACGCCTCGTCTTCGAAGAATCGGCGGAGCAGGTCGTCTTTGCGACCAAAGCTCTCGGTCGGGCTCCCGTCGCCGATGTGCAGGTCGCTGACGAAGCAGACGCGAGCGTCGGCACTGAGGCGAGCGGTGTTGTCCATGAAGCGGCCGGCGGCGCGGCCATCATCCCAGACGCCGGGCCCCCCACAGCGCGAAAAGGAGGGTGCGCCGAACCGTGCCCCCGCTGGCCTGAAGGCCCCCCGGTGTGACGCGTCACGCGTCACTTGGGCGTAACTGCACCCCCTCACTGTGATACGCGCCGTCACACCCCGACCTTCCCCCTAAAAAACAGCTGTTTCGTCATTCTCCGACGGGCGGCTGGGTGGACACGGGCTCGTGGCAACCCGCCCACGCCCCATCGCAAAAACCTCGGGAAATTGGCCGATCCGGGAAAATTCGAAGTTGGCCCGTCTCCTGCAGAAACAATCTCCCGAAGTCGTTGTCACAAAACGACGTCCCCGAACGATGAGGGGACAGAGCCAGAAACCACACCGCCGAACAAGGCAAGGGAGACAGAGTCATGAAGATTGCAAAGTACATCGGGACGCGCGCGCTGGTTGTTGCCTTGGGAGCTTTCGCGGTGGTCGGAACCACGACGACGGACGCGGAAGCATGCGGCGGCGCCTGGATCGACTTCGAGATGCTGCTCGACTTCCGGGACCACGGCATCGACCAGGCTGAGGAAGCCCTGGAAGAGGGCCGCTACGAGGCGGCCGCGGGTTACATTATCCGCGTCATGCCCCACGTCCGTCAGCTCAAGGCGTCGAGCAGCCCCGAGGTTCGCCGCGCGCTTCGAGTGCTGTCGGTCGCCACGGCGCGCTCGAACGGCCAGCTGAAAATCGACCGCGAGGTCCAGAGCTGGGTGATGGGCCAGAAGGAGTGGATGGGAAAGAAGAGCGAGGACCGCGCGAACAACCTCGAGTGGGCCATCAATTCCCTCCGCAGCATCGACAAGGTCAAGAAGGACGACCCGGTCGTGCAGACCGAGCTGGCCGAGGCGCTCGCCAAGGTCGACGCCCACAAGGGTGAGGCACGCGAGATCCTCGAGAAGCTCGCCAAGAAGGACCTGATCGTTTCCGCCGAGGGCTACGCGGTTCTCGCCGAGCTTCGCGCCGAGAAGGGCGACAGCAAGGGCAGCAAGCTCGCCATGGACCAGTGCCGGAAGATCGACGGCGAATCGACCGTCTGCGGCACCGCGCGGAAGAGCTGATGATGAGAGGGGGACGTCTACTGGCTCGACTCCCCCTGTTGGCGATGGTGGTGGCGCTCGGTTGCAAAACCGAGCGTCACCCCGTTCCATCTCCCGAGCCAAGCGCCGAGGTCACACCTCCCCCGAGCGCCGCGCCGCCGCCGGTCGCGGCGAAAGTCGCTTTTGTCCCCGGCGACGCCGCTCACGGCAAGAAGCTGGTCGAAAAGTTCGAGTGCAGCCGCTGCCACATGGGAACCGGATTCGAGCCGGCCCGGCTCGACCAGAACTGCGTGACCTGTCACCAGGAAATCATGGCGGGGACTTTCGGTCGGAACGCCCCGGCGACCGAGCGGGCGCGGTGGAAAAAGACCGTGGCGGACTATCAAGACGCGCCAAGTCTGGCGGCCATGGGGGACCGCCTCGAGCCCGAATGGGTGATGGCCTACATCCTCGAACCGCACGACGTTCGGCCGACGCTCGTTCCTTCCATGCCGCGGCTCGACGTCACCGAGAAGCAAGCCCGCGACATGGCGACCTACCTCACCGCCAACCGGAAACCCGCGAAGAAGATTTCACCGATCAAAGGTGATGCGAAGAAAGGGCGCCGACTGCTCGAAGACAAGAGCTGCGGCAGCTGCCACCTGTTCACCGGCGTGCCCGACTTGCCGATGAAGCCCGACCCGAAAGAGGCCACTAAAGAAACGCGAGCCGGCACGGTGCTCGCCCCGGACTTGCGTTACGCGCGCGACCGCTACTCTCCGGCAAACATGGTGCGCTGGCTCCTCGACCCGAAATCCATCAAGCCCGACACCAACATGCCCGCGCATTCGCTGACCCAGGCGGACGCCATGAGCCTCACCGCGTACCTGGTCGAAACCAAGCTCGCCCCGCTCCCGCCCAAACCCATTCCCAAACGCCTCCCCGTGCTCGACCGCAAGGTGAAGTACGAGGAAGTCGACGAGAAAGTCTTCCACGTGACCTGCCGGCACTGCCACGCCGATCCCGACGCGCTCATGGGCGACGGCGGTCCAGGCAACACCGGCGGGTTCGGCTTTCCGCCGCGCAAGCTCGACTTCAGCACTTACCGCGGAACGATGGCGGGTTACGTCGCGAAAGACGGCGAACGCCACAGCGTCTTCGAAAAAATGAAAGACGGCACCCCGCGACTCGTCGCTTCGCTCTTGGCCCGCCAAGCCGAAGAAGCCGGCAAGCCGATCCCCGACATCCGCGGCATGCCGCTCGGACTTCCGGCAGCAACACCGGAACAGATCCAAATCGTCGAAACCTGGATCGCCCAAGGCCGCCCGCGCTAGTGCTCTGGATCCTGAATGCCTCACGAGACTCGGCGGCCCCTCCAAGGCGGCTAGGGTCTCGGGTGACGCCCGACCCGGTGACCGCGCTATGCTCTTCGAGTGACGGAGTCGGCGAAGAAGCTCGCAACGGTCGACGACCTTCTGGCGTTGTCCGCGGCGGACCGGTTCGAGATTCTCGCTGGCGAAATCATCGAAAAGTCGGCGCCGTCTCCGGAACATGGCCTCGCCCAGCGAACCCTCGGCCGCTTCATAGGCGGCCCTTTTCACGACGACCACGGCCGCGGGGGCCCGGGTGGATGGTGGATCCTGACGGAAGTTCAAGTCGAGCTCGCGCCGCATGAAGTGGTCTGTCCTGACCTCGTCGGCTGGCGGCGAGAGCGACTGCCCAAGCCGTGGGGGCAGCGCCCCGTCCGCGTCGTCCCAGACTGGATCTGCGAAATCCTATCGCCCTCCAACGAAAGACGCGATCGAGGACACAAAGCTGACGTCTACGCCCAGTCGGGCGTCCCCCACTACTGGATGATCCCGCCGTCCGAACGACTGGTCGAAGCGTTCGCCCTAAGAGACGGAGAGTGGGTCCGCTCGGGTGCATGGGGAGACGACGCGAAGGTTCGGATCCCCCCCTTCGAAACCATCGAGCTCGACACCGCTCGACTGTTTCCACCGCTGTGATCCTTCCTCGGCCAGGCCGGACATCCAGAGGTGACCGTCGCGAGGTCCGTTGAATGAAGCTCGCTCAGCCCGAGTAGATTGATGGCGCTACCAAGCCACGCGTTCGAGCTCGTGCCCCTTCGTCGCGCGAAAGGCCTCGGCGGCGAGGAGCTCGAACGCTCGATAGACGAAGTCGTCGGGGCTCGTCAGGCGTGGGGGCACGAGCCGGTCGGCGAGGTCGTAGAGCACGAGACCGTATTTTTCGTCGGGCACGACGCGGCAGCCGGGCAGGCTGACGAGTCGCGCGTGACGCCGGCCTTTTCTTAGCGGGGTCGACACGAGGTGCAGGTGCGGCCAGCCACCGTCCTGACGTGCCGAGTAGACCTGCACACGCGATCTGCCGAGGCAGAACGCCGCGAACCGCATGCGCTGATGCACGGTTTCCGGCGAGCCCGCTTCGAGCGACAGGGCAGACGAGCTCGGGTAGCGCACGATGATGCTCGGGCCGTGGTCGGCAATCATGGCCGAACGGCGTTTGGCCGCGGCGGCGACGGCGGCCATGGCGTGTTCCTCGGCCCAGCTGCACCACTCATCGAAGTGGCGCCCGGCGCAGGCTTCGAGATAGCGACGGCGATCGACCGCGAGCGCCTGGGCGCGAGCGAATCGTTCAGACAGTGATGTCCAGTCGACAGACACGGATGCACTAGGCTTCTACGCCGTGGACGAGCTCGGCCTTCCTCGCCGGGCGCTCGGCCGGTTGACACGGCTCGGGAAGTCCGGAATCTAGACGCTCCGATGAGTGTTTCGAAACCGACCCGATCCCTTCTCGGCGCCCTCGCTATCGCCTCGAGCCTGGTCGCAATGGGCTGCTCTTCGAGCGACGCCGCCGACCCCGCGGGAAGCACCGGCGCGGCTGGCGCGGGATCGGGCACCGGCGGCGCCGGCTCGGTCCCGACGGGCCCTGGCCTCTCGCTGTCTCCGCCGGAAGACGGCCTTCAAGTCCGGTCGGTCGGAACGACCATCCCCGTGGGCGAAGACCAAGAGTTCTGCGAGGTCGTCGCGCTTCCGGGCTCGCCGAGCGACGTCTACACCATCGACCGCGTCGAGATTCAGATGACGGAGTACAGCCATCACCTGAACGTGCGCGCGATCGTGCCGGGCACCGAAGCCGACCAGAACAGCACCGCGGGTCAGCGCGTGCCGTGCCGGAACAACGGGACCAACGCTTTCGGTGAGGGATTCGCCACGCTCTCGATGAGTCAGCAGCGGTACAACGACACCGCGTTCCCCGAGGGCGTGGGCCTTCGACTGGTCGGCGGACAGAAGATCGTCTTCAACTACCACTACCTGAACTCGAGCACGGAGCCGGTCGAAGCGAGAGCCGCGGTCAACCTGCACTTCGCCGAGCCCGGGAGCGTGCGAAAGGACATGCACCGTTTCGGCATGTACAACTTCGGCATCTCGATCCCGTCGCGCTCGCAGGCGAAGTTCACGATGGAGTGCCGGGTCAGCCAGGACATTCGAATCTGGAACCTGATCCGGCACACGCACAAGTGGGGCACGGACTTTCACACCTGGTACGCCGGTGGGGCGCGCGACGGCGAGCTCATCTTCACGAGCACGGACTGGGAGTTGAACCAAGACCACCAGCTCGCCGATCCGGTGCTCATCCCCGCGGGGCAAGGTTTCCGGTTCGAATGTAACTTCGACAATACGACCGAACGAGATCTCGGCTTCGGGGTGACGGCCGAGGACGAGATGTGCATTCTGTACGGCCAGTGGTTCGTCGCGAACGACGGTGAAGCGCCGCTGAGCCAGGACTGCGTCGGCGTCGCACCCGGAGCGGACGGGATCACCCAGGGCGCCCCCTGCGCGGGCTGCGCCGACGGCAAACTCTTCTGAGCCGCCCGTCAGCCCCCCTGGGGGCGCGCCGTCAGTTCACGGTAATCGTGACGTCGCCAACGTAGGCACCATCGAACTCGGAGGCGTCCCCGAGGGCGGCGAAGGTGAATCGCAGCGTGACGAACGGCTGGCCAGCCAGGCTCGATAGGTCGGCTTGAATCGCCGTAGTCGAGCCGTTCGGATCGTCCCACACGTTCTGCCCGGAGAGGTAGCAGCTCGCGCAGTTGAACGGATTCATGACCTGGCTGTAGTTGAGCCCCGTTCCCTCGACCACGGTCCAACTCGACGCGTTCGTGCTCGCGCTGGGGCTGGAAGAGAGACTGACCTGCAAGTTGCTGCCCCCCGTCACCGCGATCTCCCACCAAAGATCGAAGCTGACCGTGATGGTGCAACCGCCGAACGGTGAAAAGTCGAGCGTCGGAAGCACCGCGGTCGATGCGATGGGCACGGTGTAACGACCTCCGGGCACGGTCGCGAGATAGGTCCGTCCGTCGCCGGGCCCGAACGAGCCGGAGGAAACGCCGATCGACCACGACCCGTCGGTGGTGACGATGGGGGGAGGACTCGAGCCCCAATTCCAATTGATGGTGGCAGGAGACGTGCAAGTCCCTCCGCCTCCCGTGCCGCCAGTCGCCGCTCCTCCGGTCCCAGCGGCACCACCGATTGCCGCGCCCGCAGCGCCGCCCGTCGCGCCAGCACCCCCACCAGAACCTGAGCTCCCACCGGTAGACGTCCCCCCCGCGCCACCGGTACCCGGCGCCCCACCCGTTGCCGGTCCGCCGCCCGTCGCCGGCGCGCCGCCCGTCGCCGGCGCACCGCCAGTCGCCGGCGCACCGCCAGTCGCCGGGGCACCACCCGTCGCCGGGGCACCGCCAGTCGCCGGCGCGCCGCCGGTCCCGCCGGTCCCTCCGGTCGCAGGACCACCTCCGGTCGAAGGACCACCTCCCACCGCCGAGCCACCGCCCGTGGCCGCGCCACCTACCGCCGCGGCTCCGCCCGTGCTCGGACCCGCACCGCCGAACGAGCCCCGTCGAGCGGACCCGTCGGCGGTGGAACAACCTACCGACGCCGCGACCGCGACGAAAACAGAGGTGAGGATGAGTGCGCGACGCATCCCGCTCAGCTACCGAAGATCTTCCGCCAGAAGTTGCCTTCCTTCTTCGCGGCCTGCTTGCGAGCGGGCTGCGGCGCTTCACCCTCCGACGCTGGCTCGGCCGAAGGCTCTGCGGCGGTGGGTGCCTCGGCCGCCGCAGCGGGCGCGGGTGCTGCCGCCGGGGCTGCCGCTGGCTGCGGGGCGGCCGCTCGCGCCGCTGGTGTCGGCGCTGCCGCTGGTGCTGCCGCTGGGGCCGGGGCTGCCGCTGGGGCCGGGGCCGCTGGCTGTGGGGCTGCCGCGGCAACGGGTGGTGCGCCGGCGGACTCGGCGAGAATGTCGTCTAGCCCCCAATCCGACGGATTCTCGAAGGCGTCGCCGGCTGCCTCGACGCCCGGTGTGCCGAGGGGCGAATGAACGATTTCGTCGATGATGGCCGCTGTGTCGCCGGAGAAGTCGTGGAGCGCATCGAGCACCAGATCGCCCAGAACTTGAGCCATGCTCGCGCCGCCCCTGCCCTCCGCCTTGCGCTCTTTCTCGCGCGCCGCAGCCGCCGCCGCGACGTATCCGGCGATGTGTTGGTACGTCACGGCACGACCGAGACGCAACTGCACGATGCTGAGGTCACGCGCCATCTCGTCGGCGCTCTGGTAGCGATCATCACGATCCCGCGCCAGCGCCTTGGCCAAGACGCGCACGACGTCCTCGGGAACGTCGTCGCGGATCTGACGCGGATCAGGGACCTGCGCCGCCTGAACTTGCTTGAAGGTTTCGAGATCGCTCTCCCCTTTGAAGAGCCGCCTGGCGCACAGCATCTCCCAGAGCAGGATGCCGGCCGCAAAGATGTCGACTCGTTTGTCGGCGCCCTTGCCCATCGTCACCTCGGGGGCGAGGTAGCCGAACTTTCCTTTGACGATGTCCTCGTCTTCGTCCGTCAGGTGAGAGCTCGCGGCGGCGAGACCGAAGTCGACGAGCTTGACTTCGCCGTACCTGGTCATGAGCACGTTGTGCGGCGAGATGTCCCGGTGAACGATGTTGAGCGGTTGGCCGTGGTGGTCACAGGCCTGATGTGCGTAGGCAAGCCCCTCGCAGATCTGCGTCGCGATGAAGACCGCAACTTCGACGGGCATGATCTCGTTCTGGGTCTCCATGTGCTCGAGCGTCTCTTTGAGGTCGGCACCGTCGACGAACTCCATGACGATGAAGTGCGAGCCCGCCCCCTGCCCGATGTCGAACACCTGCACACACTTCGAGTGGCTCAGGTAGGCACAGAGGCGTGCCTCGTCGAGAAACATGTTGATGAACTCTTTGTTCGCCGAGAGCTTCGGCAACACGCGCTTGATGGCGACCTTCTTGCGGAAACCCTCAATCCCGGCACTTTCGCCTCGGTAGACCTCCGCCATGCCGCCTGCCGCGATGCGCTCCACGATTTGGTAGCGGACACCTTCACTCATCGAGACCTGCCTTCGGGCCCGCCAGCGTAAGCGATTCCGCCCGGGGGATGGACCGATCGAATCGGCCTCGCCCGCGAAGGCGACAGTCCCGGAAACAGGCTCGATCCCGCCTTTTGACGGACCCCGGCGGCACGAAAGTGGCTGGAACCATTGACAAATGGCAGAGTGGTCTTAGCTTGTACATGTCCCCCGCTTTGAGCCCGCGCGCGCCCAGAAACGCGCAATGCGAGGTGTCGCGGGGCGTCAGCTCCCTCACCCGAAAGGAGGACCGAGCGTGACCAGCCGTCATTTTAGAAAGAAGAACGCCCACAAGATTCTCGCGTCGCAGAACCGTCGCGAGCGAGCCGACGCCGCGCCGCGACTCAAAGCGAAGGTGCCGTCGCTCAATTCCCTCCGTCTCGAGATCCACGAGACCCGGGACGGCGCCGAGATTCTCGGCTCGCGTCGCGCGCGACCCATCGTCGTCGAGCACGCTCCGGCCTGGTTCGAGCTTCCGTGCGTGCAGCCGGAGTGTGAAGAGGGGGGTCACGACGTGACGAGCACCGTGCTCGGCAAACTGCGCGCTGGCCAAGTGAAGTTCGATGGCTCGCACGTTTGCGGGGGCCACGTCGGGTCCGATCCCTGTGGTCGCGAGCTCCACTTTGCGGCGACCGCCGTCTACGACGCCGCCTCAGCCAAGTAGTCACCGTTCGATCGGATAGCGCCGCATCAGGAACCACGCGAGCAGGAGGAGCACTCCGCCGAACGGTCCTACCGCGGTCAACGCTCCCACACCCAACACCACGTCCGCCTCGGCGCCGCTCGCGGAGGAGCTCGGATCGGCCAACGCGAGGCCGTAGAGCACGACGCCGCTCAAGCCGGCGGCAGTCTTCGTGAAGACTGCCTCCATCCCGTTGTACATCGCCTCGCGCCGATAGCCGGTCTCGCTGAAGTCGAGATCCATGACGTCCGCCATGATCGGCCGCGGGAGGACGTACATGACGGCGAGCGTCGGACCGATCAAGAGGAAGATGAAAAACGTGTGGCTGACGCGAACGAGGTCTGCTTCGGCCCCCTCTGCACCAAGCAAGCCCGCGATGCCCGTGCCGAACGCGTGTCCGAAAAAGGGAGCGTGGCCGATGGTCGCCAGGAGCGGCATCGTCAGGGCGAAACCGAGCAGCCCCCACAGGTAGACTTTCTTCTTTCCATACTTCCGCGCGAGAACGTCCACGGGAAAAAAGAACAGCAAGCTCACGATCAGGGTGACCGCGCTCAGCATCCCGCTCACACCCTCGGTTTGATGCATGATCGTTTTCACGAAGAACACGATGCTCGCCACTACGAGGCCGAACCCCAATCGAAACGCCGCCGTCGACAGGGCATAAATGAAAAACGGCCGGTTCTTGAGACAGGTCCGCGCCGACTCGAAGAACTTGAACGGCACGACTTTCGCGTCCATGGCACCGGTTTCCCGCACGAAAGCGAGCACCGGGAGAAGCGAGACAGCGCACGCCCCGGCGACCACCAGGCTCATCGTCTGGTAGCCATGCGCGTTGAAGTCTCCGTACTTCGGCCGCGTCGCCTCCGGCAGGGTCTCGAACAGCGCCAGGTTCGCGCCGTCGATGATCTCGCCGGCAGCGGCGAGACCGACGAGCGTTCCCAGGACCTCGAAGTAGCCCATGATCTGCGACACGCGGATCCGCTGAGGAAGATCGGGACATATCTCCGGTAGGAGCGACAAGTAAGGCGCCACCACGAGGGTGAAACCCCACCAGAACAGACCCAGCATCAACGCCAGGTACCCGATGTTGGTCGCGCTCGTCGGGTCGTTGGTGGGCGGATACCAAAGTGCGACGAACGATCCGAGCAGCACCGGGGCGCCGAGAGCAATCCACGGCAGCCGCCGCCCGAACTTCGTATTCCACTTGTCGGAAAAGTAACCGACGATCGGATCGGCAACCGCGTCTTGGATACGTCCGAACATCTGCACCAACGAAAACGCACCCAGCAGCAAGAACGCGGTGCTCTTCGAGTCGTCGGTTTGCACCCAGAAGTAGAGAAGGAAGCTGCCGATGGTCGCTGGCAACGCACCGACCGAGAAGTTGCCGACGGCATACGCCACCGCGACCGGCCACGAAAGGCGCGTCCCCGCGGTGGATGCCTCCGCTTCTCCCGAACCCATCGAACCGAGACCCTACACCGAGTGGCACCGCGAGTGGGCCTCTCGGGTCTAAGCGTTATGATAGGATTCGTCCTCCGAGAATGACGGACCGCCCGGAACGCACGACGGCCATCGCGGCTCCTAGCCTGCCGCCGCAAGCCGGCAACGCGTGCTCGGTCATCGTGATCTCCGGACCTTGCATGGGGTCGAAAGCCGAGCTCGGGACCTCCCCGGTCGTCATCGGTCGGCTCGAAGAGTGCGACTTCACGATCGACAGTGACTCGGTGAGCCGCAAGCACGTCAAGATCGACCCGACTCCAGGTGGCTACACCTTGCGCGACCTCGGCTCCACCAACGGAACCAAGGTGAACAGCGTCAAGGTCACCGATCACCAGCTCGTCGACGGGGATCTCATCAAGGTCGGCAAGGCGGTCTTGAAGTTCGTCGCCAAGGGCAACCCGGAGGGGCACTACCTCCAGAAAATGACCGAACGCGCCTCGGAAGATCCGCTCACTGGGGTCGCGAATCGGCGCCAGTTCGACGAGAGACTCGAGGCCGAAACGGCTAAAATCGCGTTCAACGCGGCACCGCTTTCGCTAATCCTCTTCGACATCGACCATTTCAAGCAGACCAACGACCAACACGGTCACCCGGCCGGCGACCACGTGCTCGTCGAGGTTGCACGAATCACGAGCCAGTGCATTCGCACCGGCAACGTCGTCGCCCGGGTCGGTGGTGAAGAGTTTGCCGTGCTCTGCCCGGGGACCGATCTCGAGGCCGCGCGTGGGCTCGCACAGGTCATCCGCTCGACCATCGAGCGAGCGCCGATGCACTTCGACGGCAACGCGATTGCCGTGACGGTGAGCCTCGGGGTCGCCGTCGCGAGCCTGGCGAGCGGCGGCTCGCCGACAACGTTGTACAAGAACGCCGACAGCAAGCTCTACGAGGCCAAGAACGCCGGCCGCAACTGCGTTCGTTAACCCCGCACGCCCGTCAAAAGCTCCGTGAGCGACGCGCGCTTGGACGTCGGCTTGGTGCCGAACGCTCTTTCGACGCCGCGCTCGTAGATCGGCACCATCAGCCCCGGCAGCACGATGTCCGAGAACACGTACGCTGCCTTCGACAACCGTGTCTCCGGCTGAGTCGTGCTCGGCTTCGGTCGCTGGTCCGCCAGCGTCACTTCCGCGGATGTGAACGACTCGCCGTCGCTCGAAACGAGCTCGGCTACCGAACGGCCGCGGGCATCGATCACTTTGCAACCCGGGGTCGCGTCAGCGCTCATTTCCAGCTCGCCCGACGTCGCGAGCGCCTTGGCGAGCCGCGGCATCACCGGAACCAGGCTCAGCCCGAGCAGACGACCGCGCGGCATCGGCGTGCGAATTCGACCGCATCCGACCGTGTTGACCGCCGGGACACCGAGCCAAGCGGTCTGCTCGTTGATCATTTTTCCGAAAAGCTCATCCTCGGAACCCTTCATGCCGCGAACGAGTGGCACGTCGTCGAAACCGAAGCTCGTGCCGTCCGCGAGGTGATACGTCGGATCCGTCGCGTCGATGGGACAGCTCGCGATGAGCATGAAATCGATTTTGCCGGCGTAGTCCGCCCATAGCTCCGGGTGCGCGCTGTCCCAACAGACGAGCATGCCGATGCGGCCCAAGTCGGTGTCCGCCATCGCGATGCGATACTCGTTGCGGCTCCCACGGAAGGCGCTGCGCTCCCAGCCCCAAGGGAAAACCTTGTCGTAGCGCCACTGTCGACCGTTCGGCGCCACGATGAGCAACGTATTGAACACGTCGCCACCTTCACGAAAGAGAAACGAGCCCGCCAGGTGCACGCCGAGACGGTTCGAGGTCTTCTCGAGCCACTGGGTGGTGGGTCCGCCCGCGGTCTCGGCCCGTCCGACGAGCGACTCGTCGTAGGTGTACCCGGTGTTGAAGATCTCCGGCAGCACGACCAGCTTGGCACCGGTTTTTGCCGCGTCCTCCACGAGTCGTTCGGCACGCTCGAGCCTCGTGGCGGTAGGGGCGGGATTGGCGTCCATTTGGATCGCCGCGACGTGGATTTTCCGGGCCATGAGACCGAGCAGCCTACCAGCGACCCGCTGGCTCGCGAAGCCGACTGCGATCGCAAATTTTCCGGCCCTGACCCAGGGGGCTCTCTGCCCTGCTAACCTCGGCCGCATGAAACTAGCGGTCGTCGGAGGTGGGAGCACCTATTCCCCCGAGCTCGCAGACGGACTCGCGCGCCGTTCGAAAGACCTCGGACTCGAAGAAATCGCCCTGACCGACATCGACGCCGAGCGCCTCCGCGTCGTCGGCGGCTTCGTCGGCAGAATGCTCCGCAAGCTCTCTCCCGAGGTTCGGGTGACTCTCGAGAGCTCCACGGAGGCCGCGATCGACGGCGCCGACTTCGTCGTCACTCAGATCCGCGTCGGGGGGCAAGAGGCGCGAAAGAAGGACGAGCAGCTGGGGGCGCGATTCGGGGTGATTGGCCAAGAGACCACCGGCGTCGGCGGCTTCTCCAAAGCGATGCGCACCATCCCCGAGCTGCTGAAGATCGCTCGCATCATCGAAGAGCGCGCGCCGGGCGCGGTGCTCATCAACTTCACCAACCCGGTTTCCATCGTCACTCAAGCCCTGCTCAACCACTCGTCGGTCAACAGCATCGGGCTCTGCAACATCCCGATCGGCCTGAAGATGGACGTCGCCAAGATCCTCGGTGTCGATCCGGCCAGAGTGAAGCTCGACTCGGTCGGCCTCAATCATCTGAGCTTCGTCCGGCGGGCGCTCCTCGACGGAAAAGACGTCTTGCCGGGTCTTCTCGAAGACGCCGGCGCCATGCGCGAAGGCAAGCCGGCGAACATTCCCGAGCTCGACTACCCCGCCGAGTTCATCACGGCCCTCGGAATGATTCCCTCGGATTACCTGCGCTACTTCTTTCTTCAGCGCGAAACGGTCGACGACCAGAGCAAAAAAGAGAAGACCCGCGCAGAAGAGGTCATGGCCATCGAGCAGGACTTGCTCTCGCACTACGCCGACGAGAAGAACGAGGAAAAACCCGCGTCACTATCCAAACGAGGCGGCGCGTTCTATTCGCACGCGGCGATAGAGGTCATCGAGGCCATCGCCAAAAACACTGGTGACGAGCTGGTGGTCGACGTCATCAACGGCACGACCGTCCCCGAGCTCCCGCCGGACGCTGCCATCGAGGTGCCCTGCATCGTCGATGCCCGGGGAGCGCGCGCGATCGCCCAACCGCCACTGGAACCGTCGATCCGGGGGGTGATCCAACACGTGAAAGCCTACGAAGAGCTGACTGTGAGATCGAGTGTGAATCAAAGTCGACGCGACGCCATCCTGGCTCTGGCCGCCCACCCGCTGGTGCCCTCGGTGGAGGTCGCGATCGGCGTGGTAGACGAAATCGGCGGCTCGTTGGGCCTTTCCTAGGGGAAACAGCCTCAGACCCTGCGGGTAAACCCGACAGGCTGAAACAAACAACCCACGCGGCGTCCTGGGCTATTCTCGCGGTTGTCTCGCCGACGAACCGAGTGAGGCCCAGCCGGACTACACCCATGCCAAGAACGCATTTGCGACTCGTACTACTGGCGCTGCTCGTTGCCCTCTTTTCACCCGCGTGTGGTGACGGGGGGTCCGGCTCCAAACCCGTGCTCAACGAACCCACTGGCGCGTCGCCGGCGGTTCACCCGTGCGCACAGAACCCGGTCATCTGTCCGCTGGGGCTCATTTGTGACCCGCTGGGAGGATGCGTCGATTGTCTCTTCGACGCGGACTGCGGGTCAGGCGAAAGATGCGACGGCCGTAGCTGCGTCCCCGCGACGCCCTGTGACACGTCGTCGGAATGCGCCGTGAGCGTTGCTACGCCAGTTTGCGATTCCACAAAAGAATGGTGTGTCGAGTGTCTGTCGGATTCCGACTGCACCATCGCGGCTCGATGCGAGGACTCGACCTGCGAGCCGTTCACGCCGTGCATCAACTCGTTCGATTGCCCTGAGGGTCTGGTTTGCGAGCGTGACGCCGGCGAGTGCGTCCGGTGCATCGCCGATGGGGACTGCTCCCCAGAGTTCGCTTGCGTGGCGCAGGAATGTACGCCGAGATGCGAATCCGACAACGAGTGCCTGGCCACCAACAGACTCTGCGACAAGGGTCCGGGGGTTTGCGTGCAGTGCGTCGAGCACGTCGACTGTCCGGAGGTCTATCACTGCGACGAGGGCACCTGCGAGTTGGACGTCTGCGACTCGAGGGTCAGCTCGTGTGATCCGAGCCAAAACGCCATTCTGATGTGCAATGAAGTCGGGACGGGCCTGACGCCACAGCAGTGCAGCCCGAGGACGACTTGTGGCGACGCGAGCAACGGCTTCACTTCCTGTCTACCGTGGATCTGTGACCCAGGCGCGTTCCGGTGTGACCCCGACGGCGTGACCGTCTTACGCTGTCAGCCCGATGGCCTCTCCGAGGTCGACCTGACCGACTGCTCGCGCAATGGCGACGTCTGCCGGGACGGACTGTGCGTGACGCTGACCTGCACCGCGGGCGAACTTTTTTGCCAAAACGGCGCCGTCACTCAATGCCGCAACGACGGCACAGCCGGAGCAATCTTGACTCAGTGCAATGGCTTCGAGTTCTGCAACTCGGCCACCGCCGCCTGCGAACCGAAAACGTGCATCCCCGGTGAAGCGCTCTGCGAGGGCCAGGTCCTCACGGTTTGCAACGCCGAGGGCTCGGGCGCAGTCTCCGGCGGGACCGATTGCGAGGCCATGAGCCTCGGCTGCAACGCCTCGGCCAACGCTTGTGTGCCCATGGTCTGCACTCCCGGTACTCAGAGATGCACGGTATCGAGCATTCTCGAATGCAACCCCCAGGGCACCGCGGAAATGACGCAGCCAGCGTGCTCCTTCGGGACCGCGTGCGTCGAAAGTGGCGGCTTGGCTCAATGCCTCGCGACCACGTGCACCGCCGGCAGCATGGTTTGCGAGAACGATGTCATCAAGACTTGCAACGCGACCGGAACGGGCACGCTGCCGGGCGGCACGGACTGCGGTCTCGCCGGCGAGGCCTGTTTCAACGCCACGTGCCTTCCGGTCGTGTGCCAGGGCACGACGTTCTGCCAAGGCGAAGCCGTGTTCAACTGTCTCGACAACGGCACGCGCTCAACCTTGAATCGCAATTGTCCTCTGACGCAGTTCTGCAACGAGACGGGCGCCTCGGCGAGCTGCGTGCCTCAGGTCTGCGCTCCGGCCACCTCGTCGTGCGTCGGCGCTGTCGCAGGAACCTGCAACTCGAACGGCTCGGGGCTGGAGCCAGGCGGCACGGACTGCGCCGCAAGCGGCGACGCCTGCGTCAACGGCACCTGCTTGCCGATAATCTGCAACGCCGGACAGCGCTTCTGCCAAAGCGGAAACGTCTTCACCTGTGGACCTCAAGGCGCCACCTCCTCTCTTTTCGACACCTGTCAGGCCAACGAGTTCTGCGACGACAGCGGCGGCAGCGCCATCTGTCGCCGTGACGTTTGTACTCCGGGCAACCTGGTCTGCCGGGGCAGCGTCGTTGCGCCGTGCAACTCCCAGGGCTCCGGTCCTGAGCCCACCGGTGGGACCGATTGTGCACTGACTGGCGAAGCGTGCGTCGAGACGACTTTCCCGCTCATGACGGCGACCTGTCAGCCCATCGTCTGCACCGCGAACGAAGACTTCTGCATGGCCGACGCCCTGCATCGATGCAACTCGACCGGCACGGGGTCGACGTTGATCCGAAATTGCCCAGCCGCAAACGAGTTCTGCGACGATTCCGGTAGCCCGGCGGTCTGCAGCCCGCAGGTCTGTGTCGCGAATGCTCCGGCCTGCGACAACGAGACCCTCGCCACCTGCAACAGCAACGGTTCGGGCCACGTCGCACACGGCACGGATTGCTCGGCCTCGAGTCAGGTGTGCAACGAGTCGGTCATGTGCGCGCTCGCCGCGCTCGACGAAGCCGTGCCGTCAGCCATCGCGTCGGCGTCGAGCAGCAGCCGGATCGTCGGAAACTACTACAGCGTCGCCACGGCTCGCACGTTGACCGAAATCGAACAGTTCGCCACGGTGAGCGGAACGTCGCTTTTTACCTGGGTCGTCTACGAGGCGGACACCCAGACCGGCACCTACAACCGGATCTCTCAATCGACGACGTCGAGCTCGGGCATGGACCAGTACCACAGCTCCGGAACAATCAACGTCACGCTCCAGCCCGGCAAGTTCTACATGGTCGGCGTGTTCATTCAGGGTGCCCACACCCACTTTCGTCAAGTCTCTGCAGGCCAGGCGTTCACGAGCTTCGGCAAGCGCCTCTCGGGTCTCCTCACCAGCGGCACCAGCGCGCCAACGACGTTGTCGTTCTCCACCAGCACGACTATCTACCGCCAGCGCCTCACCACCACCGGCCCCTGACCGTCGGCCAGGGCGAGACGCTCGACGACTCGGTGGCGTGGCCGCGGCACCACGACCGCTACGAAGACGCGCTTTTAGAGCAGCACTCTCGTCGCCAGGTTCAGAGTGATGAAGAAACCGCACACGTCGGTGACCGTCGTCAGCAAGGGGCTCGAAGCGAGCGCCGGGTCGATGCCGACTCTCTTGAGCAAAAGCGGGACGAGCCCGCCAAAACACACCGCGACGAGCGAATTAATCGCCATCGCTCCGCCAACGACGACACCGATGAGAGCCCATTCACTGCCACGCATGAACCAGGCTATCAAACCGATGAGAGAGCCGAGCACGATGCCGTTGATGATCCCAACCGGCAACTCCTTCGCCAGCGTGTGCAGGATGTCCCGCGGCTTGAGCAAACCCAGGGACAGCTCGCGGATGCTCACCGCGACGGCTTGATTGCCCGCGCAACCACTCATGTCGCTGAGGATAGGGAGAAAAATGGCGAGCGCCGTCACCGCGGCTATGGTCGGCTCGTAGACCGCGACCACGCTGGCCGCCACCAAGTTGAGCAAGATGTTCGGGCAGAGGAACGCCAGGCGACGCACGATTCGAACACCGAGCTTCGTGCTTCTGAGCTCTTCACCGCCGATGATGCCGCCGAACTCGAGGAAGTTTCGCTCGGCCTGCTCCGCGTGCGCACGCTCGACGGCGGCCCGTCGTACGACACCCACGAGCTTGCCGGCTTCGTCCACCACTGGTGCCGCAAAAAAATTGTGGTCGGCAAAAAAGTGCTCGAGATGCGGTCGTTCATCGGTGACGACCACGCGAGCTGGTTCGGGAAACATGATACTTTCGAGCGTGCGGTCGGGTGGCGTCAGGATCAGGTCACGCAGACGAATCACCCCTCGCAAAGTGTCGCTGTCTCCCGTCACGTAGATGTACTGCACGTCGTACTTGGCGTAGTCCGCCGCGTGCTGGCGAAGGTCGTCGAGCAAGTCGCCGATGGAGCGGCTCGCTGGATGCGAGAGGTACTCCGTGATCATGAGCCCACCGCAAGTGTCGGAACCGTAGTGGGATAGCTCGCGCACTTCGGCGGCGTCCTCGGGGTCCATACGCTGCAGAATCGCTTCGGCGTCCGACGGGTCGAAGAACGTCAAGACGTCGGCTTGGTCATCCGAATCCATTTCGCCGACGATCGCGGCGGCGGCCCCGGTGCTCAGCGCGCTGACTACCTTGGCCGCTTGCTCGTCGGTCAAGTGTTCGGTGAGAGTCGCGGCGAGATCGGGATCGATCTCGGCGAGCAACTCGAACATCCTGGTCCGCTCACCAGCGCCGAGTCGGGTGATGAGATACGGTATCTCTTCAGTCGGGACGCTCCCCAACGACGCGATCAGCGCGTCGGAATCTCCCCCCGTGATGGCACGTTCGAGCTGACTGACAGGATCCGCGGATTCGGGCATGGTCCGGCCAACATAGCTGCGCCGGGTCTGCCGAAGGGCACTGAACGCCGCCCTTCGTCGTGAATCGTCAGCGCGGGCTCGTTCCTATGGATCGCAGCTGACTTCGCGGTTGCCCGATCGGCAGATTTGGATACCCAAGGCTCGATCGATCATGTCTTTTGGCACGGCGCCTTGACCTTCGTGGGAGAAGCTCACGATAGGCACGCCCTCGGGGTCGAGGAACTGGGTCAAGTCGTAGAGGATGCCGTCGCCGTCGGCCATCGCAAAGCGGCCGGTACCGAAGCCGAAGGTCTCTCGAGCTTTTTGGATCGAGCCGTCGGCGTCACGGTGGCAGCGGCTGCACTCCTGCGGCCGACGCTTGGCGACGTGCGGCTCGTCGATGGCCCAGTTGAAACCGCGATGCCCGGCAGCGCTAGTTCGAATGCGATCAGTGAATACCGGCGTACCGCTCTCGTCGGTGACGCTCATGAAAACCTGCATCGACGGACAGAACGTGCCGATCTTGCCGCGCTGATTCATGCCGACGAAAAACAGATCGAGAGACGTGAAGTCTCGGCTGGGTATCTCGATGCCCGGCGACAGGAGACCACTCAGGCCGTCCTTCTTGCTGAGGCTGTAGTCCATCTCGACGTGGCAACCGAAGCAGTACTGGCGGTAGGCGGTGTGGCACGTGCTGCACTCGAGCACTTCGGTGTGGCTGAAGCCGGTGTCGGCACGACGACCCATCGCGTCCGTCATGAACGGGTTCACGCCTAGCTCGAGGCGATCGTGGATCTGCGGAACCGGCAGACTGTCTGGACCGCCGGGCGGGGGCACGGCGAGGCGGATTTCCACTTCACCCCGGTCGTTTCGAAACAGCGGGAGTGCATTGCCGGCGCAGTTGAGAAACGCGTCCGCGGGACCGGTGGGACTGCACTCTTGATCCGGCGCCCCGGCGGGAGGCAGTCCGGCGGTCGCCGTGCCTTCGGCGATGGCCTGGTCGATGTTCCCGTGGCAATTTTCGCACCGGACCGACACCTGAAATTTCGAGGTGGAATAGATCCAGCCATCACCGTGAACGTCGCGCCCGACATGGCAATCGACGCAGGTCATGCCCGCGGAGAAGTGAAGGTCCGGCGGGAACCTCGGATCGACCGAGGCTTGGAGGTAGCCGTCATCCGGTCGGCCGTGGATTCCGCCGGCGTTGGGCAAGTCGACACCGAGAACGTCGATGGGGTCGGCATCGAACTCCCATTCGATGACACCGCGAAAGAGAAGACCAATGCGAGCCCCTTGATGGTGACAAGTCTCGCACTGGCTGCCGGGGATGGCCGAGGTCAGCTCGTGCTCGACGGGATGGGCTCGAAAATCTCGAACGGCGCTCGGGTCCATCGAACCCGTCTGACCGAGCTCGTCGTAGATCATGTGGCAAGCGGTGCAGCCACTCGAACGGTAGTTCCCCGGCACGTCGTTCTTGCCGAAGCTCGCTTGGTGGCACCGCGTACAGTTCTTCACCAGGTAGTGATCCATGGCGGTGGAAATCTCGCCGATGGGCGCGCTCGGATCCGGCACCTCGGCCTGCTCGAGCGACAGCACCGCGCCACGGGGAATTTCCCCCGAACCCACCGATTCGATGGCGCTGCTACCGAGCTCCGCCGCGCGACCTTGCATGCCCGCCTGGAATCTCGGCACGTCGAAGTGCCCGACGAAGGTGCTCATGACCGAGCGCTGGGTCGAGTCCACCAACGGCTGGTGGCAACCGTTGCCGGGATCCGCCGGCGAGCTGCTGCCGCAGCTCGTGGACGCGACACGAAAATCGCCGGGGTTGACGAAGCGTAAGAACGCTGGATCGACACGGTCGAGCTCGTCGACCGAGAGATTTTTCAAATAGCCGGGCGTGGGCAACTCGAGAACCCACGGTTCTGCCGCGACGTGCGCCAGAACCGCTTCGGTGGCGTCTCCATCACCGCCGTGACAGTCGGTACACGACAAATCGTAGCCGGGGTGCGCGAGCTCTATGGCGTTCTCCTCCCCGGACGGGCCGTGACAGGTCGACGACTCGCACGATTGCCGCACGACGGGCGGTGGTCCGGGCGGAGTTTTCTCGGAGCCGCAGGCAGCGACGATGGCCGCCGACGCCACTGGAACCAGCACCGACAAAAACGAGGACAGGTAACGCATGCCGACTAGCGGATCCTGAGGACTCCCATCCCCGTAGCGGACGCTTCGTTGTTCGACTGATCGGTGACTATCGCCTCGACCCTCGCTTCGACGCCATCCAGATCCGCGCCGCCCAGCTCGGCAGGGTTCATGACGATGGGAACCAAGTATCGATTGTCGTCGTCGAGACAGATGAACTGCGAGAATCCATCGCCGGCGCGAGTCGTGGAATCGCCGGTGTCCGTCCGCGTGATCGTCACGCTCACCATCGCCACCTCACCCACGAAGTTTCGCGTTCGAAGCGCAACGGTGATCGACCGACCGGCCTGCCCCCCGCCGACCATCGGGATGTCGCCACCGGGCAAGAGACTGACGAAGGCCCGTGGATTGCTCGGATCGGGCACCCCGACCTGAACCTCGAGCTCGCCGCCGGGCTGACACGGCCCACCCACCGCACCGTCGCCCCCACCGTCCACCGGTTTCGGTCCGACGGAACCTGGGGCTCCGCGGGCGATCCATTCCCTGAAAACGGCAATCTGAGCATCGGGCAGCGGCGTGGCGGTCGCCGCAAACGGCATGAGCGAGCCGAAGATGATCTCGCCTTCCTGGGTGAGCGGACAAACGGAGAGGGGGTACTTGCCGTCGGTGCCGCGAGTAATGCCCGGATCCCAATTGGGATCCGGCTCGAACTGGATCGCGCCGAACTCGTCGTGCGAGCCGACGAGCTTGAGATAGAGCCAGCTGTTGTCCGGACGAAACGGGTCGATCCGCGGCATGCGATCGTACTCGCAGGACGGAACACTGAGCAGCACGTCGCGTAGGTCCGCTTGCCCGCGTACCGCCGGCGTGAAGCTCAATCGCGCCTGGCCATCGGTACCGCCGTGGCAGCTCGAACCGGTGGCGCACGACTCGGTGACGACTCCGAGCACGGCCTCGTAGCTCCCGGGCGCCGGGCCAGCATCGTTGCCGTCGTCGTCACTGGGCGTCGACGAGCATGCGGGGGCCAGGACGGCGAACGCACACAAGGTCACCCAGATCGAAGTCTGCTCGTCAGCCCGAATTTTCACGCGCCTCCCTGACTCGCGCTAGCCTAGCGGACTTTCAAGCCGCCGGCACGTTGCTCACCAGCTTCGTTTGGAGGGAAGCCGAGAGCGCGTCGCCGAGCATGGCGGAGCCCTCGTGCTCGCGATCCATGGCGAGTAGAACCGCCCCGACGACCGGTTCTACTTCCAACCGGACCACGCGTGCGCCGGGCTTCGCCTTTTTGAGCCCCCGAGCGACCGCGATGGTCAAGGTGGGGTCCACCCCGCGCTGAAGCACACTGCCACCCAAAACGACGGTCACCGTGTCGGCGTCCAGAAAAAGACGTTCGACGAGTACCTTGGCGGCGAGCGCAATCTCCTCACCCGCCTCTTCGAGCAGTGAACGCGCGACGCGGTCGCCTTCGGCAGCTGCGTCGAACACGAGCGGAGCGAGCCGACCGAGCTCCGCACGAGGGTCGTCGTTCATCCAGAGATCGATCACGTCGATGAGCGGCTCGACCCCGAGGGTCGAGCAAATCTTGCCGTAGAGCGACGTTTGCGGACCCCGGCCGTCCTCGCCACGCATGGCGCGTCGCATGGCTTCGCGCCCGAGATCTCCGGCGGATCCGAAGTCGCCCAGCTCGAACCCAACTCCGCCCACGTTCTCCACCCGCCCGTCGGTCGTGCGACCGATCGCATTCGTTCCCGTGCCCGACACCAGCGCTACCCCCACACCCGCCGGGGCGCCGGCGCGAAGAACGAGGTGGCTGTCGTTGACTAGGGTTCGTCGAGGTTCCATCGGAATGGGTGGCAGCTGCCGACGAATCGCCTCGAAGTCTTTCGGGCGGTCCGCACCGGCAATCCCGTAGCCCGCCCAAGCGAGCTGCTCGAAGGTCGCTCCCGCCGCGTCGAGGGCACGCTCTGCGACGTCTGCCAGCGCCGCTCTCGCGCGCTCGGCGCCGATGGTCTGGTAGTTGGCGGGCCCCCCGTCGGCGCGTGCCACGACGGTGCCCGCGTCGTCGGCAATCATCGCCGACGATCGCGTACCGCCAGCGTCGATGCCGAGATAAAGAGCCATGGGTCGAAGACCGCGCGCCTATCTCTCGAGCCAGAGGTCGACGGCGCGCTCGACACCCTTCGGCCGAAACGGAAACTCGATCCGTTTGCCCGTTGCGGCACTTTCGTAGGCGGCGTAACTGATCTCGAGCTGCACCAAACCGTCTTCGCCGCTCACCCGCGGTTTCTCGCCGGTTCGTGCGCAGTGGAGGAAGTGCTCCATCTCTTGCGGGTAGCCGTTGTTCCAAAGCCAATCTGGGTCTTGCCACGACCACAGGATGCTTTCGGGATCGTCGGCGGGTCCCTTCTGGCTGTACATGCGCATCCCGGTGCCGCGAAGCAGATCACAATACAGCACCCCCTCGGTGCCGGTGATGTCGAGGTGACTCTCCATTCCCCCTTGGAGCGACCAAGATGATTCGAGCAAAGCCGTCACGCCGCCCTCGAACTCGAGCACACACACCGAGTGGTCTTCGAGCTCGCTGTCCGGGTGGGTTTCGTTCGACATCCGGGCATACACGGCGACGGGTTTGGGATAGTCGAGCACGAATCGAGTCACCTCGATCGCGTGGCACCCCATGTCCATCAGAATGCCACCCCCCGCTTCATCGCGAGTGAAAAACCACGGCGAGTGAGGGCCGCCGTGCGCCTCCACCTGTCGTACTTGAAAGACGCGACCTAGGGCTCCACTTTTCAGCATGTGCTTGGCCCGAACGAACTTGGGCACGAAACACAGCTCCACCCCGACAGCGAGCATGACGCCGGCTTTCTTGCAGGCGTCGACCATCCGTTGCCCCTCTTCGAGGTTCGTGGCCAACGGTTTTTCGCAGATCACGTGCTTGCCAGCCTGCGCCGCATCGAGCACGACCTGCTCGTGCAGGTGGTTCGGAAGACCCACACAGATCACGTCGAGGTCTGCGGCCTCGAGCAGTTGACGATGATCGGTGAATACTTTCGGGATGCCGTGCTTCTTCGCGAACTCTCCGCCACGTTTTTCGTCGCGGGAGACCACGCCGACGAGCTTGGCACCACTGACTCGATTGAGCGCTTGGGCGTGCACGTCGGCCACCCAGCCAGTCCCCGTCAGACCCACACCGAGTACGTCCGTCATGACACGGGAGGCTACCCCGGCGCGGCCGGCGCATCGGCAGATTTCGTGGGGTGTACGTGCCGAGCGGATGGCGCAAGGGAGTTGCCCGCTCGCCCACGCCGTGCGATCGAACGCTGGTAGTCCGACGCCTCTACGTTGGAGCCAAGGAGAAGTCTCATGCCCCACCGCCTTTCTCGCGCCCCGCTCCGGGCCCTCGGCGCGCTCACCATCGCTGGCTCGATATTCGCGGCGCCGACGGCAACGGCTGGAGAGCTGCCGGTCGACTTGGCCAAACGCCCGCTCACGTTGCCGAAGGGCACTATCCGGGCCGAAACGGCCTTCGACATCTTCCGCGTCATGATCGATACGCCGTTCGGCACCGCGGACGAAACCTTCGTTCGGTGGATCACCGGAGCCGGCGTCGGCATCACGGACGACTTCGAAGCTGGCGCGCTGCTGCTTCCGATCCTGCTCTCGCCGGACGGTGGATTCGGCGACATCCAGGTTTACGGGATGTACCGTTTCATCGAGGGTGAAGCCGAAGTCGGCGCGCGACTCGAGCTGAATCTGCCCACGGACACCGACTTCGGTGTGGCGTTCGGTCTTCCCGTGTTGCTCCGGTTCAGCGACGCCATCCGCGTCGACACCGGCCTCACGCTAAACATCGCGACCGATCCAACGGTCGTCGGTCTCGCGGATCCGCTCCTTCCGCAGCCGATCCCGACGAGGAGCACCGCTGGCATCCCGCTCGTGCTCAACTTCAACGCCACGAGCGAGATCTTCCTCGGTGGTCGCACGGGGTTCGGCGTCGCCGACTTCGAGAACTTCGGCGACACCGTGTTCATTCCCCTGGGATTCCAAGGTGGCTACTCGCTCGAAGCGAGCAAGTCCGCGCTAATCGATCTCGGCGTGCGGTTCGAGTGGCCGTTTTTCATCACTCCCGGCGGCAATGATGCGGTCAACGCCAACTTCTATCGAATCCTGATCGGGGCCGAAGCCTACCTAGACGTGTTCTGATGGAAGCTCTCCGAACGCCTGACGCACGCTTCGAAAAGCTTGCGGGATACGACTACGCCCCTCGATACATCGACGATCTGCCAGGCTACGACGGCTTGCGGCTTCATTACATCGACGAAGGCCCGCTAGACGCCGAGCACACCTGTCTCTGCCTCCACGGCGAGCCCACCTGGGCGTACCTCTACCGAAAGATGACGCCGGTTTTCACCTCCGGCGGCTGCCGAGTCATCGCCCCGGACTTTTTCGGTTTCGGTCGTTCAGACAAACCAACGGCCGCGGAGTCGTATTCGTTTTCGTTTCATCGCAACACGCTCCTTCGGTTCATCGAACGCTTGGACCTGAAGAACGTGACGCTCGTCTGCCAGGACTGGGGAGGCCTGCTCGGGCTGACCCTCCCGCTCGACGTCGGGGACCGCCTCGCACGCTTGATCGTGATGAACACCGCCATCGCTGTCGGGGCCTCACCGGGCAAGGGCTTCGAAGCCTGGCGCGACTACGTACGCAACACCCCGAACCTGTCGGTCGGCAGCCTGATGGGGCGCGCCGCCCCGAGCCTCAGCGAAGCCGAACGCGCCGCCTACGACGCCCCGTTCCCCAGCGACGACTTCAAAGAAGGCGTGCGCCGCTTCCCCGAGCTCGTACCCACATCACCCGACATGGAGGGCGCCGATCTCGGGAGAGAGGCGGCGACGTGGTGGAGCGAAACGTGGAATGGCCCGACGTTCATGGCCGTCGGCATGCAGGATCCAGTGCTGGGGCCGCCGGTAATGGCTGCGCTGAGGCAGGTCATCCGCGGATGTCCCCAACCGCTCGAGATCGCCGACGCAGGACATTTCGTGCAGGAAGCGGGTGATGTCATCGCCGCGCGTGCCCTCGCAGCGTTCGCCCGCTGAGCCTCCGCTCGAATTTCGCTGCCTCTCGACCGCAGGATTTTCGCCACCTGTAAGGCGCGCAGATCAAACCCCTGCGACCGCGCAGTGGGCCGCCGCAATTCGGCCGGGCGGCCCGCGGCTCGGGCGGCTAAACTCAGCGCATCACCATGCGCCGTGTTCCCACGATTCTTTTCTTGGCTGCGAGTTTCGCCGCCGCCGGTTGCTCGGGCTCCGACGACACCACCACCGCCCCTGGAACCGAGCCAGAAAAACCACCTCCGCCGCCAGAGCCCGACCTATCCCACACGTTTCCGCCCATCACCATCGGGCCGGGCGACGAAATCACGAGCCTTTGTCAGAGCTGGACCGTCGGCAACGACACCCCGTTGTTCGTCAATTGGGTCCGCACCGTGAACGACGGCGGTTGGCATCACAGCAACTGGTTCTTCGTCACCGACGATCAGTACGACGGTCCCGACGGCACTTGGCCGTGCAGCGAGCGAAACTTTTCGCAAGTTGGCGCCGGCGTGAGTGGCGGAGTTTTCTTCGCTCAATCCACTCAGGCACTCGGAGAAGAGCAGAAGTTCGCCGAAGGCGTTGCCATTCACGTTCCGGCGAACGCGCGGATCATCGGCAACGTCCACTTGCTCAACACGACGCCCGACTCGATGGACAGCAGCCTGTCCTTCGACGTGAACGTCATCGAGCCCGAAGACGTCGTCATCGAGCTGAGCCCGATGACGTTCACGAACATGGCGCTCGCGATTCCACCGCGTCAGCGATCCGTCCACGAGATGGACTGCGAGTTCCAGAGCGCGGCGGACTTCAACATCCACTACGTGCTGCCGCACTATCACGAGCTCGGCGAGGAGTTCACGCTGCATCTGACCGGTGGCGATCGCGATGGTGAGCTGTTCTTCGAGAACCGTGCTCCCACTGGCGAAGCATGGGGTCAGGTTTTCGACCCGCCGATCTCGATGGCCGGAGCGTTGGGCGCACGCCTCACCTGCGGCTTCGACAATACGTTCGACAAAGAGATCGGCTACGGCGTCGGCGACCAGGAGATGTGCATCTTCCTCGCGTTCACCGACAGCAAAAAGAAGTTCGCCGGCGTTTCACTCAGCAACGTCAGCGTCGGCGAGACGAACGCCGAGGGGCTCCACCGAAACGTCGGCGGATGCCTCATGATCGAGACGCCGCCGGAGTGAAGGCGGGCGCTCAGAGCTCGGAAGCGTTTTTCTGAACCTTGGCGACGGCCTCGGCCACCGAATCGATGTCGGCGTCGCTTCCCAGAAACACCTGGTGCGGGATCCAAATTGACTGCTGGGCTGCTCGCTCCGCCACCGGACAGTGCACCTGCTCGTAGCTCGGCACGTTCGCGCCGCTGTCGTACCACTGCTCGGAAAAGGTCTTGTACGGGAACAAGTGCTCGCCCCAGTCGAACGCCGAGTCTCCGAACGCACGGTTGAGCGGCGTGTAGCCCTCGTAGACGGCTAGACCCTCGGCAGACAATGCCTCGAGCACGCGGCCCTTTTTCTTCCCGGCGAACGCTTCGGGGTCGTGGCGGAAGATGAACTGGTAGCCGCCCCGAGTCGTGACACGCTCGTCCACCCGTAGGTTCGTGACCCCGGGGATCTCGTCGAGCTGTTTCGCGAGACGATCGTAGCCACGCACACGCTTCTGATTTTGCTCGTCGAGCCGCTCGAGTTGGGCGCGGAGCACCGCCGCCTGAAACTCCGTCATGCGGTAGTTGTGTCCGACCCAGTGCGGAGTGTCCTCGTAGCCGGGCTCGCGGCGGCCGCAGTTGTTGAGCATCTGCAAACGCTTTTCGAACTGCTTGTTGCTCGTCAGCACCATGCCGCCCTCGCCGGCGGTCATGAGCTTGCTCGACTGAAACGAGAACGAACCGAAGTCGCCCCAGCTACCGATGCCTTTGCCGCGCCACTCGGACCCGTGCATGTGGGCGCAGTCCTCGATCAACACGAGACCGCGTTTCTTGCAGAGCTCCGTCAGCCCATCCAAATCGGCAACGCTCGCTCCTAGGTGAACGCAAATCACGGCCTTGGTGCGCCCGGTGATCTGTTCTTCGACCTTCTTCGGATCCAGACAATAGTCGTCCGGGTCGACGTCGGCGAAGACTGGCACGCCACCCACGTAGAGCACCGCGCCTGCAGTCGCCATGAACGTCAGCGGCGTGAGGATCACCTCGTCGCCGCGCACGACTCCACCCGCCCGCAGCGCGAGATGCAGCGTCACCGTGCCGTTGGCAGCGCATACTCCGAACTCGGCGCCATGCCGCGCCGCAAACGCAGCGGCGAACGCGCTCGCCTCGACGTTCGGGGAGGGGAAACCACCCCAGTTGCCCGTTTCGAGCACTCTCAGCAAACCGTCACGCTCACGCTCGTCGTGAAGCGGCCAAGGATGAAAAGGCTCGGTGCGAACGGGCGTCCCACCGTTGATCGCTAGCGCTGACATGAGACGCGGAAGAAACAAGGGAGTGCGGCCCGCGTCAAGCAGAAGCCCCGCGCTAAGCAGAAGCCCCAGCATAGCTGGGGCCTTCGCGCTCGAGCTCGGCCTCCACCACCACGAGGTGCCGCCTCACCATGATCGTGGCGACCAGCCCGATGCCGACGTTCGCCGCGGCCATGGCGACGAAAAGGCCGAAGAGGCCCGAGTACTTCGAGCCGAAGTAGGCCAGCGGGATGCTGAACACGAACAGCCGAACGAGGATGACGACCGCCGAGTGAAGCGGCTTGCCGACGGCGTTGAATATCGAGTTGACGAAAATCGATACACCAAAGGCCCCGTAAGTCACCGGGATGATCCTGAGGTAGTCGACGGCGACATCGACCACCTCCGCGGAGTCACTGAAAATCCCCACGATGGGGCGAGCAAAAATCGCCAGCACCGCCGCCACACCGAGGCTGTACACCAGGCTCGCTTTCATTCCGAACCGCAACGCCTGACGAATCCTGTCGCAGTTGCCGGCGCCAAAGTTCTGGCCCACGAACGGAGTCGCCGAGGTCGCCAATGCGAACGAGCCGA
This sequence comes from Polyangiaceae bacterium, assembly GCA_029261965.1. Taxonomy (GTDB): domain Bacteria; phylum Myxococcota_A; class Polyangia; order Polyangiales; family Polyangiaceae; genus JAJDAH01. The sequence goes on from JAJDAH010000112.1 coordinate 61,852, forward strand.
TGAGCGCGATCGACTCGAGACGGCTGCCGACGCCGAAGGCCGCGACGGCGTTCTCGCCGTGAGCCGAGACGAACCGCGTCAGCACCGCGGTAGCAACCGGGACCAAGACGTTCGTCGCTGCCGCAGGCAGACCAACGAACAGAATCTCGCGCCAGGACTGGAGCACCGCCGAGATCCGCGGCAAGTCGAACGCCAGCATGCGTTCGCGGCGAGCCAAGATCCAAAGCGCGGCGAGGAACGTGACGCTCCACGCGATCACGGTCGCGATGGCTGCGCCTTGGAGCCCAAGCGCTGGGAAAGGCCCGATCCCAAAAATGAAGAGTGGGTCGAGAACGACGTTCACCCCTCCCGCGATGCCCATGATGATTCCGGGCGTCTTGGTGTCGCCGGTCGCCCGGATCGCGCTGTTACCCACCATGGGAATGACGAGCACGGCGACCCCGAAGTACCAGGTGGTCATGTACGACGAGATGAGCGGGATCATGTCCGGCGCGGCGCCCATCGCACGAAAGATCGGGTCGATCGTGAAGAGCCCAATGGCCGCCACCGTCACCACGAGAATGAGCGCGAGGGCGAGGGCGTCGGTGGTGATGCGCCGAACCCGATCTCGGTCCCCTTCGCCAAGCGCGCGCGAGATCGCGGCGGTCGCGCCGACCCCGATGCCCATCGTCAGGCTCATCACGACGAACACCACCGGGAACGTGAAGCTCATCGCGGCGAGCGGCCGCGGGCCGAGCTGGCCGACGTAGAACGTGTCCACGGTCTGAAACAGCAGGATCGACCCGATGCCGAGCGCCGTCGGGATCGCCATTTTCGTCAGACGCGGTCCCACGGGTCCGGTGAGTAGCTCGTGGCTACGGGCGCTCACCGGGCCGGACATTGCAAACTGGTTCTAGCGCCCGGACCCTCGAGCGCCCAGGGGCCTACTCCGTCATCCCTCGACGCGGGAGGCTGCGCATCGGCGCAGCGTTTCGGCGATTTCGACCCGCTAGCGCGGCGGCAGGGTGACTGTCGAGCAACCGAGCTGGATGTTCACGGTCCCCTGCTCCGTCGTGAGACGACTGCAGCTGGTCGGGCACATCTGGATGAGTGTCGGGTTGATCGGATCGTCATAGTACCAGCCGCCGACGCTCGGATCGCAGCTCGCCGCGTCGCCGACGTTGAAGATGGTCTCCTCCATCGTGGCGCCGGGAGGCGTGAACAGCACGTTGACCTTGCCAAAGTCGACGGTCTCGCCGTTTGGCCCCTGAGCGTCGATGCCGAAGTCGCAACCCAGGGCCTGGCCCCGAATGGCGTTCATCGCATCGAGGAAGTCCTGCGCGGCGGTGGCCGGGTTGACGATGAGCGCATTGCCGGTGCCGCCGGCCATGGCGATGGCATCGAGGTTGGCGACGTTGCCGATGCCGATGACGAACGTTTGAACCGGAGGGCTGCCCGCAGCGGCGGTCGCCGCGAGCGCGGCGATGTTGCCGATGTTGGTGTCGCACTCCGTCGGCGAGCCGTCGGTCGCCAACACCGTGATGACCTTGCGGCCGGGGAACTGAGCGGCCCAAGCCGTCGTCGACTGAAGCGCGCTGGCCAGAGCGGCAGAGGTCGGCGTTCCACCACCCGGCATCTTGGCGTTCATCGCGTTGATGAGCAGCATGCGGCTGCCCGGCAACTCCTGAATCGTGACCGCTGGCGGCAGGTAGTCGTTGAGGTCGCACGAACCGCCCTGACCCGGAACACAGGTGAAGATGAACGGGTCGCAGCCCGGAGGACACGGCGGCGCGCCGAAGCAAGTCGGCAGCGCAACATCCGGCGGGAAGAATTGAATGCCGACGCCGATTCCGTCGCTCGTGGGGTCGTTGACGAAACCCGTGAACGCCGTCTTGATGGCGTCCCACTTGTTCTGGTTCGACATCGAGCCCGACTTGTCCATCATGATGAACATGTCGAGAGGCACCTGCTCCCCCTGGAAGACGCTCGACGCACATGCCGCGTCCGGGTCGAGCCCGCCTCCGCCGCCCTGACCGGTCGGCGCGTCGATCAGCCCAGCCCCAAAACCCCCGGTAGCCGGCCCAGCAGCAGCGCCGCCTGTTCCCGGGTTGATGCCCCCCGCGCCTGCACCAGCGCCAGCGCCGCCGCTACCGTTCGTCGCCGCGAAGCCACCTTGTCCGCCGTTCGTGCCCCCGTCGCCGCCGCCGCACGCGGCGACGATCGCGCCGCCGGTCAGCGCGAACGCCGTGAGCCTCGTCGCCCGAGAGAAGATATTTGCGCCCATGGGAAGTCTCCTGACGTCGTCAAGAGTTTAGCGCGTGTGAGAGCAATGCGAGTCAACTTTGCCGTTCAATCGCCCTGGAAAACCCTCGATTCGAGCAACACTCGTGTATCTCGACGCAGAGCGTCGAGGCGCCCGTTTTTCGCTGACACGAAAATCCAGCGCGGCAGCAACCCAAGCGAAGCCAAATCAAAGCGATCAGCGCCCGGGGCTCGTCCACTCCGAACGAAATGAACGCTCACTGAAAAACGAATGGCGCCTCATTCCTCCCAGATGACTTTCTTCTTCTGTCCGTACCAAGCCTCGAGCTTCGGGTCGTAATTGTCCTCGAGCGCTGGCCTCTTGATCTTCATCGTCGGCGTGAGGAAGCCGTTGTCGATGAGCCACTCGTCTTTGGCCACGACCACGAACTGAAGCTGCTCGTGCGGATCGACCGCACCGTTGACCTCGCCACACAGTTTCTCGAGCGCGGCGGTGACCTCGGAACGCACCTCAGAATCATTCATCTTCGCGCGCAGATCCTCGGACAGCTGGACGAGGGCGTATGGCTGCGGCTGCCCCGAACCCGAGACGCACGAGAGCTCGACACTGTCCGCCGCGTTCAGGATGTTCTCGATCGGCGCCGGAGCGACGTATTTACCCTTGCTCGTCTTGAAGAGCTCCTTGACGCGTCCGGTGATCTTGAGACGCCCCATGTCGTCGCGCTCGCCACGATCGCCGGTCCTGAAAAAACCGTCGTCGGTGTAGCAGCCCTTCGTCATCTCGGGCTCCTTGTAGTAGCCGAGCATGTTGCCGGGCGAGCGAATGA
>JAJDAH010000113.1 GCA_029261965.1 Polyangiaceae bacterium
CGGTTTTGGCGGCATGGTCACCGAGATCGATTTCGATCCGACGACGCTCCCTCAAGACAACACCGACTTCCCCATCGGGATCCAGGCTGGGGACGCGCGGAGCGACCAGGTCTTGTTGTGGACTCGATACTTCGGAAGCGACAACTTGATCCTGCGCGTCTACACCCCGAGCACTCCCGGTCGCGCGTTCATCTTTTTCGACGGCCCGGCCACTCCCGATGCGGAAGGTTTCGTGCACCTCGACGTCTCTGCACTACCGGCGGGGACCGAGCTCAGCTACGTCTTTCTCGAGGACCAGGGCGGCACGCTGGTGGCCAGAAGCCCCATTGGGCGTTTTGTCACCGCGTTCGCGGGGACTGCTCGTCAGCGAGTGCGGTTCGGAGCCACGAGTTGCACGAACAACTCGCGACGACCGTTTTCAGCCCTGCCGATCGCCGGGCAGGAACGCTTCGATTTTTTCATTCTCGCGGGAGACGCCACCTACAACGACTCGGCCAACACGCTGACGGAGTACCGGAACATTTGGGGCCCCCAGATCGGTAGTGGGTCCTATCAGGCGTTGCTGCAGAGCACGGCCCACTACGCCACTTGGGACGACCACGAGGTCGACAACAACTGGAACCCCGAGACGATCGGTGCCGCCCGCTTGAACGCCGCGACGCAGACCTTTTTCGAGTTTCTCGCGGTGAGGCCGGAAGCGCCGCTCCGTGTTTGGCGGAGCTTCCGATGGGGCGACACCGTCGAAGTCTTCGTGCTCGACTCGCGGAGCGAACGGCTCCCCTCGACGGCGAACGGGCCGAACGCGCAGTATATCTCGACCGAGCAGATGAATTGGCTCAAGACCGGGCTTCAATCGAGCACGGCGGTGTTCAAGATTCTCGTCAACTCGGTGCCGATAACGAACTTCCCCGGGCTCTTCGACTTCGCGCAGGGAGATCGCTGGGAGGGTTACGCTGCGCAGCGGGTGGAGCTGCTCGACTTCATCGTGGACAATTCGATTCCCGGCGTGTTGTTCATTTCAGGGGACTTCCACCTGGGCGCGTCGGCTTTCGTCGAGCCCGCGGGGAAGTACGCGGCCCTTCGAGAAGTCCTGGCGGGCCCCGGCGACCAGAACGGAAACATTCTGGCGCCGACCCTCGGCGCACCACAGTTTCCGCTGTCGACCACGACGAGCAACTACACGATTTTCGATGCTGATCCGAACGCGACACCGCCGAGCATCAGTGTCGAATTCATCGACGACGCCGGCTCTTCGTTCTACACGGAGCTCATCACCTACTGACGTCGAGCCACCGGCTCGAAGAGGGCGGCCGCATGGCGGAGCTGAAAACCAAGAGGACTAAAGCGAGTGTCACCGCCTTCATCAACGGCATCGACGACGAGGGTCGCCGGAAGGACGCTCGCGAGCTCGTACGCATGATGAAGCGAGCGACCGGCGAGAAACCCACGATGTTCGGCACGAGCATCGTCGGCTTCGGCAGCTATCACTACAGGTACGCGAGTGGCCGCGAAGGGGATTGGTGCGTCACCGGATTTTCCCCGCGGAAGACGAGCCTGACGCTCTACATCATGCCGGGTTTCGCCAAGTACACGGCCCTCCTGAAGAAGCTCGGAAAGCACAAGACGGCGAAGAGCTGCCTCTACATCAAGAAGCTCGAAGACGTGGACGCCGCTGTCCTGGAGAAGTTGGTGTCGCGAAGTGTCGCGGACATCCGCAAGATGTACCCCTAGAGCCAAGTGATTCGACGAAGCAAGCTCCTGAGCTACGTGCTTCGACATCGCCCAGACGAAATCGGTCTCGTGCTCGACTCCGCCGGCTGGGTTGGCGTCGACGAGCTCTTGCGAGCGTTCTCCCAAAAGCACGATCCCATGAGCCGAGGCGAGCTCGAAGACATCGTGCGAGGCAACGACAAGGCACGGTTCGCCTTTAGCGACGACGGTAAACGCATCCGTGCGCTTCAAGGCCATTCGCTCGACGTCGAACTCGAATACGAGCCCCGCGAGCCGCCGGATCTACTGTTTCACGGCACGGTGGCGTCCAGGCTCGCCTCGATTCGTGAGCGTGGCCTCGAGCGAGGCCGGCGCCACGACGTTCACCTCTCGACCAGTGCAGAAGTCGCCGAGGGTGTCGGTGAACGTCGTGGTCGACCGGTGGTGCTGGAGGTCGACGCCGCCCGCATGGCGGATGCCGGCCATGCGTTTCGGTGCACCCCGAACGGGGTGTGGCTCACCGAGCACGTGCCCGCGGTCTTCATCCGCTTCCCTGACTGAGCTCGGCGCTCACCGGGAAGCGTGCGCGGATCTCCCGCTCGGTGTCGGCCCAGGTCCGAACCCAAATCGACCATTCGGGGACGTCCTTTCGCTGAGGGCCGAACAGGAACAGATGGGGCACGCCTTCGCGCAGGTGGCGAAGGACGTCGACGCGATCGTCGACGAAGTGGGTGATGCCGAGCTTGGCGCAGTGGATGGCTTTTTCTGGTCGCTGACGGCAAAAGCGCAGGTTCTCGGGCTTCAGGCCGGTTTCGTCGAAGAAGCGCCAGTGGTGTAGCCACAACCTCGAACGGTTCTGGATCTTGGCGCCGCACTTCGAGACGAGCCACACCCGCCCCTCGAAAAGGTCGACGAGTCGTCGGATGGCTTCGAAGGCTCCGTCGGAGGGCGGGGTGGGCATGGCGCTCTCGTCGGTTCCACCGAGGAAAGACGTGTCCGCGCCTTCGACCTCGGGCGGGGCGATGATGACTCGACCGATGTCGATGCCGAGACGCGGCTCGGGGTGGCCGCTCGAGCGGCGTGCTTTTTTCTTTCGTGTGTTCATGGCGGTGAAATACCGCCATCCATAATAATAGAGAACTTATGATTACCTATGGAGTATAATATAGAAGCTATGATTCGAACTGCCGACGAGCTCGAAGCGCTCAGCCCCGACCGACTCGAGGCGTTTTTGGTCTTCGCGGAGCACCTGAGCTTCACCCACGCCGCCCGCGTGTTGCACGTCAGCCAACCGGCGTTGCACGGACAGATTGGCCGCATCGCCGACGACCTCGGGGCGACTCTCTATCGTCGGGTCGGCCGCGAGCTCAGGCTCACCCCGGAGGGGGTCGAGCTCTCGCGCTACGCGCGGGTGACTCTCGAACGAGCTCGAGCGTTCGTCGATGAGCTGCGTGGGGGCGAGAGCTCACGATCGGTCGTGCTCGCCGCGGGCGAAGGTGTGCTGCTGTATGTGCTCGGTCCCGCGATTCGTCGTTTCCTTCGCGGCAACGCCGCCCCCCTCCGGCTTTTGACCCGCGATCGCGACGGAACCGTGCACGCTCTGCGCTCCGGCGAAGCGCACCTCGGTGTAGCCGCGCTCGACGCCGTGCCCGATGGCATCGTCGCGGATCCCCTGCTCGAAGTGCCTCAGGTTCTCGCCGTTCCGAGCAAGCACCCCCTGGCGTGCCGTCGCCGGGTATCGCTCGCCGATCTCGAGGGCACGAGCCTCGTATTGCCGCCGGTGGGCCGTCCGCAACGCGCGCGCATCGAGCAGGCTCTGCGCATCGAAGGCGTCCAGTGGTCACTCGCCGTCGAAGCTACCGGTTGGCCTTTGACCCTTCATGCCGTGCGGCTCGGCCTCGGTCTGGCGATCGTCAACGAGTTCTGCCAGATGCCGCCCGGGGTGGTCGCGGTGCCGCTCGGGGGTCTCGGGCCGGTCGAGTTTCAGCTGCTGCGAGCCCGTGGCGAGGAGCCGACCGGGGCGGTGCGGTCGCTCGCCGAAAGTCTGTGCGCTTGAGGCGGGCTTCCTTTGCCGCTCGGGCATCATCTTGACTTGTGGCCAACGCGCGCCCACTTCGAGCCCGAGCTCGTCGGCGGAGACACGCTTCAGATCATCGTTTCGTCGTTCATGCCGTGCAGATTCCTGGCGGTGGCCGATCTCGGGACCGCGCGCATGTCGGGAGAGGTCCCGAGCACCTTGTCGACGAGCGGGACCGTGAAGCTCATCCAGTAGTTCTCGTTGTGGAAATGATGCAAGAGGTGATGCCGCCGAAGGGCTTTGGCCACGCGGGTGCTCGGCACGTGTCCAGTGTGCACGATGAAATGCGTCCACTCGTACGCGAGCAGCATCGTCGCACTGGCGGCGATGCCCGTGAGCGCGGCGCGCTTGGGGGCGAACGCGAGCAAGAGAACCGCATTGGTGAAGAGCGAACGTTCGACGAGCTTGAAAGGCAACATCGTCAGATCGACGTCGCGCGGATCCTTGTGATGCGCGCGATGGCGCTTGGCGAAGTCCGGATCGAAGGTGACCTTGCCGTCCTCCATCTTGGGTTTGAGGTGGAGCACGTACTTGTGCACCAACCATTCCTGAAACGGCCAGTAGCCGACGACTCCGGCGCAGATCGCGACGTCGGTCGGTCCCGGTGGCCCGAGCAGCGCGCGACCGGCCCAACCCACCGCAGCCGTCGCTGCGATGAGCCGCGGTCCCGGTCTCGAGAAGAACACCTTGACCGCGTCCTTGAGCGTCTTGACGGTCATGGCGTCGACTGGGTCGAGCCCGCGGCGTTTGGGCCGCACCGCCTCGTTCACGTCGGCCCTGGGTTTTTTCGCCCGCGGTGCACCCACGACCGCGGCAGCGCTCTTGCCGTTAGAACCCGACACAGGGTGCGACTCCTCCACCGCTCGGGTAGTAGTAACCGAAGAAGATGCACATCTCGTCGCTGGCGAGATCGCCGTAGCGAACGGTGTCGTCCGTATCGTTGTTCCATGCGCACGAGAATTGGAACTCGTCCATCGGCTTGATGGCGATCGGCGGGTCGAACGAGACGACGTCGGGGCTGTCCCATTCTTTGCTCGAATACACCGGCGTCGTGACTCCATCGATGATCGTGGCGATGTCGAACGAATCGGTCCGCGCGTGGCTGTGGGAAGTCAGCGCGAAGACGTTGGCGTCGGTGAACATCTGACAGGTTTGCACCTCGACGTGGTCGGTGCGCGGAGGGATCTCGAAGTTGAGGTCGGCTCCGCCGATGATCCCCACCGATTCGAAGGTCGTGGCGGGGTCGCCGGCGTGCAGGTTGATCTTCAGCTCCTCGGTGACCGTCTCCCCGGTCGTGTTGAGAAGGTGGATCTGGGTCAGCATCGGTTTCTTCGCGTCGAGAGCGAACGCGACTCCCGCCGGCATCTCGAACGGAGCTTGCACACGATTCCCCGGGTAGACCGCCGGGTGCGTGATGTAGAAACCGGTCGGGCAGTCACCGATGCCGGGCTCGAAGTCCTCCCCCGCGGTGTGCATGACGAAGTGGTGAACGAAACCCGAGTGATTCTGCTCGAACTTCACGATCGGCAGCGCTTCGTCGCTCGGCAGATCGAAGAAGTGGCACCGCGTCGCTTCCTCTCCGGGGCCGAGCGTGATGGGGCCCGTGGCGATCTGTACGCCTCGCTCGGGAGGCTCGAACTGGGCTTGGGACGGCGCGCCGGCCGCGCCTGCTGCCCCCGCCGAACCGTCGGCGTTGCTGGTCGTGTCCGTACCGCCGCACGCCGTGAGCGTCGCCGTCACCATGGTGATTGCAATGATTCGCATTTTCTTACTCCAACTTCGCCGTTCCCTCGTCGAGAACGGGGACGCCCTTTTGATTGACAGTTTGAAAGGTCACGTTGCTTCCGTCGACCCAGATCCGAGTCGTGAGCTCGTCTCCGTGAAAGACCATTTTCGAGAACCGAACTCCCACGGAGCGAAGGCGCGCGGCATTGCCGCCCGCCACGGCGTCGATGATGGCTCGCGTGGAAAATGCGAGCGTGCACATGCCGTGTAGGATGATGTCGGGCAACCCCACACTTTTGGCGAAGCTCTCGTCGGTGTGAATGGGGAAGCTGTCACCGGAACCTTTGGCGTACAGCCGCGATTGGCCCTCCTTCACCACTTCGGTGACCTCGTGGGTCGGTGGCCCCGGGTCCGGGCGTTCTTCCTTGGTGCCGCCCCCCGTTTTTCCTCCACGCACGAAGTAGCGGGTTTGCCCGTCGGAAACGCTCGCTGCTTTGGCATCGACGATGTCGAAGTCGAACGCGATGAGCTGTCCGCTGCCCTTGTCGGTGATGCCCCGGAAGGTCGCAATGCACTCGAGCTCGGTACCTTCGCGGACGGGCTTTTTGAAATTGATGTCGATGCCCCCGTGAACGATCCGCATGATGTTCACGTCCGCATCGATGTCCGGCAGCATGGCGCCAGTGCCGGGGATGATGCTCGCGGCGACGACGAGCGGCGGGCCGGCGTAGTCGGGATTTTTCGGGTCCGTGTGCCGGGGGTTGGTGTCGGCGATGCCGGCGGCGAACGCCGCGATTCTTTCGGCGTCCACCTTCGTGGGCCCGGTTCGTTTTTCTTCGCCGACGTGCTCTTGCCAACCCATCTTTCAGTCTCCTGTCAGGCTCGTTGAAGGCGCGCGCTCGCCGCCCGAACGATTCGCGCTCCGAGACCGCGTTTGCGTTCGGGCCGGCTCTGCCGCCGAGCTCGGGCCCATTCGCGGACCGCGTCGGGCTTGGGCAACCACCCCGCGTCGATGTACCAGGCGAGCGTGCTCGGGATGCCTCGCTGCAAGTCCGGGTGTCGGTAGAAGAAACCGAGCTCGACGAGATCCCGGTTGTCGTAGACGTGGTCGGCGGCGAAGTAGTAGAGCCAGTCGCGGTCGAGCTTCGGGGTCAGGATCGGCGAAAAATCGAGCTCCTCCGCCAGACGGCGCCATCGGCGATCGATTTCGCGGTTGGCTGCCTGGAGCCGCTTCTCTGGCGCCCAGAGAGCGATGGCTTCGGCCAGCGGTGACATCACACGGCCGGGCACGTTCGGTCGACGATCCACCGACATGCCGAGCTCGACGCAGATCGTTTCGAGCGCGGTCATGATGTCGGCTGGCGAATCGTCCGCGAGGTTGTAGACACCGCCGATCGTCTTCGGCTCGGCTAGGGCGAAAGCCACGGCTCGTGAAACGTCTTCGACGTGCACCGCGTGGTACTTCGACGCCTTGCGTACGCCCCATACACGCTCTTGACCCGCCGCCAGCGGAAGATAGAGCGCAGCGATGAACGGGGCGAAGCCGTATCGGCTGCCGGGGCCATACACGACGGTCGGGCGAAGGACCGTCACGTCGAGACGGTCCATGGCGTCACGGGCGATCCGATCGCCCGCCGCCTTGGTTTCCTCGTAGGGGTGGCGAGGTCGCAGGGCAGCGCTCGTCGGGCACGGGACCGACTCTGGTCGCCCGTAGACGGCCACCGAGCTGAGGTGAACGAGCCGTCGGACTCCCGTCTCTTCGCAAGCCGCGGTCACTCGTTCGACGGTCGTGGCGTTGGCCGCCACGAGCGCGTCTCGCGCCGCACTCAAGTCGAACAGGCCGGCACTGTGCACGATGGCGTCTTGGCCTTCGAGCAAGCGCTCGCACGCGCCGGCGTCGAGCAAGTCGGCTTCGACCGCGCGAGCCGATTGGATGTGGCTCAGATCGACGCCGGGTCGGTCGCTGGCTGTGACTTCGTGACTCTCTCGGGTGAGCGCCTCGACGATGGCTCGTCCGATGAATCCCCCGGCTCCTGTGACGACGACCAACATGTTCGCCTCTAGCCCACCGGGGTGTAGCTGTGCACGACCAGCTCGTCGGAGACTTCGAACGGCTCGAAGCGCACCTTCTGACCGATTTTCAAGTCGGACAGTTTGGCGTTGATCTTGGTCGCGATGCGCCCGACCCCGGGGACCTCGACGATGCCGATGACGTCCGGGGCCACGAAGCGCAGAGCGCGCGATTGGGTCGTGAAGGCGTAGAGCGTGGCTTCTCCGCTGATGTCCACCCAATCGACCTCGTCGTGGAAACAAGCCGGGCAGAACGGTCGCGGCGGATACGCCGTGTGCTCGCACTTGGGGCACTTCGTCGTGTGAAACTTCTTGGTTTCGCGAAGCAGCCGGTAATACTCGCCGGTTGCGCCGTCGTCGTGATGGTCGATGGCGCGTTTGGTGTAAGCGTCGATTTGCTCTTTCATGCCATCGCCTCGTAGGTGGTCACGACCGAACCGTTGAGGCAGCCGTGCTCGGCGTGGGTGAGGCCCCAGCGTGCGCCATCGACTTGTCTGCCCGTCGCGGTGCCACGCAGTTGATGCGCGATCTCCACGGTCTCGAGTAGCGGTGTCGCGGCGGCGGGGTGACCGTAGGCGATGCGGCCACCGGTGGGGTTCACGACGAGATCTCCCCCATGAGTCAGGCGCCCGTCTCGCACGGCCTGCGCGCCGGAGCCCTTTTCCGCGGCGAAACCCAGGTCTTCGTACAGCATGAGCTCGGTGGGGGCGTAGACGCCGTAGATCTCCGCGACATCCAGATCCTTCGGACCGACACCGGCCATGTCGTACGCCTGCTTCGAGGCGTTGATGGCCGACCGATAGGTCGTGAAGTCTCGGTCGAGGGAAACCGGTAGGAAGTGCTCGGCTTCGTGATAGCCGCCGAAAGACGCGATTCGAGTAAATGGGCGCCCGAGTTTCTTCGCCTCGGTCACGGTCGTCAGCAGCACGCCTGCGCCTCCGGTGGAAACCGGGCAGCACATGTGGAGGGTCAGTGGCGCACTCTGGATTGGCGAGCCCAGAACCTCTTCGACGGTGGTGGGTTTTTGGAACTGCGCACCGGGGTGGCGGCTAGCGTGATTTCTGAGATGCACGACGAGCTCGGCCAGCTCTTTCGAGCTGACATCGTACTCGTGCATGTAGCGCTGGCCGCTCATGGCGTAGATCGGTACGGGAAATCCACCGACGTAGATGCCGTCGTAGCTGCCCTGCAGACCGATGTTCGCGCTCGCTCCGAACCGCAGCATTTGATCCATGTCGTCGTTCATGCGGTACCGCTCGTCGGCGCTGACGACGAGGCAACGCTTGACCCGACCGAGGGCGATCTCGTTCGCCGCGGCACGGAGCGCCAGCGCCGAAGTGGCGCCGCCGTTCTCGATCACCTGCAGCATGCGCGTGTCGAGCCCGAGGTACTTGCCGAGGAAAGCCCCGTACATGATGACGAGGTCGGGATTGATGCCGGGCGGCGTCGTCACGAGCCCGTCGACCTCCTTGGGCTCGACCCCGGCATCCTTCAAGGTGGCGATGGCGATTCGCGCGAAGCTCTCGCGGATGGAGCGATTGCGCTTCTTGGTGATCGGAGTCGCGTGGATGCCGACGATGGCGACTTCTTCGCTGGGGTTGGACACTTTTCGATTGCTTCCGGAGCGGCAGATACATCGTATGCGATGCATTCTGTTATTTCAAGATGGAAAATATCTAAATTTCAGATATTTATAATATGTCCTGAGGCATAGCGTACTGAGACCATATCGTATGCAATGCTTCATGAAACCGGCGTCCAACTGAAAACAAGCCCTCGACCCCGAGAAAATCAGTGTTCGAGCTCAGCCTCACCGAAGAAGACGATCTGCTGCGGAAGACCTCGGGGGATTTCGCAGAGAGCCGTCTCGGGCCGGCCGCGCGCGACTCGGAGGGCAACCGCGAGGTCGCAGCGGCGATCGTGTCCGAGTACCGCGAGCTCGGCATGCACGCGCTCGAGCTTCCCGAGTCCTTGGGCGGCTCTGGACTGCCGCCGTTTGGCAAAGCACTCGTTCTCGAGCAGCTTGCCGGCGGGGACGCCGCCGCGGTGCTCGCTTGTGACGGCGTCGGTCCGGCGATCTATCCCCTCGTCGAAATGGGTGGCGTTCGGGGCGCTTCGTTGCTCGAAGAGCTCGTCGGCAAAGCGGACGCCCGCGGCTGGGTGATCGTCGACCGTGAAGACGCGCTCGAGGTGACCGCCGATCGCGTTCGCGGTCGATGGCCGTGGGTCCCGGCGGAAAAACTGGATGTGTTGGTGGTGCTGAAGGGGAACCGGGCGCTGGTTCTCCGAGAAGGCGTCGAGCTCGAGCCCGTCAAACCGTGTGCGCTTCATGCCGCGGGTTCGGCGGCCGTCGCGATCGACGCGCCGATCGCCGAGACGTTCGAAAGCGCGTCGGGCGCAGCACGAAGCGAGGCCCGGCTGCGTCTCTACGCGGCGAGTCTTCTACTTGGTGTCGCCGCGACTTCGCTACGCTACGCCATCGAGTACACGAAAGAACGAGTGACTTTCGGTCGACCGGTCGCTCACCATCAGGGCGTCGCGTTTCTGATTGCGGACCTCGCCTGCCGGATCGACGCCGCCCGCCTGTCGATTTGGCGCGCGGCATGGGCGCTCGAGCAGGACGGCGATCCGACCGAAGCTGCTGCCGCCGCATTCCTCGATGCCGCGGACACGGCCCTCGAGTGTGGCGAGCAGGGCGTCCAGCTACTCGGCGGTCATGGCTACATGCAAGATCACCCCGTCGAGAAGTGGATGCGCGAAGCGCGAACGTTGGCGCAGCTCTGGGGCGGACGAGATGCCGCGCTCGACGTGCTCGCCGATCGCGTGCTCGAGACGAGTGGCCATGTCGGCTTCGCGGTGCCCTCTTGGGGAAAGCAGATCTGACGTGGATTTCGCGCTCGACCAGAAAAGCGTTCAGCGACTCAAACTGCTTCGCGGTCTCGGCAAAGAGCTGTTTCGCCCGCTTGGCATGGAGGCGGATAAAAAGGGCGAGCCCATCCCGCCGGATCATCCTTTCTTCCAGCAGATCGTCGACATGGGGTTGGTCAGCCCGCTCGGGCCCGACCCCGAAAAGAAGAAGTCGGAGCCAAGTGAGAAGCGCTCGAACCGCATGGCCGTGCTCTTCGCCGAAGAAGCTTCGTACTGGGATCGCGGGGTCGCCGTCACGATGCCAGGCCCCGGACTCGGCGGTCCGCCGATCAACAAGATGGGCACTCCCGCTCAGCGCGAACGCTTCATGAGCGTTTTCAAGGACAAGAAGCCGCATTGGGGCGCGTTCGCGATGACCGAGCCGAGCGCCGGCTCGGATGTGGCCGGGATCAAGACGCTGGCGCGTCGCGACGGGAATAGCTGGGTTCTGAACGGCGCCAAGACGTTCATCTCCAACGCCAAGCGCGCCGAGTGGGTGATTGTTTTTGCCACCATTGACCCGAAGCTCGGCCGAGCAGGGCATCGGGCGTTTGTCGTCGAGAAGGACACGCCGGGTTTCGACGTCACCCGCGTCGAACGAAAGATGGGCCTCAAGGCGTACGAAAGCTGCTCGTTCGTGCTCGAGGACTGTCGCATCCCAGCGGACAACCTGCTCGGCGGCGAGGCCTACTACGAAAAGAAGGCCGGGTTCAAAGGAGCCATGAGCGCGTTCAACGCCTCGCGGGCACTCGTGGCCGTCATGGCGATAGGCGTCGGGCGTGCGGCGTGGGATCACGCGCGGCAGTTCGTTCGGGACAACTACGATCTCGGCCGCCCGATTCCGAGGTACCGGCGCATCCTCGAGCGCCTGGCCACTGTGAAACGCGGTCTCGATGCCGGCCGCGCCTTGGCCTGGCGAGGGGCGTGGTTGCTCGACATCGGCGAGCCGAACGCGCTCGAAGCGTCGATGGCGAAACAGTTTTGCCCGCCCGCCGCGCTCGCGGCGTGCAGCACCGCCGTCGAGGTGCTCGCGGACGCGGGCGTGCGCAACGACGAGCTCGTCGAGAAGCTCTACCGAGACGTGAAGGCGATGGACATCGTCGAAGGCACCCAGCAGATCCAACGCACGATCATCGCTCGGCGACTGGTCGGCTTGCCCCAGGAAACCTGAAGGAGCGAGAAACATGGCGGAGAAAGGAAGAGCGGCGATCTTCACCGGGGTGGGGGAGCCGATGGAGATACGGCAATACCCGGTGGTCGATCCGGGACGGGGCCAAGCCCTGGTGCGCCTGAGCGTGAGCAACATTTGCGGCTCGGACTTGCACGTGTGGCGCGGCGACACGGGCATCGGACGCGGTGGTGGTCTCGAGATGATTCTCGGTCACGAGATGACCGGGCGGATCGCCAAGCTCGGGGAAGGGCGCACGAAAGATGCGCTCGGGCGCACGCTGAAAGAAGGCGACCGCGTCGTGTTCACCTACTACAGCTCGTGCGGCCATTGCCTGGCCTGCCTCCGCGGGGACGACAATCAGTGCATGACGAGCTTGATGACCGTCTATCGGCCCGCCGCGGAGGCGCCGCACTTCCTCGGCGCGTACGGCGATTACTACTATGTTTCGCGCAAGCAGAGCATTCTCAAGGTGCCGGACTCGTTGAGCGACGACATGGTGGCCGGCGTGAACTGCGCGCTCTGCCAGGTCATCCACGGGTTGCTCGAAGCCGATCTGCGCTTCGGAGAAACCGTCGTGATCCAAGGCGCCGGGGGCCTCGGTTTGTACGCAACGAGCGTTGCCCGAGAGATGGGCGCTCACAAGGTCATCGTGGTCGACGGAGTGGCCGAGCGGCTGGAGATGGCGAAGCGCATGGGCGCGGACGAGATCATCGACATACGTGAGCTCACCGACGCGCGGGCCCGCACGTCCCGGGTGATGGAGCTCACCGACGGATGGGGGGCGGACCTGGTGGTCGAGGTCGTCGGGTTCCCGGAGGTCATGCCCGAAGGCGTGCGCATGATGGGTCGCGGCGCGCGCTACCTCACCCTCGGCAACATCTCGCCGAAGCAGTACTACAAGGAAGATCCGTCGATCCTCGTCGGAGGCAACCGCTCGATCATCGGCGTCTCGCTGTACCCGCCGATCGTCCTCAAGCGAGCACTCGATTTCCTCGAGCGGCGCAAGGACACTTATCCGGTCGGGGACGTGCCGAAGAAGTACCCGCTCGAGAAGATCAATGACGCGTTTTCCGACGCGGACCAGTTCGCCAAGAGCAAGAAGGGCGTGACCCGCGCTTCGATCGACCTAGGCGCGTAGACGGGAAGCAATCAGCATGGGCATCGATCACAGCTCGGCACTCGAAGCGCTCGACGTCGGCCGCTTCAAGCGACTCTATGTCGGCGGAGAATGGCGCGACGCCGCTGACGCGCTCGAGGTCATCGATCCGAGCAACGGCTGCGCGATTGGGCACACTCCGATGGGAACGGCGAGCGACGTCGACGACGCCGTGCGGGCGGCCCGGTCGGGTTTTCTGGCGTGGCGCAAGCTCAGCACCAACAAGCGCCGGGCGTGCATCCTGAAGTTGACTCGGCTGATCGAGCAGAACGAGAAGGAGCTCGCGAAGCTCGAGAGCTTGAACATGGGCATGCCGGCGGCGGTGGCGAGAGGCTTCGCGATCAAGGCCTGCTATCGAAATCTCGACTACTTCGCCTCCTGGATGGACAAGAGCTACGGGGACGTGGTTCCGCTCACCGGCCAGTTCGAAGGCAATCTCGATTACACCCGGCGTGAGCCCTACGGCGTCATCGCAGTGATCACGCCGTGGAACACGCCGCTCTTGTTCGTCGGATCGAAGGTCGGTCCCGCGCTCGCCGCCGGCAACGCCGTCGTGCTCAAACCTTCGGAGCTCGCGAGTTGGACCTCGCTCCGCTTTGCCGAGCTCGCCGCGGAGGCGGGTTTTCCGCCGGGGGTCATCAATGTCGTCACCGGCGACGGTCGAGTCGGCGAGGCGCTTTGTGAGCACCCGGGCGTCGACAAGATCTCTTTCACCGGCGGCATCGACACCGCGCGACACGTCATGCAAGCGGCGGCGAAAAACGTCACCCCGATAGCGCTCGAGCTCGGCGGCAAATCCCCGAACATCATTTTCGACGATGCCAACATCGGCAAGGCGACGATGGGGTCGGCGCTCGGGTGCTTTGCGCTCACCGGTCAAGCGTGTGCCGCAGCGTCGAGGCTCTTCGTGCAGGACAAGGTCTACGACGAGGTGCTCGAGCAGCTCAAAGCGTTCGCGACGGGTTTCCCTTTGGGCGATCCGATGGACCGCGGCACCATCATCGGGCCGCTCGTGAGCGAAAAACAACTCGAACGAGTCGTGGGGTTCATCGAACGCGGCAAGAAGAGCGGTGCCGAAGTCGTCGCCGGAGGCGAACGAGTCGATGGCGAGCTGGCCAGTGGCTACTTCGTGCGGCCGACGATCTTCACCGGAGCGGACAAAGGCGCCGAGATGCTGCGAGAAGAAATCTTCGGTCCCGTTCTCAACGTGCAGCGCTTCGAAAAAGTCGACGAAGTGCTCGAGTGGGCGAACGATTCGAGCTTCGGTCTCGCGGCGGGGCTCTGGACCCGCGACGTTGGCCGCGCGCACCGAGTCGCTCACGCGCTCGAAGCCGGCGTCGTCTGGGTCAACTCGTGGGGATCCATCCCCAACAGCGCTCCGTTCGGGGGCTACAAACAGTCCGGGTTCGGTCGTGAAGGCGGAACCGCTGCATTGGACGAAATGAGTCAAGTCAAGAACATCTACCTGGATCTCAAAGACTGATGGTTCAACACGAGCTCGACAAAAAGGAAGAAGCAGCGCTCGACGAGATGTTGAGTCGCTTGGTGCGAATGATCGCCGAGGTGCGGAAGCGCCAAGCGTCGATCACGAGCGTTCACGGCGTCACCATGCTGCAAGCCACGGCAGTCCACGCGCTGCGAAAAAGCGGCCCGATCAACATCACCGAGCTCGCCAAGCAATTGCGACTCAAGCAGAGCACGGTGAGCAGCTTGGTCGACCGGATGGAGCGCGACGGCCTCGTCCGCCGGGTGCAGAGCAGCACCGACCGTCGCGCCGTCAAGCTGCGGCTCACCGAGAAGGCGGACGACGTCGCGGAACAGGTGAACGTTTCACCCTACGACTTCTTCAAGATGCTGCTCCGGGAGCTCGACGGCGAGGAGCGGGCGACTCTCGGGCGAATTCTCCAGAAAGTGGAGGGAGCGCTCTTCAAGTGGCTCAAGGCGGCAGCCGACGGCTCGAGCAAGTCGAAAAAAGCTCGCGCCTCCTGATACGTTCCCTTCCCGGAGGCTCAGCAAATGTCGGACACACTTCTCGAAGGCAAAGTCGCGATCGTCACCGGTGCCGGCCGTGGAATCGGACGAGAGATTGCGATCCTGATGGCGTCGCGCGGCGCGAAGGTCATCGTCAACGATCTCGGAGGAAGCGAAAAGGGGGAGGGGGCCGACGACTCGCCGGCAGAAGAGGTCGTGCGGGCGATCGCGGACGCCGGCGGCGAGGCCCAGGCCAACTTCGACAGCGTCAGCTCCTACGACGCTGCCGTGAAAATGGTCGGCCAGGCCGTCGATGCGTTCGGTCGCCTCGACATCATCGTCAACAACGCGGGCATCCTTCGGGACGTGATCTTCCACAAGATGACCGAGCAAGATTGGGACTCGGTGATTTCGGTGCACTTGAAGGGGAGCTTCAACGTGAGTCGCGCCGCGGCTCCGATCTTTCGCAACCAGGAGTCGGGCTGTTACGTGCACATGACCTCGACATCCGGCCTCATCGGCAACTTCGGGCAAGCGAACTACGCTGCGGCCAAGCTCGGCATCGTCGGCCTTTCGAAGTCGATCGCGCTCGACATGTCGCGCTTCAACGTGCGCTCGAACTGCATCTCGCCGTTCGCTTGGAGCCGGCTCATCGGAACGATCCGCGTCGACGACGAGCAGCAGAAGGCTCGCGTCGAAAAGATGAAACAGATGACGCCGGCCAAGATCGCTCCGCTCGCGGTCGGGTTGGCCGCGGATACCGCGAAGGACGTCACCGGGCAGATCTTCGCCGTGCGGAACAACGAGATCTTCCTGATGGGCCAGTCGCGGCCGATTCGTTCGTCGCACCGCGGAGAGGGTTGGACCCCTGAGACGGTGATCGAGCACGCGCTGCCGGCGATGAAACCGAGCTTCTACGGGCTCGACCGATCGGCGGATGTGTTCAGTTGGGACCCGGTCTGAGACTCAGCCCGCTTCGAAGCGAAGCTTGCCCCGGTCGATGACGACGTCGCCGGTTCCGTTCTTCGTCCGAAAAGCCGCCACCGAGCCTTCGACCCAGACCTCGACCGTCAGCGGTTCTCCCGGAAGCACCGGTTTGGAGAACCTGCCCTCGATTGCGCGAAACCTCGCGGGATCGCCGCCGCAGATCGAGTGCAAGAGCGCCCGGCCCGTGAAGCCATAGGTGCAGAGACCATGGAGGATCGGGCGCTCGAACCCACCTCGTTTCGCGAACGCCGGGTCGGAGTGGAGCGGGTTGCGGTCCCCAGAGAGGCGATAGAGCAAGGCCTGGTCTTTTCGTGTCGGGTAGATGACCACGTGGTCTGGGGCGCGCTCGGGCAAAACGAACGTGCCGGCCGAGGGGCCCCGGTCGCCACCAAACCCGCCCTCGCCACGAATGAACACGCTGGACCGAGTGGTGAACATCGCTTTTTCGCTCGCCGCGTCGACCGACCGGGTTTCGGTCGCGACGACGGCGCCGGAGCCCTTGTCGTAGATGCCGGTGACGGTCGTCGTCGATCGCACGGTGCCGGAAACGGGGATCACACTGGCGAATTCGATCGACTGTTCGCCGTGAACGAGCTTCGTCGGATCGTATTTGCCGATGTCGGGTCGTTTTCCGTGGCCGATGATGACCGCGAAGGTGGGCAGCACCAACTGCTGGACGTCCTCGGTATTTTCGGTCGTGAATTCGAGCTCGCTGTCGGGCGCGTCGGCGCCCGCTCCGACGCCGAGGGCGTAGAGGAGAGCGTCTTTCGAAGTCCAAGAGCGTTCGAGCGCCCGGCTCTCGCGCCCAACGGCAGAAGGATCGATCGGCATCGTGCTCGACGTTTTCGGCCGCGCTAGGAGCAACCCCGACACAAACATGCCGGGGAGGGCGGGCACGAGACCGATGGAGGATCGCTGTTGCACGTCGCGGTGCAGTCGTCGATCCCGCATTCCAGGTCCGCGTCTTGGCATGCTTGGCTGGCGGTGCAGGTCATGTCGCAGGTACCGCTACCGCAGTTGACGATCGCCTTCTTGCAGCTCTGGGGCCCGGAGCACTCGACGTCACAGGCATACGTGTCGGGGCACTGAATGGTGGCGTCCTGGCATGCCTGACTTGCCGAGCATTCGACACGGCATGCGAAACCAGCTGGACAATCAATCTGGTCGTCTTTGCATTCCTGACTCGCGTCGCACTCGATGAGGCAGACGTTGCCTGCGCAGCCACCGGTGCAAACCGAAGTTGGACACGTTCCCCCTGGTGGTGACGGCTCGACGCCGCACACCGCTCCGGCGCCTGCCATGCCCCCCATGCCGCCGATGCCGCCCATTCCGGCGGCTCCGCCCGTCGCCACTCCGCCGGTGCCTCCTGTCGCGGCGCCAGCGGTTCCACCCGTCGCGGCTCCACCGGTCCCGACGATTCCGCCGGTACCGCCGGTGACCGCACCTCCAGTACCGCCGGTGGCCATGCCGCCTGTGCCACCGGTGGCCAGTCCGCCCGCGCCGCCGGTCGCCATTCCGGCGCCGCCGCCTGTTCCGACTCCGCCAGTGCCTGGCGATCCGGATCCTCCGCCCACGGCTCCCACACCGCCCATGCCGGAGATCGCTCCCGCGCCACCCATGCCCGCGCCCCCGCCGGTAGCGATTCCGCCGGTTCCGCCGGTAGAGAAGATACCGCCGGTCCCGATACCGCCGGTCCCCCCCGTGGGTCCCATTCCGCCCGTCCCGCCGGTTGCGCCGCCGGCAGTTCCTCCAGTGGAGGTCGCTCCCCCGCCGGCGTCGGCGCCTTCGCCGCTGAAGTCGAACCCCGAGTAGGACTCGAGGCACGCCGTTGCGAAAATCGGGGCGAGAAACACGAGCGCCCGGGTTCGCATGATCCTGCGCGATGCCATCAGAACCTCCCGCTCACATGCACCGAGCCGAGCCCGATGGAAACCTTGGTCCCGCGTCGTTCGGCGCGCGCGCGATCTGCGGGGGCCGCGGAATTCGAGCGACCCGTGAAAAAGAGCACGGCGCCGGTCGCGAGCCCAGCGACACCAATGCCGAGACCGAGATTCGCCGCGAGCTTGAAGCGCTTGCCTTGATCCGCGTCGCTCTGGAGAGAGGGGTCGCATCGTTTGTCTGGACACTTCGACTCGAGGTCGTCGATCTTCTTCTTGTGGAGGGAACCGAACGTCGCGAACGTCGCCAACCCGACCACACCAACTCCGCCGGCCACCCAAACGAGTGGAGGCACCGGCGCCCCACCGCTGTCAGTGCTCGTGGTGTCAGAGGGGCTGTCGTTCATGGTGTCGTTTTGCTGGCCATCGTCCGGAGCGCGAATCGCCAGGCTTCCTGTGGAACCCGCGGCGACGGTGACTTCACTCTTCGCCTCCCTGCCTGAAGCGGAGGTCACGACGACCTCGAACGTGCCCGGCGGAACGACGATGGGGCGACTCCATTCTTCCCGCGGGATTTTCCGTCCGGCCACGAACAGCGTCGAGGACTCACTCGCGTTGTCGACCCGAAGTGTCAGTGCGCCCAAGGTCGGGCGAATCTTCGCGGCGAGGGTTTGCGCCTGCTCCTGCGTTTTTTCGTACTTCGGATCCTCGACTGCGGCGACCTTCGCTTCGGCGGCGACGACTTCCGCGGTGAGGAACGCCTCGACGTCTCTGTCGAGCTCGTGCAGCGTCCGGGCCACCATCAGGTTCGCGTTCGGGCTACGCACGGCGTCGTAGGAAGCGATGAACCACTCGAGCGCTTCATCGAGCTTGCCCTGACTGTAGAGCTGCCGACCGGTTTCGAACTTGATTTGAGCGTCGTCTCGTTCAGCTGGTGTCGCTTCGTGAATCAGAGTTCCTTCCGCGACGGCCGACGTCGCGTAAGTCGAACCGAGCGCCAGCAGACCGGCGAGGACCACGGCTCTTGGTCGGCGACGAGATCCGCATCCAAGCACGGTGCGAATTTTAGCGTAAAAAGCCCAAGTTCACACTCCCGAGTGGGAGCATGAGGGTTCGGTCAGGACGGCGTGCCTTTGGAAAGCCCACAGTGGCACACGTTTCCCGACACCGTGGGGTGGGCGGAGCCACGCACGTGACGACCGGTTGCCCGCCCGCCCGCTGAAATTCTGACAGCGCGGGTCAGCCGGTGCCGCCCGGGCCACTTGACTTCGCGACAACGGACACGGAGCGCCCGACGCGATCCTTTTTGTGATCGGACGGGTGGCTTTGGCCGATTACCGAAAGACCAGACTTCTACGCGGAGGCTCCATGAAATTACGCGCCCGACCCCGTTCTCTCTCGATCACCTTGGCTCTCTGCCTTTTTGGTTGCGGAGGCGGTTCCACCGACGGAGGACAAGGGAACGCGGGCGCGGCGGGAACAGCCGCCAAGGGCGGTAGCGGCGGTGCCCCACAGACCGATGGCGGAGGCGGTGCAGCGGTTGCGGGAATGGGTGGCATCGGCGCGGTTGGCGGCGTCGGTGGTGTTGGCGCAGGCGGCATCGGAGGCGTGGGCGGCATGGGCGGCATCCCGAGCGGCAGCGAAATTTGTTTGGCAGTCGTGCAGAACCCGGATCCGACCGATCCGACCGATTCGGACAAGGACGGTTTGAGCGACTACGACGAGTGCCTTCGCTACGAGAGCGATCCGAGTCTCGAGGACAGCGACGGAGACCGCCTCGCCGACGGCATCGAGGTGCTGCAGTACGGGTCTTCACCCGCGCTGGCTGACACCGACGCCGACGGCCTCGAGGACGCCGACGAGGTGGCGCGGACCAGGAGCCCAGTCGTCGCGGATGTGCCGGTGATCAAGGTGACCATCTCGACGAATCCCGTCGTCGGGCTCAACGAGGCGCTGGACATGAGCACCGGAGAGCGCCTGGATGCCGTCTCGTCGACCCTCACCGCTCAGACGAACTCGTCGACCCAGTCGGACACGCGCTCGACGACGGATACGATCAAAAATTCGATGTCGGTATCGACGTCCCTCGAAGCGAACTATCCCTGGAGTGCGTCGGCGAGTGTCGAAGCCACCGCTTCGGTGGAGGAAGCTCACACCGAAACGCAGACGAGTTCTTGGGGAGAATCCTCGATTCAGGAATCGCAGAACCAGCAGGAGACCGCTGTGAGCAACGAGCTGCAGAGCTCCTTGTCCTACGACAGCGGCACCATCCGGGTCGGCTTCGATCTCGAAAATGCCGGCCGGCGAGACGTCATCATCAAGAACCTCAGGTTCGCCGCTCTCATGCACGAGCTCGAAGTCGGGCGTCCGACGCTCGTGACCGAGCTGACGCCGTCGGTGGGGGACATTCAGATCAATGCCGGGTCGCAGTGGCAGTTTCTGCAGGCCAACGACGACGCCGTGCCGCCGTTCCTGGTCAAGCGGGTCATGCAAAAACCGCGGGCGTTTTTCTTCGAGGTCTCCGGGTTCGACATGGAGGTCCTCGACGGGCCCGAAGGCCAGCCGTTCACTTCGGCCGGTTTGGCGAGCCGCACGGCCACCATCGTCATCGACTTCGGTGGCGGCAGAGTCGAGCGTCACCTCGTGGCGACTGGGCTGGACCGGCAACTCGGGGGCATTCGCATGGTCGACGCGATGAGCGCGCTTCCGATCAACGGTGACTACGGCACCGAGCCGGACGCCTCCGGCACGCGGCTGCTGACGCGGATCCGCACCTGGACGGCCGATCCGGTGCGACCCACCAGCATGTGGCTCGTGACTTCGTCGAGCCTGAGCCTGAACAGCGGCCCGGTGAGCTTCGACGACATCCTGCTTCGCGCCGGAGACGTCACGCGTCTTGTCTATCTCGAGGACGACGACGAGGACCGGCTTCCGAACCGCGTCGAGTCCATCATCGGAACTGAAATCGACCAGCCGGATACGGATCTCGATGGAATTTCCGACTACGACGAGGCTTACGGGTGGGTCGGAGTTGGTGCCGAGCGTTTCTTCACCGATCCCCTCGACGCGGACCAGGACGACGATTTCATCACGGACGGCGACGAACGACTCGGCGGGACCAACCCGTTCGAGCCGTGTGATCCGGGGCGCGAGCCGGCCTGCGACGCGGCGGACGCTTGTGAAGCGGCGTGCGTTTCGACCTGCGCCGACGGTTGCAACACCACGGCTTCGGCCTGCAATCAGAATTGCGATGTCTCGTTCACCAACTGCTACGCCGGCGCGTCGGCGACGTACAATACCTGCGTCGGCTCGACCTTCATCCCCGAGGCCTTCTGCAACCAGATCTTCCAGGAGGAGGTTAGTCGCTGCTACGGGCCCAGAGCCGTCTGCTCGAGTTTGTGCGAGGCCGCCCGAAGCGGCTGTGTCGCCGCCGCGTGCGGTGCTGGCGTGCAGACGTGCATCGACGCCTGCCCGAAGCCTGTGCACCCAACGATCTGCGACCTTTGCCCCGCGACCCCGTGAACCGCGACCGCTAGAACTTCGCGAAGCGTCGCAGGCGAAAGTAGAGCGGCATGCGACTGTTCTCGTCCTTCTCTTTTAGGGGACCCTCCATCAGCGGTAGGTACATCACGCGCCGTTGGCTCGCCGGTCCGCTCACGCTGGCTTTTGCGACGCGGTGCCAGCATCGACCATCATGAATGGTGAGGTCCCCGGCGTCGGCTTCGATGACGTACTCGGCGGGATCGGCCTCGACGTCGAGAAAATATCGCTTCCGGGCGAGCAGGTTCCACGTGCTCTGTTGGTGCGAGAACGGAATCACTCGGACGCTGCCTTTCTCGAGATGAGAGTCGTCCAGGTAGAAGCCGACGTTGAGATAGCGTCGAGGTTTCTCGAGATAAAAAACGTCGCGCAAGCTGTCGGTGTGCCACCCCTGCTGGCTGAACACCGAGCCGTCTTCGTTTCGGTAGTGATTGATGACGAGCCCGTCGCGCTCCTTCTCGCCAACACGATAGTCGGGACCGGCAAACTCGCAGATGGTGCGAAATCGCGGATCCTTCAGAAATTCGTGATGCTTCTCGCCGAAGACCGAACAAAAGGGCATGCGCTGGACGTAGCCTTCGCCGCCCGGTTGCTTGCCCACGATGAGCGGCGTGCCGAACAGCGTCTTTCGGTCTTCCCGAACCCAGCGACGGCTGAGCTCCTCTTGTTCGAGCCCGAGCTGCCGCACGGTTTCGGGTTTGGCGAACCCTTTGAAACGAATGAAACCCACTTCGTCGAGCCACTCGCGTTGCTCCGGGGTGAATCGATCGCCGAGCTCGAACTCGGGCATGTCGATGAGCAAGTTCGCGGAAGGGAGCCCACGCTTCTTCGGACGAGTCAGGACTTCGGTCTGAGCCACTGGCTCGAGGGTAGCGTGAAATCGCCCGGGGATGTCTTCGACCCTGTAGGCTGCGGGTCCACCGGACGGAGTTGGAAACATGTGCGACGACGAGACCGAAACCGAAAACGAAGTCTATCTCGAGCAGCGACGCCTCACTCGCCGCGAGCTGACGTTGGGCACGAGCGCCGCGATGGCCGTGCTGCTGACTGGGTGCAAGTCGGCGCCGCCGGCTCCTCCTGCAAAGGAGGCCGACTCGGCGGAGCCGCGGGGCGCGACGCCGCCGACTCCGACGCCGGCCGAGGCGGCCGAACCGGCGCCCAGCCCCGCCGCGGGAGAGACGGCCAGCCGGATGGTCACGATCGATACGCCGGACGGCCAGGCCGAGGCTTTCTTCGTGACCCCGAAGAGCGGGCGACACCCGGGTGTGCTCGTGTGGCCGGACGTTGCCGGGCTGCGCGACGCGTACCGGAAAATGGCCACGCGCCTTGCTGGTGAGGGTTACGCCGTGCTCGCCGTCAACCAGTACTACCGTTCGTCGAAGATGCCGGTGCTCTCCGAGTTCGCCGAATGGCGCACCGAGGAGGGTAAAGCGAAGATCGGCCCGATGAGGAAGGCGATCACCCCCGAAGGCGTCGCCAAGGACGGGGCCGCCTTCGTCGCGTGGCTCGACCAGCAGAAGGAGGTGGACGCGGCGAAGAAGCTCGGCACCACCGGCTACTGCATGGGTGGCCCTTTCACTTTTCGCACCGCCGCGGCAGCTCCCGAACGAGTCGGTGTCATCGCGTCCTTTCACGGTGGCGGACTGGCGACCGAAGATCCCCACAGCCCCCACCTTCTCCTCGCCAAGATGAAGGCCGCGGCTCTGATCTGCATCGCCCAGAACGATCACGACCGACAACCCGACGCAAAACCCACCCTCGAGCAAGCCGCCAAGCAGGCGAATCGCCCCGCTGAGATCGAGGTCTACCCGGCCCAGCACGGCTGGTGCACCATCGATTCCCCCGTCTACGACGAGAAGCAGGCGGAGCGCGCCTGGGCGCGAATGCTGGCGACGTTCGAGCGGCACTTGTAGCGCGCACGAGGTCGTCATCGCATCGGCGGCTGACCTGTTCGCTCAACCCGGGTCCGAGCCTGGCACTGCTCTTCTACGCAAGCTCGGTGGAGTCATGAGGTAGGTCAGTCCTTGATCGAGGGGCCGCGAAGCTCGTACTTCTGAAGCAGCCGGTAGAGGTACATGCGATCCATCTTTGCCTGGCGGGCCGCTTTGCTGATGTTGCCCCCGGCCGACTCGAGCAGATTCGAGAGGTAGCGGCGTTCGAACTCGGAGATGACCTGCTCCTTGGCGACTTTGAACGGGAGGTCGAGCTCCCCGGTCTCGGCGGCCGGCGGAGGCGCCGGTTCGCTGCCGGTTGCCGGCGCCGGCAACTGGGACGCGCGACCCGTGGCGGGGTCGGCGCGTTCGAGCACGACCGTGCGCTCGACGTAGTTCCGGAGTTCGCGCACGTTGCCTCGCCAAGGGTGGCGTTCGAGATCCGCCAGCACCGCCGGCGTGAACAGCGACATGCCGTCCTCCGCGTTGAGCGAGCCCAACAGCACGCCGATGAGACCAGGGATGTCTTCGACCCGCTTTCGGAGCGGTGGGATCCGAATGGTGACCACCGACAAACGAAAGAAGAGATCCTCACGAAACCTGCCGGCGTTGACCTCGGCTTCGAGGCGCCGGTTGGTGGCGGCGATGACCCGCACGTCGATTCTCCGAACCCGATTTTCACCCGCGCGCCGGATTTCGAGGTTCTCGAGGGCTCGTAGCAGCTTCGGCTGCATCTCGAGCGGCAGCTCGCCGATCTCATCGAGAAAGATCGTTCCTCGGTTCGCGTCTTCGAAGGCGCCCACTCGTTCGCGGTCAGCCCCGGTGAAGGCGCCTTTGGCGTGCCCGAAAAGCTCGCTCTCGATGAGCGTCGGTGAGATCGAGCTACAGTCGACGATGACGAAGGGTTCTCCGGCTCGCGGGCTTCGAGTAGCGATCTCCGAAGCGGCGAGCTCTTTACCGGTACCGCTCTCTCCTTCGATCAGCACCGTGGCATCGCTCGCGGCGACGCGTTCGAGCTCGCTGAACAATCGACGCATCGCGATGGAGCTGCCGTGGAGCGCGCCGAAGCTCGAACGGTCCGGCAGCTCGGCGACGTTGGTCGGGGTGAGCTGCTGTACTCGCACGACCGAGCCGCCGAGGCGGATCCGGCAGGCCGGCAGCGGCAAGTCGGCGTCGCGCACACGCACCCCGTCGACGAACGTCCCGTTCAGCGAGCCGTTGTCGGTGATGCTCCAACCCGTTTCGCTTCGGCCTAGGGTGCAATGAAATCGCGAAACGTGTTGATCGGCGAGCGCCACGTCGTTGCTCTCGTGGGATCCGAGGCGAACGAGATCCCCCTCGTAGACCTGGCTTTGATCGACGGGCTGGTTGGCGGCGCTCTCGACGACGAGCTCGAGCCGGGGAATGGCGACGAGGCCGGCTTGCTGGCGAATGGTGTGCAGGTTCGACAACGTTTTTTTCCGTGGCGGCTCGGCCAGGATAGCCGCCTGGCGCTCGCCCGCGGGCCACTGAGGGGCGGGCTCCGCAAGTTGCTGCCTAGAGCCATCAAGTCTGAGGGGCCTGGGTGCGGGGATTTTCCCCACTCGACGAATATGTCTCGGTTTTTTCGACTTCGAGCGCTTTGGAACGGGTCTTGAACTACCCATTCCAGAATGAAGAACCTCGGTCCGCTCCTGATGCTTGCTGCCCTCATCATCTTGGTGGCGCGGCCTGCTCATGCGGGCGTGTCCGAGGAGGTGGTCGACGTGGCGCAGAGGGCGGGCGTCGAGGCGCTGGGCGGCGGGGCTCTCTCGGCGTCGGTCTCGGCTGAAAACCACCGGCCGGTGCGCACCGTGACGTTGGCGGGCCGGCTAGTCGCCGTTCCGCGAGGTTGTGCCTCGGTCGAGCGCGGATACGACGCCGTCGTTCATTTTCACGGCGCTCCCTCCGCCGTCGAGTCCGCGTATGCGCGTTCGGGGTTGAGCGCGGTACTGCTCGTCATCAACTTGGGACTTGGTTCGGGCCCCTACGAAAACCGCTTTCAAGACCCCGAAGCTCTCGACCGTCAGCTCGCCGCGCTCGACCGCGTGGTCAAGAAGCTCTGCCCGGGCTCGGGCAACATGAATCGATTGGCGCTCAGCGCTTGGAGTGCGGGCTATGGCGCCATCATTCGCATTCTCGGCCACGAGTCGGCGGCGAACCGTGTGGACGCGGTGCTTCTCTCCGACGGCATGCACGCGGCGTTCGAGCCGGTGGGTGTTCGCCAGGTGAGCGCCGTCCACATGGAGAGCTTCACGCGGTTCGCCGAGCGTGCCGCCGCTGGGGAGAAGCTCTTTGCCATCACCCACAGCAGCATCGTGACTCCGGACTATGCGAGCACGACCGAAACCGCGAGCTATCTCATCGAGAAGCAGGGCATCGAGCGGAGCGAACCGAACACCGTCGAGCCGCGGCCGGCAATGACTTCGACGTCCCGCGCGAGTCGCGGAGGTTTTTCGGTGGCGGGCTACGCCGGAACGACTCCAGAGGCACACGCCGACCATCTCCACGCCTTGGGGGACACGCTGTTTCCTCTGCTGCAGGCGCGGTGGCAGTGAAAGCGCGACCGAGAAAGGTGTCGCGCCGATGAGCTCACCGCCGCTTGCCCGACGTGAGACGGCTGTTGAGGGCGCCGATGGCGCCGCGGATGACCTGGATGTGCTCGGGGCACTTCGCCGGGCACGGGCGGCGTTTGCTCGGTCCACATCCCGTCTTGCGTCCCTCGCTCAACGGCGAAAGCACGGTAAGCGTGCGCTTGTCCCCGAGCGCGGCCGCGTTCGCGAGGAGCGGGACGCGGGCCTCGCACGTCTCGGCGGTCCGCAGATCGTACGCGATCCGAAGCGCCGGTGACGATTTGGCTCGAACCGCCGGTTCGGCGAGCCGATCTTTGGCCTCGGCGCGCACCGTCGGGCTGGTGAGCATGAGGTCGTAAAGGATGTCCGGTCCAACGGAGCCCATGCCCGTCGCCATCAGCTCGATGGCGGCTTTCGACGCTTCTGGAGAGCTTTCGGCCGCCTTGACCAGGAGGCGGCGCATCTCCCGGCTCCGGAGCTCTTCCGGCGCTGCACGAAAAAGTAACGCGGCGGCTTGAACTGCTTGCTGCTGTGTCCAAGCCTTGTCGGTGAGCCCGAGCGCCAGCGGTCGGAGGATCGCCGGGTCTCCGGGGTACTTTTTCGAAAGAGCGCGCAGCGCCGGAGTGCCTTTCTTCAAGGCGTCCGCCAACTCTCCGGGGGGCGCTGGCGACGAAGGGAGGTCGGCAGAGGGTGCCGCGCTCGGTGCGGGCGCGGCAGAGACGATCGGCTCAGCCGGCGTGGGTTCGAGGTTGCGCGGCGCGTCCATGGGGTCGGTTTCCGCGACGACGAGTTGGGTGGGGGCAGGGGCGACAACGTCGCCGCGCCAACGGAAACCGAGGGCGACCATGCCGAGTACGATCAACACCGTCGACGCGATGAGCCCCGGGCCGAACACGATACGCAAGATCCGGCCGGAACTCTTTCGCCTCAGCCACTGTTGGAGGCCGAGCATCGCCGCGGTGACTGCGCCGGCGGCGAGCAGGAGCGCGTTCCACCCCGGCCACGCGAGTCCCTCGGGACCGTGAAGCACCGAGGCGTCGGTGAACTGACTGCCCACGCCTTCGAGCGAGCGCACCAAGAGCGCTGTCATGCCGTAGCCGGCGAGCCCTCCGAGTAGCGGCGTGCGCATCGAGTGCACGAGCTCGAGAACCTTGAGGCTGTTGTCCCAGACCGAGCGGCGGATCCGCCGCAGGGCGAGCACCACCGGAGTCAGCGCGGTACCGGCGATGCCGAGCAAGATCAGCACGAGCTCGGTTCGGCTGAGTGCGTCCGCGCCGAGGGTGAGGTGAACGACGCTGGTGACCGCCGTCGCGACCGCGACGACCACCACGCCGAGCGCCAAGAGCGCGAACATCACGAGCCTCGGGCGCGCGGTTTCGACGTCGCTCGCTTCGCCTTCGAGAGACGCCAGCGTCGGGTTCATGCTGCGCGGGAGAGAGTCGACCGGTGCGCTCGGCGCGCCATCGGTTTCCGGCGGCTCGTAGGGGGCGAGCGCGAGGTAGAGCTCGTCCACGGTTTGATATCGGTCATCCGCGCTCTTCGCCATGGCGCGCTGCACGATCGCTTCGAGGTGCTCCGGAATGGACGGGACGATGGTTCGCGGGCGCGTCGGTTCGGTCGTCATGACGGCGATGACCGTCTTCTGCGGTGACGATTCATCGAAGGGGGGCCGCCCGGTCAACGCCGAGTACAAGATCACCCCGACCCCGTAGACATCGACTCGGTGATCGACCTTTTCGCCCGTGGCCATCTCGGGCGCCATGTACGCAGGCGTGCCCATGATGACGCCGGTCTTGGTGACGGCGCCATGGGATCCGTCGAGGAAGCGAGACAGGCCGAAGTCCAGAATCTTGACGTCGGGTTTGTCGAGGTTGCCGCTCAAGAAAATGTTCTGCGGCTTGAGGTCGCGGTGGATGACACCTTGTTTGTGAGCCGCTTCCAGCCCCTGACAAACGCGACGAGCAATCCTCGCGACGACGGGCACCGGCTGCGCACCGACGAGCTTGAGGCGTGCCCCGAGGTCGACGCCCTCGAGGTGCTCGCACACGAGGTACGGGCGACCGTCCTCGGTCCGGTCGATGTCGTAGACGCCCACGACAAAAGGATTCGAGATGCACGCGGCGGCTTCGGCCTCGCGCCGGAACCGCATCAAGACGTCCGGTTGACCGGCGAACTCCGCGTGGAGGACCTTGATGGCGAAGCGCTTTTGTTGGATGCGGGTGTGGCTGGCTTCGTAGACGCGCCCCATGCCCCCTTGGCCGAGCACACGCTTGACCACGTAGGTCTCGCTCAACGTCTGGCCGAGCAGCGGGTCGGTGTCGTCCGAGGGGGCGGGGGTGCCGGACCACGAGCCGCGCGGGCCCTCCTCCGCCGTGGGCGCTTCTAGGCTGTTGCTGTCCGAGCCGTGCTCGGCGAGGCGCGCATCATCGTTCGGCATGAGGACTCGGAGCCGGCAGACCTTGCATATAGACTACACCCGGTCCGCCGCTCGGTGCGAGACTCGACGAGGAGCCCAATGGCTGGAATTTCTTCCTACGGTTTGCATGTGGCCGCCTACCGGTTGCCACACGACGAGATCGCTCGCGCGTGGCGGTCGAAGAGCGCCAAAGGCGAGAAAGCCGTGGCTTGCTACGACGAGGACGCCCTCACCCTCGCTTGCGCGGCGGCTCAAGATCTGATTGCCGGGACGGATCCGTCGAAGTTCGGTGGGCTCTTTTTCGCCTCGACGACCTCGCCCTACCTCGAAAAGTCGGTTTCGGCGTTCATCGCGTTTGTCCACAGATTGGGAGCCGGCGCCATTACGGCCGACTTCGCCAATTCGCGGCGTTGTGCGAGTAGCGCCGTGTTGGCCGCGATCGATGCCGTGGGTAGCGGCCGAGCCGACGAGGTCATCGTGGCCGCGGGGGAGACCCGAACCGTGCAACCCGGCTCGAGCCTGGAGTCGGTGCTCGGTGATGGTGGAGCGGCGGTTTCGATCGGTCAGAAAGACGTGCTCGCCGAGATCCTCGCCTCGGTGTCGATCAGCGACGAGACCTACGACGAATTTCGTCGCTCGGAAGCCGCTTACGTCAACGAGGGTGATCCGCGTTTTGCCGCGTCACACACCTTTGCCCCGACGGTGGCCAGAGTCACCGAGCTCTTGCTCGAAAAGGCCGGGCAGGGGAGAGAAGGCATCGCGCACATCGCGCTCGGCGCCGGCAATCCACGAGGAGTGAAGGCGGCGGTCAAGGCGGCCGGTCTCGACGCCCAAAAGCTCGTGCCGCCCTATCTGGACAAGGTGGGCTATCTCGGCGCCGCTCAGTCGCTCTGCACGCTCGCTCAAGCGCTCGAGCGCGCGAAGCCAGGAGAAAAGATCCTCTGGATCTCCTATGGAGACGGGGCGGACGCTTTCTTGCTCGAGGCGACCGGCAGGGTGAGTGACCTGCCGCCGTCCCGAGTCGACGCGGCGGTCGCCGACCGAAGGCCGCTCGAGACTTACGAGCAGTACCTGAAATTTCGTGGCGTGTTCGACAACAGCTCGCCGGGGCCGGGAGAGACGGCCGTCCTGCACCACAACGAGCACGAGTGGAACTTGCCGCTTTTGGCTCACGAGTGCTCGGGGTGCGGTCTCGTCTTTTATCCGCCGGGGCCGAGTTGTCTGCGGTGCGGAGCCACCGAGGGGCACTCGCGGGTTCCAGTGCCGAGGCGGGGTGAGATCTTCACGTACACGACGGATTTTCTCGCCGTGAATCCCGATCCTCCGCAAATTACGACGGTCTGCACCGCGGAGAACGGCGCCCGGCTCTTCCTCCAGGGAACGGACTTCTTGCCGTCCGGCGCCGAGGTGGGGCTGCCGGTGGAGTTTCAGATCCGCAAGCTCCACGATGGAGCCGACTTCCCCGTTTACTATTGGAAAGCGCGTCCGGCTTCGCGCTGATCGGAGAGACCGCATGGCCCACGGCAGCATCAAAGACAAGGTGGCGATCATCGGCGCCGGTTGCATCAAGTTCGGCGACAACTTCGATCAGAGCTACATCGACATGGTGGCGGCCGCCGGTCGCCTGGCGATGAAAGACGCCGGTGTCGAACCGTCGAGGATCGAAGCGGCTTGGCTCGGCACCTACCTGCCGAACAATGGACTCGGCAAAGCCGGCTCGACGATCGCCGACCCGCTTCACCTGCACGGCATCCCGATCACTCGCGTGGAGAACTTCTGTGCGACGGGAATGGACGCTTTTCGCAACGCCAGCCTCGCGGTGGCAGCCGGCATGTACGACGTGGTTCTCGTGCTCGGGTGCGAAAAGATGAAAGACCGCGCCGCCCGTGGGATCCCGCGGGTGGAGCACCCCAGCATCGGGAAGGGCACGACGGCGCCGGCACTCTTCGCCCTCGCCGCCAACCGCTACATGTTGGAATACGGCATGCCGCGCGAAACCCTCGCGAAGGTGGCCGTAAAGAATCACTACAACGGGGCGCGAAACGAGCTGGCCCACATGCAAAAAGAGGTCACCGAAGAACAGGTGCTGAAAGCGCCGATGATCTCCGAGCCCTTCGGGCTGTTCGACTGTTGCCCGACGACCGACGGGGCTGCGGCGCTCATCGTCTGCCGTGCGGACATCGCCAAGCAGTTTCGTGACGACTACGTGCTCGTGAAGGGGATCGGCTTGGCCGCCTTTTCGCACATGCCGTACTACGACCCGACGTTCGACTACCTGGGTTTCAAATCGACTCAGACGGCGTCGAAGATGGCGTACGAGCAAGCGGGCATCAGCGACCCTGCTCGGGAGATCGATCTCGCCGAGGTCCACGATTGCTTCACCTGGACCGAGATCACGAACTACGAAGACCTCGGGTTCTGCAAGAAAGGTGAAGGGCGTCACCTCATCGAGGAAGGGCGTACGCGAATCGACGGCGACATTCCGGTCAACACCTCCGGCGGCCTGAAGAGCTTCGGGCACCCTATCGGCGCGTCCGGGGTCCGGATGGTCTACGAGGTCGTCAGCCAGCTCCGAGGCCAGGCTGGCGAGCGCCAGGTGAAGGGTGCGAGCCTCGGGCTCGCGCACAACGTCGGCGGACCCGGCGCGGTGAGCTGCGTGAGCGTTCTCGGACTGCCCTGAAGCTCGCGGGCACCCGCCTCGCCAACATCCCCGCGAGCGAACGCATGCATCCCGAATACATCGATCTCATCGAGCGGCGTTTCAAAGTGCTGCCGGAGAAGGGCCCCGACAAGCGCCTGAGCCTCTCCGAAGCCGTGGCGACGCACACGCGCCCCGGGATGAGCATCCACTTCGCGAGCACTCACAACCGGCCCTACCTCCTCGCGTTCGAGTTGCTTCGGCGGTTTGATGGTGAAGATGCCGCGCTGACCTTGTCCTGCCAGAACATGGGCGAAGCGTTCGTTCCGTTCTACTTGGGCAAGATCCTCCGGCATGCGATCACGTCGTTCGCTGGGGACGTTTTTCCTTACCCGGCACCGAACCCGATCATCAACGAAGCGTGGTCGACCGGGCGCGTCACCATCGAACACTGGAGCATTCTTTCGAACCTCCAGCGCCTGCTCGCCGGCGCGCTCCGGCTTCCGTTCATGCCGACGCGGTCGTTGGTCGACAGCTCGATGGCGGAAGAGAACGCGAGCGCTTTTTGCGTGACCGACGACCCGTTCGGATCCCGGGAAAAGGTGGGTCTCGTCAGCCCTTTCCGCCCGGACATCTGCTTCATCCACGTCCCGGCGTGCGACGTCGCGGGCAACGCCATCATCTCGGCGCCCTACGGCGAGGGTCCAATCCCTGTCTTCGCGGCGATTGAGGGCGCGGTGGTTTCCACCGAGCGCATCGTGTCGACGGAGTACCTGCGACAGCACAGTGACTTGGTGCGGATCCCGTCGCACCTGGTCAAGGCGGTGGTCGAGCTTCCATTTGGTGGCTTTCCGCGTGGGCAAACCAACGTCGGACTTCCGGATTGCGACGCCTACGCCGACGACTACGCGTTCCAATACGAGCTCAGGTTGGCGTCTCGGCAGGGCGAACAAGCGGTGCGAGAGTGGACCGATCGCTGGATCCTCTCGAGCCGAAGTCCCGGAGACTTCCTAAAAAAAGTCGGTAAATCGCGACTGGAGAAGCTCCGCGCGCGCGCTCGCCCCGAGGCATGGTCGAAGGAGGTCGAAGCCGTTGCGGCGGGAGCGACCGGTGACAACGCTCGCCCGGGCGAGCTCGACCCGTCGCTCGACACAGTTCGAGCCTCGGAAATGATGGTGGCGGTCGCCTCGCGAAAGATCGCCGATCTGGCTCGAGAGCTGGGACTCAACACGATGCTCGCCGGAATCGGCGCCGCCAACCTCGCCGCCTGGATCGCGACTCAGCGCCTGCGCGAAGAGGGGCACGCGATCGAGTCGATGGCGGAGGTCGGCTACTTCGGGTACGAGCCGCGCCCGGCCGACCCGTATGTTTTCAGCTATCGCAACACGCCGACCTGCATCGCCACCACCGACATTCTGACCGTTCTCGGCCTCGTCGTCGGTGGCGACGGCAACCTGGGCTCGCTCGGTGCGGCCCAGGTGGATCGCTTCGGCAACCTGAACACCACCATGATCCCAGGAAAGATGCATCTGCTGGGGTCCGGTGGCGGCAACGACGTCGCGAGCGGGTCGAAGGCGTGCGTGGTCACCGCCTACCTCGGGAAAGGAAAGTTCAAAGAGCGCGTCGACTACGTGACGTCGCCCGGAAAAAACGTCCGGCTCGTCGTGACCGACCGGTGCGTGTTCGAAAAGGCCCAAGGCCGGAGCGAGCTCGAGCTCACGGGCTACTTTGCGGCCGGACCCGCGGGCTTCGACAACGCTGAGTCAGCGGTTCGAGAAATCCGGGCGGCCGTCGAGTGGGACCTCATGGTTCGTGACGATCTGGAGGCGATTGGTGGGGCGACCCTCGACGAAGTTTTGCTCATGCGAGCATTCGATCCCTATCGGCAGTTCCTGAGATAGCGACGTCGAAAGGTCCGTGGACCCTCGGGGATCCGGAGGCGCGCTTGGTCATTTGTACCTAGGGCATGCTGGTGGACGGACGGACCACGGATCGGCACGAACGGAAAAATGCGCTACGGTTGGAGGTGGAGAAGAGGGCGCGGTGGCTTCGTCACGAAGAGCACATGCAAACAACGCCGTGAGCGAACGAGCACCAGGGTCTGGTGAGCGGCACATCGGCCTCACGCTGTACTGCGAAAGCCGCGATAAGCTGCAGCGGCTGTACGACCGCAGCCTCAAGGAGCGGCGGATGATCCTGCCGCCGAGCGCTACCGACATTCGAGGCCCCATTCGCGTCTGCATCACCCTGCCGAGCGGCGACCGCATGCTCGTGGGGGGCAACGTCTCCGTGCTCAGAATGGTTGCCGGCGTGCTCCTTCGCCTCGAATTCGACGACCTGCGCCCGGACCAGCACGAATTGATCCGCAAGAGCCTTCACGTTTCGACCGGCGTGCGGGTCAGGGACTCGGTGCCGCCTGATTCCTCGGAGAACCAGGATTAGACGGGACTAGAACGGGCAGACGATACCGTCCCACCTCCAGGCGCCGTTGTTGCACTCGGCAGCGACACCGCCGCCCGTGGCGCACCCACCATAGAGACAGCTGCGTCCGTCGTCCGAGCAGGGCTCGCCATTGTTCGGCGCGAGCGGGGGACACGGCGGCGGCGGCGGCTGGTAGCACGACCAAGCGGGCGGAGGGATGCAGCCGCCTGGGCCGACGCAGCTCGTGCACGCACAAACGGTGTCCGAGCTCGCGTAGGTGCAAACCGCGCCCTCGTCTCCGCAGGTGGAGCCGTTGCTGGGTGCAGTGGCGGGGCAGGTCACCGGCTCGGCGCACGGTGGGCTCGACACCGACCACTGGAAGAGCGAGCTGCAGTTCGCCTGGATCCGACATTCGGGACGGAGCGAGTTGCCATAGGTGCAACTCGTTCCTTTCGGCATGCACGGGTCGCCGTCGCGTGGGGCGTCGGAAGGGCAGATGCCGCAGTAGATCTCGGGGCCGACGTCGCTACCGGCGGTATTGGCCGCGCACTCGTTTCCGTACATCGTGCCGTCGCACCCGCAAGCCGGGGCGAACACCAGATCGCAACCCGTCGGGCGCGTGACGCAGAAGCCGCCGCCCACCGACGAGCATTCGCCGAGCTCGAACTTGCAGAACTCGTCGGGCGGACACGCGAGGCTGTCGAGGCACGGAAGACCGGTGCTGCCACCGCCGCCACCGGTGCCCGCTCCGCCGCTGCCGCTCGTACCGCCGCTGCCGCTCGTACCGCTGCTGCCGCTCGTACCGCCGCCGCCGCTGATGCCGCCACTGCCGCTGGTGCCGCCACTCGCCCCTCCGCCACTGCCGCTTGCGTCGGCGCCGCCGCTCGCCCCTCCGCCACTGCTGCCGCTCGCGCTCGCGCCGGCGCTTCCGGCGTTGCCGTCGCTGGCTCCGTCGTCGGCGGCCGTGCCGCCGCACCCTGCAGCAAGAGCGGCGACTGCAGTAAGATTCATGATGGTGCCGAGGCGCATCGGTTCCTCCGTTCGGGCCGACCGAGCGCTCAGGACGGCGGCGCGCAAAGCGCGAGTACCGCGCCGGCGGGATCTCGGATGATGCAACACCCACCTCTGGGGCCGTCGATCACCTCGCCGCCCATCTCTTTGCATCGTGCCACGCTCTGGTCCAGGTCGGCGACTCCGACGTAGATGATCCACTGGGGCGGCACGTTGGCATTGGCTCCGCGCGCGAAGCACACCCCAGCCGCCGGCGTGCGCGTGCTCGGCATGCGCATGTTGAAGTCGCTGTACTCGCCCATGGCGACCGGCTCCGGGCTCCAACCGACGACTTGCTCGTAGAAATCACGAATCTCGTCGGCGTTCGGCACCGTCAGATCGACCCACGCGATCTTGCCGACTTCGGACTCGTTCGATGCGCTCATCTCGGGATTCCCTGGCGAGACCATTAGACCACGCCAGGGTCCAGCGCAACGGTAGTCTCGGCTCAGGTGGGTACGCCGTTGGCGATCAGGTCGCGCGCGACGTGCAGCGCTTGGATCTCGTCGGTGCCGCCGCCAATCTGCAGGAGCTTGGCGTCTCGCATGAAGCGCTCGACCTGATACTCGCGCATGTAGCCTGCGCCGCCGAGAATCTGAATCGCCTCGAGGCACACGTTGGTCGTGACTTGCGTGCAATAGAGCTTCTGTGCGCTCGCTTCGGCGAGCGAAACCGCGAGCTGCTTCTTTTCCGCGTAGCACTGCTTGAGCACGATGTTCTTGACGTTGGTGTATGCGATCATCATCTGCGCGAGCTTGGCTTGGATGAGCTGATAGCTCGCGATGGGCTCTCCCCACGTCTTTCGTTCCTTCGAGTAGGCGAGCGCGTCCTCGAGCACTCGCTCGATGATGCCGAGGCACATGTGGCCGACGCCCGTTCTTTCCCCCTTGAAGACGTCGATGACTTGCCCATGGGCGGGCTCCGCCTCTTTTCCTCCGAGGAGGTTGTCGCGTCCGACTTCGACGTCGTCGAGGAAGATTTCGCCCGTGGGTGAGCTGTGCATGCCCATCTTTTCGAGCGGCTTTCCCGTGGTGAGACCCTTCGTGCCGCGTTCGAGCACGAAAGCCTGAGGTGGCCTCGTCCCTTCGGCTTCGCCCGGGATGTCGAGCTTGGCGTACACCACCATCACGTCGGCTTTCGGTGCGTTCGTGATGAACGTCTTCGAGCCGTTGATGACGTATTTGTCGTCGCTTACCTTGCGTGCCTTGGTTCTCATTCCGAAGGCGTCGGAACCCGAACCCGGCTCGGTGATCGCCCAAGCCCCGATCTTGTCGAGACAGAGCACCGGGCCCGCCCATTTTTTCTTCTGTTCGAGGGTCCCGCGGCGCATGAGCGTCTGCCCACACAGACCGACCGAGGCGCCGAACGCCATGGTGAAACCCGGATTGCATCGAGACAGCTCGATGGCCAGGATGGCGGCGAGGTACGGATCCTGAGAGCCGAAACCTCCGCTCTTCGAGCCCTGGCTTCCGGATGCGGCTTCGGTCTCGGCCTTGTCGAGCGCGCCGGCCACCATCTCTTTGAGGCCGATCATTTTCGCGAGCTTTCGCATGGGACCGTAGGGCTCCATGGTGTTGTCCTCGAGCGCTCGGGTGTGCGGTTCGATCTCCTTTTGCACGAACTGTCGAAACGCGCTGCGGATTTGTTTCTGCTCTTCGGTCCAGTCGAACATCAGGGGCTCCCTTTCATTCCTTCGGAAAGCTGACGAACTGCGCGCTTGATGAACTTGTTGTGGAGCGCCCGAATGATCTCGTTGGCGCCGCGCACCCACACCTTAGCGACCTTGGCGACGTCTTCGCCACCCATGGACCCGGCGATTCCGGCCACGGCGAACTCGACTTCCTTTTCGACGAGGCGCTCCATGGCGTTGCGATAGATCGCCATCTGCTCGACCCCGAAACCCCGCTCCGCCGTCAACCCGGCGTCCCGCATCTGCGCCAGTTGCTCGACGATGCTCACGTCGTCGATCGAGTACACGCGGCGTCCCTTCGTCTTCTTCGGAGTCAGGACTTCGAGCTCCTCGAGCTTGCGTAGGTCTTTTCTGGTGAGGCTCGTGCGTTCGAGCAGAACCTTCTCTTCGACCTCCACCTCGCTCGAGGTGACCGTGCGATTGCGCGCGACGAAAGACTCGCGGATCTGTGCTGGCGACGACCCGCTCGCGACGAGCTTCTTGATGACGCGGAGCGGAAGAAACGACGATTCCTGGAGCTCACGAATCAACGTCACCCACTCGACGGTAACCACGTCGTAGTAGGCCATGTTGCGGCTCGTCTTCACCGGCTTCGGTAAGAGGCCTTCGCTCAAGTAGTAGGTGATGACGCTCGGCGCTACACCCGCGCGCCGGGCGACCTCGCCGATCTTGAGTCGCTCCGGCGCGACGGACGCCGAGCTAGCTGCTTTGCGACGGCTGATACCGACTCCGCTCATGGCTCAGACAGAGGCTGCGAGTTGGGCGGGCGCGCTCTGGAGCTTGCCCTGTTCTCGCAGAGGTTTGACGACTTTGGAGACGAACTTTTCCATCGACCGCATCACCAGCTCGTGATTGAGGCCGCCCAGTCGCGTCCAGCACAACACTTCGGTCATGCCGCCGTACATCTCGACGAGCTTGTGGAGCTTGTTCCGAACGTAGTCCGGGCTCCCGACCAAGAACGCGTGGTTGAACGGACCGTTCTCGACGATGTCACGGAAGCTGATCTCTTTGGCGTCGTAGGCGGCGAGGAACGTGCTGAGAGTCCCGTGGAGGTTCTTGTAGTAGCCCTCCGTGTCGGGATATTCCTTCGCGGGCACCATCCGTGTAAACTTTCGGAAGTACCACATGCAGGCGTCTTCGAACTCGTCGAGCGCCTTTTCGTGATTCTCGTTGACGTAGACGAACGCGAGACCGCCGACCCGGAACTTCGACGGGTCGTGGCCGTTGCTCTTCAGTGCAGAACGGTACTCGTCCACCTTCGACGGCGGCGCGAGCAGCGGTGAGAAGAGCAAGTTGAGACCCTTTTCTCCTTGGAAGCGAATCGTGTCCGGGTTGAACGAAGCACCGAAAAAAGGAGGGTGCGGCGTCTGCATCGGTCGGGGGCGAACCTTGATGCCCTTGAACTGGTAGTGCTTGCCCTCGAAGTTCACCTCGTCTTCGGTCCACGCCTGTCGAATGATTTCGAGGGACTCGTCGTACCGTTCGCGAGTTTCCTCCATCCGGATCCCGTAGCCCTTGAACTCCGCCGGCTGATAGCCGCGGCCGACCCCGAAATCCAGGCGGCCGTCGGAGAGTTGGTCGATGAACGCGAACTCCTCGGCGACACGAATCGGATTGTGAAACGGCAAGACGACGACGCCGGTGCCCAGGCGGATCCGTTTGGTGCGCGCTGCGGCGAACGCGCCGAAGACCTGAGTCGAGGGCATGACCCCGTAGTCGCTGAAGTGATGCTCGGCGAGCCAGACCTGATCGAGACCGACCTCGTCGGCGTATTCGATGAGCTCGATGTTCTCGTTGAAGAACTGCTTCTCGGTGCGCCCCGCGGGCGATTCGAACAACTGGAGCAAACCGAACCTGACCATTGATGCCTCCGTCTTTTCTCTGTGTTCCCCCGTGACCGGGGCGGCTCTTGCCAAGGCATATCACAAGTAGTAAGTGGTACTTCATACTTTGTGACATTGGTCACGAAGTCGGCCCCCCGGCCAACGGAAAAGCCATGGAATTCGCCAACGACGATGAGGACAGCGTCTTGCTCGGCGCGGCGGCGCGCTTCGGCGCCGACCGGTTGCGCGAAAACGAACGAGCTTTCGAAAAGGCGGGGAGCTACCCCACGGAGCTCGTCGCCGAGTACGAAGAGCTTGGTTTCGCCGCGCTCAGGCTCGACGAGGGGCATGGAGGCTCCGACATGTCGCGCGGGATCGCCGCGGCGGTGTGGTCGGCGCTCGCCGAAGCCGATCCTGCGGCGCCACTCGGCCTCGACAGACTCGGCCCAGCGGCGAGGGACGTGCTCGAGGCCGATGGTGGGCTCGCCGAGCAGAGCGGCGCGTTCGAGGTAGCGCGAGATCTCAGCATCGGTGCGAAAGGTGTGAGCGGAATCGTGCCGTTCGTTCCCCGGGCGAAGGTCGACTGGCTCGCGCTTGCTACTCGGGACGGGCTCTTTCTCTTGCGCGAGCCGCCGGCGCACGCCACCGAGAGGGCTTGCGGTTTGCAAGCGTGCTCGGGCGTTACGGTAGTGCTCGACCAGACGCCGTTCGAGCAAGTTGGTGGCCCCGAGGTGGCTCGGCGCTCGATCGATGAAGCTCGGATTTTTGCTGGCGCGCTCATGTTGGGAGCGGCGCGCGACGCTCACGCCGCCGCGACCGAATACGCGCTCGAGCGGATCGCGTTCGGCAAGCCCATCGCT
The DNA here is from genome assembly GCA_029261965.1 of Polyangiaceae bacterium. Lineage (GTDB taxonomy): Bacteria > Myxococcota_A > Polyangia > Polyangiales > Polyangiaceae > JAJDAH01. Next base: position 38,612 of record JAJDAH010000113.1, read on the forward strand.
CATCACCAGGGTTTGGCGTTTCAGCTCGCTGATGCTGCCACCGAGCTGCAGGCGGCCGAACTCCTGTTCGGGGCGGCTCTGTCTCGCGAAGATCGGCCCGAGCTTCTCGCCAACGCTCACGCCTTCGTGGGCGAGGTGGCGCTACGGGTCGCGGAACGCAGCGTGCAAGTGCTCGGCGGGCACGGGTATCTCTACGACCACCGCGTGGAGAAACGCATGCGCGACATCCGCTCCATCGCGTCGCTCTGGGGCGGAGCGACGGACAGCGAAACTTTCGCGGCCGAGAACGTTCTCGAGTTTCCCGATGCGCTGGAGGCTTCGACGTGACCGACAGATGCACCCGGATAGACGCGCGGTTCGACGCTGGTTTCAACAACGTCTTGTTGATGATGCGGCAGTTCGCCAGTGAGCACCTCCGCCCGGCAGGACTCGACGCCGAGCGCACCGGAGAGCCGCTGCCGGTCGAGCACCCGCTCTTCGTCGCTTTCAACAAGACCGGAATGCGGTTCGGCATGAACCCCAACCGAAAGAAGAAGAAGGAGGACGACGGCGCGCCGAAGGAGCCGTCGCGCTCCTCGCGAATGGGGATTCTCGCCGCCGAAGAGCTCGCCTACTGGGACCAAGGAGCGTGCATGTCGCTGCCGGGCCCCGGTCTCGGCGGGCCGCCCATTGGTCTGTTGGGGACGCCGGATCAGAAAAAGCGCTACTTGAAGGACCCGTTCGTCGATCCGGCGAAGCCGGCCTGGGGCGCCTACGCGCTCACCGAGCCGGGCGCGGGGAGCGACGTCGCTCGCATTCGCACGACTGCGGTGAAGGATGGCGACCACTGGGTGTTGAACGGTGAAAAGATGTTCATCACCAATGGCGCACGTGCCGAGTGGGTCGTCGTTTTTGCGACGACCGATTCGAGCGCTGGGCGAGAGGCCCACCGCGCGTTCATCGTCGAAAAGGGGACTCCGGGTTTCAGCGTGTCCCGCGTCGAAAAGAAGATGGGGTTGACGGCGTCCGAGACCGCCGGACTCGTGTTCGAAGACTGTCGGGTTTCCGCAGAGCAGATGCTCGGCGGCAGAGACCAGGGCGGCAAAGCCGGATTCAAAGTGGCGATGAAGACTTTCGACATGACGCGGCCGGCGGTCGCGTCGATGTCGGTCGGCATCGGACGGTGCGCTTGGGAGCGAGCCGTGCACGTCGCCCGCGAGGCGTTCGGGCCGAAACCCAAAACCCCGCGCGAAATCCTCCTCTCGGACCGTCTCGCCGACGCTCGGCGCCGATTGGATGCCGCGCGCCTCTTGTGCTGGTACGCCGCACACAAGATGGATCACAGCGAGCCGAACACCGTCGAAGCATCGATGGCCAAGGTGTACGCGCCCCGGGCCGCGCTCTTTGCGACCTCGGTGGCCATGGACGTGGTCGGGCTCGCGGCCGTCAATGACCACCTGATCGAGAAGTGTTACCGGGACGTGAAGATCTTCGACATCTTCGAGGGGACCGGCGAGGTGCAGAGAATCGTTCTCGCCAGGCGCCTGTTCGGATACCCGTCGAGCTAGGGAGACGAAAGGCGGCGCCATGCTTGCAGCGGATGTCTTGAGGGGTCATGCCGAGCGCACGCCGGATCGCTTGGCGATCGACGTCGATGGGTTCTCGCAGATCACCTACGGTGATTGGGACAGGCGAAGCAACCGACTCGCTCGCGCTCTCGTCGAGTTGGGTGTCGCGCCCGGCGATCGGGTTGCGCTCCGGCTAGAGAATCGCGACGGAGTGGAGTATTGCGTCGGCTATTTCGCTTGTCAGAAAGCTGGCGCGGTCGCCGTGCCGATCAACACCCGGCTCGCACCTCGCGAAGCCGCGTACATTCTCGATCACTCAGAGCCGCGCGTGATTCTGGGCCACGCCGAGGATCGCCAACGCATTGCCGCGACGGCGGGCAGCGCCAAACACTCGGCGCGCCTGGTTCTGCGCGGCGGGGTGGGAGAAGAGTCGTGGAACGAGCTCGAAGACGCCGAGTCGTCCGACGAGTTTCAGGTCGAACGAGCCCCCGACGATCTGGCCGACATTCTCTACACCTCCGGAACCACCGGACGCCCCAAAGGCGTCGCGAGCACGCACTCCGACGTCGCGGCGATCGCCAAAGGGCGCGCCGCTCAGATGTTTGCCGGGGCGACCTTTCTTCATGCATTCCCGCTCTACACCTTCGCCGGCACACACGGGATGACGATGCTGGGTTTGAGCGGCGGAATGACGACGGTCGTCCAGCCGCGGTTCGACCCAGCCCGGTTCCTCGCGCTGATTTCCGAGCGCTCGGTCAATCTGATGTACGTCGCTCCGGCGATGATCTTGCTGATGATCGACCACCCCGACGCCAGCAAGCACACCTACGACACCTTGAAGATGATTCTCTACGGGAGCGCACCGATGCCACCGGATGCCATCCCGCGTCTCGCCAAAGTGTTCAAGGAAGCCTTTCAGGTGAACGTCTACGGCCTGACCGAGGCAGGAAGCGCTGCTTGTTCGCTCCCGCCGCACGAGGCGCTCGAGCGCCCGGGTTCGATAGGCAAACCGCTGCCGCCGACCGAAGTCAGCATTCGCAACGACGCCGGCGACCCGGTGCCGGACGGGGAGCACGGGGAGATCTGGATGCGCGCGGCGCACGCCAGACGTCGCTACTTCAAGGACGACGACGCCACGGCGCGCACCTGGACGGAGGATGGGTGGCTCAAGACCGGTGACGTCGGCCACTTCGACGCCGACGGCTACCTCTACCTCGACGACCGAAAAAAGGACGTCATCGTGCGAGGCGGCCACAACGTCTACCCCGCCGAGGTCGAAGCGGCTCTGCTCGAGCACCCGGGCATCCAAGAAGTCGCCGTGGTGGGAGTGGAGCACCCCGTTCTCGGCGAGGACGTGAAGGCCGTCGTCGTCACCCGGGACGGAACGATGATCGACCTCGACCAGCTCAAGGAGTTTTGCAGCGAGCGTCTCGCCGACTACAAGACTCCCCGCCACCTCGAAGTGCTCGACGAGTTGCCCCGAAACTCGATGGGCAAGGTCCTGCGACGGGTCCTGCGTGGAGAAGCCGGGGCCGTATCGTGAGCGACGCGGTCACCCTCGAGATCGCCGACCGCGTTGCGACGCTGACCCTCGCCCGCGAGGCCGAACGCAATTCGATGACCGCCGAGTTGCTCGACGCGTTCGGAGAACGGTTGGAAGAGCTGCGAAAGGCCGACGACGTCCGGTGCATCGTCGTGACGGGCACCGGAAAGCACTTCTGTTCGGGCGCGGATTTTCGCACGAGTGCCGAGCTGATGAGCCGCAGTGGCATGAGCGGACCCGCGGGCATGCGCGAGTCGACGCGAAAAATCTATTCGTCGTTCCTCGGCTTGCTCGACTTCGAGGTGCCGACAATCGCTGCTGTCAACGGTCACGCGATAGGCGGCGGACTCGGTCTGGCGTTGGTTTGTGACTTCCGGATCGTCAGCGAGACCGCGAAGATCGGAGCGAACTTCGTCCGCTTGGGTCTGCATCCCGGAATGGGCGTCAGCTTCTTCCTGCCTCGCTTGATCGGCGTGCAGCGCGCCGCCGAGCTCCTTCTCACCGGAAGGCTCATCACCGGAGCCGAGGCGGCGGACTACGGATTTGCGCTGCGCGCCGTAGCGGCAGACGCCGTTCTCTCCGAAGCGACAGATCTCGCGCAGGAGGTGGCCGCCGCGGCGCCGTACGCGGTGCGCGCGACCAAGCGCACATTTTACCAAGCGCTGACGAGCACGCCGGAAGAGGTGGTCGAGCTCGAGGCTTACGCGCAGTCGCTGTGCGCCAGCATGGCTGACGCCAAGGAAGGCATTACGGCGCTCTTGCAAAAAAGAGAGCCGAAGTTCAAGGGTACTTAGATGTTTCGTCTTTCGATGCTGGCGTTGGCGGTTTGCTGCCCCTCGACCCTGGGTTGCTCCGATTCGGGCAGTGCCGACGGGGGTACGGGCGGTAGCAGCGGTGCGACGGGCAACGCCGGGACCGCCGGCTGGACCGGCACGACCACGGTCGACTTCCCGACTATCGACGAAGTCCTCGTGACACCGGTTGATCGCTTCGCGGATCTGCCGGGTTACGACTTCGAACCCAAGTACGTGCAATTGGGCGACGTGCGCATGCACTACATCGACGAGGGGCCGCGAGACGGCGTGCCCGTGATCATGCTGCACGGTGAGCCGAGCTGGGCGTACCTGTATCGGAAGATGGTTCCGATCATCGTCGCCGCCGGCCATCGGGCCATCGTGCCGGACTTGATCGGCTTCGGCCGAAGCGACAAACCGAGTAGCGAGTTCGACCACACCTACCAGCGCCACGTCGCCTGGGTGCTCGGCTTCGTGGAGATCCTCGATCTTCAGGACGTGACTCTCGTGGTTCAAGATTGGGGCGGGCTCATCGGTCTCAGACTCGCGGCGGAGAACCCCGAGCGAGTTCACTTGATGGTCGTCTCGAATACCTTTCTCCCCATCGGCGACGAGCCCGGTGTCGCCGCCGTCCCAGAATTCGTTCGGATGGCCGTCGAGAGCGGTCCGATAAGCAACGTCATCCAAGGGGGCACCGTTGGGGACCTTTCGGCGGACGTGCTGGCGGCTTACGACGCGCCCTATCCCGACGACTCCTTCAAGGGTGGCCCGCTCGCGCTGCCGGTGCTCGTGCCGACGTCCCTCCAGGACCCCGCTTCCGATGCGAACCGCCAGGCGTGGGAGGTGCTGCGGTCGTGGCAGAAACCCGTTTTGACGGCGAGCAGCGACGGCGACCCGTTTCTCGGGCCGCTCGATCAGCTGTTTCAGATGGCGATCCCGGGCGCCGCCGGGCAACCGCACACGACGATCACGAATGCGGGCCACTTCCTGCAAGAGGACAACGGCGAGGACCTCGCCCGGGTCACGGCCGATTTCGTCGACGCGAACCCTCGCCCCTGACGCCCCGATTGCGGCGCGTATCGTCAAAATATTGGCGCTCCAGGGTCGCGACCTAGATCCGTTCTTCTCGGGTGGAGGCACGATGAGCGAGAAGGAACAAGACAGCGACGTCGAGCGGCGGAGCTACGCCCGCGAAGACGAGCTTCTCGATGCCATTCGCAACAGCGAGTGGGAAATGTTGCGTCGCCACTGCGAAGAGCCCGACGACGGCGATTGGGACTGACCCCGTCGTGTTGCTCGGAGCGGCTCGCGAGCCGAAGGGAGCCCGTTAGCGAAGAGCCCCCTTAAGCAGGCGCGTTCGAAAGTTGCCCTCGTTTTAGGCCAGTTGCTACCCGAGAGGGATGGCCGCACGAGCGCGGGGAGGTTTCGATGGAGACGCATTCGGTTGAGACGACAGTCGTCGTGATGGAGACGGGGAGCGCCTGGCCTGCCTGGATCGAACAGAGTCTTCGCGCGGCGAACACGAGAGTGATCGTTCAGCAGGAGGAGGAGACGCCCGCCGATCTCGCGGACCGCGTGATCGATCGGGTCGAGTCGTTGACCGTGCGCGGCTTCAAGATTGCCGTTGCGGTCCTGGCGTGCGGAGAGCGGGCCGACGACTCCGCCTCTGATGCGCGACGACAGATCGCTCGGTCGTTGTTGAGCGCGTTCGCCGCGGCGGGTGAGCCCGGAAGGGTGCTCTTCACGGCGAGTCAGCGCAGCAGCGGAGCGATGCGCTCCACGCTGTCGGGTCTCGCGACGGATCTTCAAGCCGAGTGGGAATCTACGGGCTCGACGCTCAGCGTGCGTTTCGGCACTGGCGCCCGCAAGCCGCAAGAACTCGTCTCCCGCGTCGCCTGACCCCGCGTTCTCGATCTAGCTATCTTCTGGAATGTCGGGCGGGACCGGCGAGCGGTGCCCGGCGATGGCGCGTGCGAAGTAATAGAGAATCGCCAACACGCCCCAGGCCAAGCCGACCACGACTCCGCCGTCGATGATGCCTCGCCAGGGTTGCGGCAGCTGCCGGACCAACACGACGAGAGTGACGATCATCGCCAGGATCCCCCAAGCAACGATCTTTCCGCGTCGCGTTGCGTGGAAAAACGACATGCAAAACGGAGCGGCGAACGCGACGAATAGCGCCCTCGGGTGGTTGCCGAGGTGAAAAGCGCGCGCCACGACTCGTGGCGAGAAGCGGAGCTGAAACGCGCGATACCCTTCCGCCCAAGCGTTGAAGACCACCCAGCCCGCGTAGAGCACCGCCTGAAAGGTCGTGAGGCTTCCGTCGGCCAACGGCTCGATCGCCAGAGGCGTGAGCCGATAGAGCGCTTGGCCCAGCAACAACAACACGCCGAGAACGCCCCAGCTCGCGATCAGGATCGCTCCGACCGAGGGGCGAGAAGCAGGGGCGGCGTCGTTCACGGGCGGGCTGGTTTAACCCGGGTTTGGCGCCGAGACGAGTCGAGCGCCATCTTTTTCTGGCGCTAACGGCCGGGTCGGCCCTCGCGCGGGGTCAGCAAAAAAACGCCTGACTAGTCGCGGCGCTCATTCGGCGGGCACGCTCGCCGCTCGGAGCGACGTCCTTTTGGCGGGTCGCCAAGACGTCAAAGGCTCCGGGGCCTCGGCGACTACCACTCGATCCCGGCCGCGCTCTTTCGCGGAATAGAGCGCGCGGTCGGCCCGAGCGAACCAGTCTTCGGCGGGCTCACCGGGCAGAAGCTGACCAACGCCGATCGACACCGTCACGTCGACAGTGCGCCCCGCCGCTTCGATCTCGAGTCGGCGGACCGAGTCGAGCGCGCGCTCGGCGAGCTTCGTGACCGCCTCGAGCGAAGGCTCCGCGATGACGACCGCGAACTCTTCACCGCCGTATCTCGCGACGAAGTCTTCCTTTCGAAGGAAGTTTCGCAGGAGGCAGTTGGCCACCTGACGCAGCACCTGGTCGCCGGCGGGATGGCCGAGCTCGTCGTTCACTTTTTTGAAGTGGTCGATGTCGATCATCAGGATGGCCGGCGGCGCCCCGAGCAACAGCCCGAGGTCGGACAGTTTTTCCACGTGATGGTCGAGAGACGCTCGGTTGAACAACTGGGTCAGCGGGTCGACGCTCATTTGCTCGCGAGCTTCACTCAGCTCCTTGCGGACGGATTGAAGCTGCGCTTGAAGGTCGCGCACCTGGCTTTCTTGTCGAGTGCGCCGCTCTTCCATCGTCTTCGAGACGAGGTTCACCGTGGCGACGGCCTCGCTCCGGATGTTCGCGGTCTCGTTGTCGTCGAGCGCGAGTGAGAGTCGCTGGAGCTGGTTTCCCACCTCGGAATCGGCCGACCGGTCTTCTTTCATCGTCGTCGTCAGGCAGACCGCGAAGGTCTGAACCGTTTGAAGCAAGTCGCCGAGAGTGCGGGTGACGTATTCGCGTTCTCCTTTCCGATGCTCCGTGAAGAACCGACGCACACCGCCCCAGTCGCGTTTGAGGGACGGCGGGCGGTCACCCTCGTCGTCGCTCGTCGCTTTGCCCACCAGGATTTGACTCGCCCAGTCTTCGAATTTCTGCTGGACGTCGCTGGCCTCGAGCTCGTCCACGTCGAAAGCGTGTTGTCCCATGGCCCGAAGAAAAACCGCGAGCGTGTCGAGGGCGCGGTCCGAATCATGTTGCTCGACCGGAGGCAGGCTCACAGGTTTGGCTGGCGGCGGATCGGGCTTGTTGCTGAGCTTCTTTTTCCAGAACATGCGTTTCCTGCGGCTCAGGAGAAGGTTGATCGAGGACAAAGCGGAGCGTCGGTCGACTCGTGAACGGCTCGTTCGAGGTGTTCTTGAGCCATTTCGGCCCCCCGTTCGACCGGTCGCGAGGTCATACTCGGCCAGCCCGACGCCCGGGCGAACGGAGGCAACGTGGAGCGCGACATTTTCACCGAGGAGCACCAGCTCTACCGGCAATCGTTCAAGAAGTTCGTCGAACGCGAAATCCTCCCCAAGCAAAAGGCCTGGGGAGAGGCGGGTAGTGTCGACCGCGAGACTTGGCGAAAGGCTGGGGAAAGCGGGTTCTTGTGCCCGTGGCTTCCGGAAGAGTATGGCGGCGCCGGCGCTGACTTTCTCTATTCGGCCATCATCATCGAAGAGCTCGCCCACGCGTACGAGTCGGGGTTCGCGATGTCGCTTCATTCCGACATCATCGTCCCGTACCTCTCGCGCTTCGGGAACGACGCGCAGAAGTCGCGCTGGCTCGCCAAGTGCGCGGCCGGCGAGCTCATCACGGCGATCGCGATGACCGAGCCGGGCACCGGCTCGGACTTGGCCGGGGTCAAGACCACCGCGCGCCGAGACGGCGACTTCTACGTGCTCAACGGGTCGAAGACGTTCATTTCGAACGGTCAGCTGTGCGACTTGTGCATCGTCGTCGCGAAGACCGATACGAATCCCGACAACGCCCACCGGGGCATGTCACTCATCGTCGTCGAGGACGGCATGCCGGGTTTCATCAAGGGCAAGAAGCTCGAAAAGATGGGCATGGCGAGCCAGGACACCTCCGAGATGGCGTTCGACGACTGTCGTGTGCCCGTTGCGAACCGGCTCGGAGAAGAAGGCGAGGGTTTTGCCAAGCTGATGCACAACCTGCAGCAGGAGCGGCTCGTCGTCGGTGTCGGCGCCCAAGCGAAGGCCGAAAAAGTCCTCGAGGACACCATCGCCTACGCCAAAGAGCGGCATGCGTTCGGCAAACCCATCTCGAAGTTTCAGAACACGAAGTTCAAGCTCGCCGAGTGCGCGGCCAAAGTGGAGGTCGGGCGCGCTTTCATCGACAAGTTGCTGGTCGAGCACATGGCGGGAAAGCATCTCGTCAAGGAATGCTCCATCGCCAAGCTCTGGCACACGGAGATGCTCGGCGAAGTCGTCGACGAGTGTCTGCAGTTCTTCGGCGGGTATGGCTACATGCTCGAGTACCCGGTGACCCGTGCGTACATGGATGCCCGAGTGCAGCGCATTTACGCCGGAACCAACGAAATCATGAAGGTCATCATCGCCAAGCAGATGGGACTCTAGACCTGCCAACGGTCGAGTTTCGTTCTCAGGTACACTCGGGTCATCCCGCTTCCTTCGAGGAGAACACCGTGCTCAAGCCGCGTATCGTCACTTCTGCATTCGTCGCCTCGGCGATTCTCGCCGCCTGTTCTTCGGTCGACCCCACCGACAGCTCGCGGAATTCGCAGTCGATTTTCGGCGGCGCGCCGGACACGACTCATCCCGCCGTGATGGCGTTGATCAACCAGACCGGAGGCGCGTGCAGTGGGACGACCATCGCGGTCAACGGGCAGTTCGGATACCTCTTGACCGCGGCCCACTGCCTCGTCGCCGTGGACGGCGGCGGTAACGTCATCACTCCGATTCAGCCCGTCATGGAGAGCGATCTGTTGGTCGTGCCGGGCACGGACTACTCGTCCAGCCTCCCGGCTTCGACGTTCCATCCGGTTCAGGAGTACGTCATCCACCCGGGCTACAACGGCAACGTCTCGAACCCGAACGACATTGCCGTCGTACGCTACATCGGAGCCGACGGTTCCACGCCGACGATTCCGCACCTGACCGCCGCCCAAGACGACCTCGCCAACGGGATCAATCTCTTGTTCGTCGGTTATGGCCAGACCGAGACGAATTCGATGAACTCGATTCGCAATGCGGTCACGAAGACGATTGTCAATCTGAGCGCGAGCCAAGTCACCCACAGCCGGGCGAACGGGACCGGCACCTGTCGCGGTGACAGCGGCGGCCCGGGCATCCGCACCACGGCGATGGGAGAACGCGTGGCGTCGGTCACTTCGTTCAGCTCCGGCGCTAGCTGCGCGTCCGGATTCGGGGTCTCGGTCCGGACCTCCAACCACGAGGCGTTCATCGACACTTTCCTCGCCGCGACACCCCCCGCGGTGGACTGCACGTTGTGCCGCACGGCGGCCTCCACGTCGTTTGGGCCGTGCACCGCAGAGAATGCGGCCTGCGCGCCCGGCACCGCGTGCGACCGATTCCTCACGTGTGCGAACGCTTGCGCGATGAACGATCAAGCTTGCGTTCAGGCCTGCGCTACGGCCGAGCCGCAAGGTCAGGCGGATCTGGCGACCGTCGTGCAATGCACCTGCGACGATTGTCCTACCGAATGCACCGGCGTGGCCGCTTGCACGGCGCCGGCGTGCGGGCTCGAGTTTTCGGACACGACCTGCAACACGTGCAACGAAGCTCAGTGCTGCAACGAGACCACCGCGTGCGCGGACGACGCTGATTGTCGCAACTGCGCGACGAGCATGATGCCGCCGGCAACCTGCGCGACGAACGCGCTCTATCAGGCCTTCCGCGTCTGCGGGATCGACAATTGTGGCACCCAGTGCGGCGCGGCGGCGTGTGGATTCAACAACCCGGATGCATGCGGCGACTGCATCGACAATCAGTGTTGCAGCCAGGGCAATGCCTGCGCCCGCGACGGGCAGTGCTTTCAGTGCGCCACCGGTAGCGGTTCGCAGCAGGCCTGTAGCGGTAACCAGCTTTTCTCGGATCTTTTCGATTGTCTCGGCACGTGTGCCGGCAACCCCTGCATGGTGGCGGATCCCGGCGCCGGCGGAGCCGGGGGCATGGGCATGGCTGGTTCGGCGGGCGCGGGTGCTGGCACCGGCACTGGCGCCCAACCCGGCGCCGGCGGGCTACCCGGCGCGGGCGGCAGCGGAGCGGGCATCAACATGGGCCAGGCTGGCGCGACTCCAATTACTGGTAGCGATCCAGAATCGACCGGGGGTTGCACCGTGGCCGCGTCGCGAACGACGTCTTCGGGTCACTGGCTCATGTTCGCCTTCGGCGCGGGGCTCGCGGCGGCGCGTCGTCGCCGGTTTTCCTGACAGCTCAGGGCGTGCAGGAGCGGCCCGGCGGTTGGCCGATCTGCGTGGGATCGATGCAGCCCAGGCCGAGCGCTTGATCGAAGAAGCCGCACGTGCCGTTGGGTTTGCAGCAACCCGGAACGGTGATCTGTCCGAGGGGCAGGGTGGGGCAGCTGCTGTCGGGGCTACCTGGAGCGTTGCGCTCGACGCACGCTCCGCCGAGGAGCATCACGATGATGCCGCACTGATCGTTCGCGGCGCAGCAAGGCTGGCTGAACCCGCCGCTCGGGCACATCGACGGATGGCACATGTTGCCGCCTCCCCCCGTCGCGTCACCACCGGTTCCGCCGGAGCCCGGCATGCCCCCGGAGCCCGGCGCGCCGCCTGTGGCGGGGGCACCTCCGGTTGAAGGCGCGCCACCGGTCGCCGGTGCGCCGCCGGTTGCCGGTGCGCCGCCGGTTGCCGGTGCGCCGCCGGTTGCCGGTGCGCCGCCGGTTGCCGGTGCGCCGCCAGTTGCCGGTGCGCCGCCAGTTGCCGGTGCGCCGCCAGTCCCGGGCAGAGCACCCGTGCCGCCCACCCCTGGCATTCCGCCGGCGCCCGGAGTGGCGCCAGCTCCTCCGACGCCGGGCATTCCGCCGGCGCCGCTGGCTGCGCCGGTGCCTCCACCGCTTCCGGGCGATCCTCCAGACGCGGCTCCGCCGGTCGATGAGGTCGAGCCTCCCGAGCCTGCATCGCCAGCGGCCGCGCCGCTGCCGTCCCCGAAGAGCTCGGAGCCCGAAGTTCCACCGCACGCGGCAAGAGCGAGTGCAGAAATTGGAACCGAGAGCCACCAGAAGTTTTTCACGTGAGCGATTTTACCACGGACTGGGACCGCTCGTGTTGCGCACATCCGCCCACACGGTCGAAGATGACCGGGATGAAGCGAGAGAGCATGGGGCTGGGGCTCTCGTTGGCGATGTTGGTTTCACCCGCAGCCGCCGAGACCTACTACGTGTCGACTGTTGGCGACGACGCGGCGCTCGGTACCGAAACCAACCCCTGGGCGAGCGTCGACCACGCGCTTGGCTCGGTCCAGGGCGGAGACGAAGTGCTCGTCGAAGACGGAACCTACGAGGGCCTTGCGACGCTGACTCGCGGCTTTTCGAGCCGGGTCGTCGTTCGAGCGCGAAATCCCTATCGCGCGACGCTCCGCAATTCGGGCGGCGGGGTCGAGGTGCTTCGAGTTTTTTTCGAGGGCGCCGTCAACTTGACGGTGAGCGGTTTCGTGATGAGCAACGCCACGGCGACCTACACCTGTCCGAACGGTCGCGAGCCGTTTTTCGTCGTGCACGTGCAAGATGCGACGGACTTCACCCTCGAGAACAACATCATCTTCGGCAACAACGCGCCTGGCCGCTGCAACGAGCTGCTCAAGATCAACCGCGGATCCGACACGGCGTTTCCTAAAGACATCGTCATCCGCGGCAACCTCTTCTACGACGGCGCGGACGCCGGGGGCGCCGATCTCATCGATTCGGTGCGGCCGGGAGAGCTCACCATCGAGGACAACATCTTCTTCGGCTCCGGGCAGACGAACGACTCGCATTCGTTCATCACCATCAAGCGCCAGGCGCCGTCGACGACGGCGCGAAGCCCCCGCTACATCGTCCGGCGAAACGTTTTTCTGAACTGGGGCGGCAAGACCGACCAGGCGTTTCTGCAATTCGGCGAAGACGGCGTCGCCGAGGTCGAGATCTCCGACGCTCTCGTCGAAAACAATCTCGCGATCGGAAACTCGGCCGCACAAATCGTCGGTGCGTTCCAATTCAAGGGCGCGGCAGGAATCCACGTGCGTGCCAACACGATCGCCGGGGACCATCCGAGTGGGGCTTTCGGGTTCCGCATCGGGACGGAAGGTCAGAACCCGCAGGTGAGTGATTTCCGAGTCAGAAACAACATTTTCTCCGATCCGACCGGCACGATGGGGACTCGAATTTTCAACGTGTACGGCGACGTCGACGTCTCGACGATCGCCGCGGAGAACAATCTGTATTGGAACGGCGGCAGCGCGCTTCCGTCGTCGGGCGCGGTGACGCCGGCGGACGACGCTCGTCGGGTCGAGGCGGATCCGGGGCTCGCGACCGACCAGTCGGGCATCGTGCTGCCGCGGTGGGACGAAAATGCCGGAGCGTTTCCCAGCGGTTCGACGACGATCCGCGAGGAGCACTCGAGATTGGTGGAACGCTACGGCGCGATCGCCGCCGCGAGCCCCGCCGCTGGTGCTGCGGATCCGAGCGACATGCCCGCCGACGACATCCGCGGGTTCGCGCGGGACTCGACGCCGGACATCGGAGCGTACGAAGCCGGCGCGACCGCGCCGGGCGCTGGCGGAACCGCGGGCAGCGGTGCCGCGACGGGCACCGGCGGCACGTCCGGCTCGGGCGGCGCGGGCGGCACGGCGGCAACGACCGGGGGCGGTTCCGCCTCGGGGGGCTCGGCGGGTGTGGGAACGAGCACCGGAGGCGCAGGAGCTGATGGTGGTTCGGCGGCGAGCGCCGGATCCGATGCGCGCGGTGCCGACGAGGGCGGATGTGGGTGCCGAACGCCGACGACGCAGCGCTCGCTCGGGCCAAGCGCGATCGCCGCACTACTGTTTTTCTGCTTGGGTCGGCGTCGGCGCCCGAAAAACTCAGGCTGAGCCCAAGCTCTCGCGATCTCGTCGGTCAGACGAAGACACGACGCGCGGGCGCCATCGTTGCGCGCCCGGCGCCGATGGCTGAACCGCGAGCGGCTCGTCCGCTCGGACGACGGAGGTATTGTGCAATGGGCGAGCAGCGTGAGGACAGCTCGGTTTTGTTTTCGCTCGATCAGCTGATGGCGATCGAGCAGGACCGCATCGATCAGGAGGAGGTCGAGCGTGCTCGGCGGCTGGCTTCCGAACGCGGCCGAAAGCTCGAAGCCGAGCTAAGAACCGTTCGGGAGCGCGAGCTACGCCTGGAGGCCGAGGCTTCCCGGCGCCGCGAAGAGGAGCGCCGGCGCCACGAAGAGGACGCCCGGCTCGAAGCGAGCAAGCAGGCGCGGATCGAAGCGGCGAGGATCGAAGCGCAGGCGAAAGCCCAGCGCGAAGTCATCGAGAAGCAGCTCGAGCATCAGCGGCGCCTGAGAGAGATCGAAGAAGGCTCGAAGGCGCGTCGGTATCGGCTTATCGCAGTGTTCGGAAGCATCGGCACGGTCATCGTGCTCGGCGGGGCGCTCGGGCTCTACTACGGTCGCATCAAGCCCGAGGCCGATCGGCGCATCGTCGAGACGGCGGCCGTGTTCGACGAGACGAATCGCATTGCCGAGGACGCCAAGCGCGAGCTCGAGAGGCTGAAAGCTCGCAGTCGAGCGATCGAAGGCGATCTCAGTGCCGCGGAGCGGGAGCGCCGAGCGCTCGAGAAAAAGAATCGTGAGCTTCTCGAGAAGAGAGAAGGGGTCAAACCGAAACCGACGGCTCCCCGACCGCCAGCCGCCCCGAAAGATCCCCCGCGGACGAAGTGCGATCCCAACGACCCCGATCCGATGAACTTCTGTCTGCCCTAGCCGGCCGCGCCGGGCCTAGCCGGTCGTGCTGGAGTTAGCCGGCCGCGCTAGAAAAAGGTGTGCTCGGTCCTAGAGTGAGGCTGGTGCTTCGAGCGTCCGGTCGTGCCAAAGCAGTGTTTCCACCGAGCCGAGCTCCTGCATCCAGAGCCTGTTGTGAGCTCCCCAGGACTTTCTGAGCTCGGACGCCACGTCTTTCTTTTCGAGATGTCGGTGGAGCTTGACGATCTCGTTGCGATACGGGTCGCGGGTCGCGGTGTGGAGCTGGATCTTGGGTTGGTCCTGTCCCTCGAGCGCCGCGGCCAACCGGGCGGCGTAGCGCCAGGACTTCTTTTTCGCGACCTCGAGCTGCACGCCACTGAACGATCCGAACAGATGCGGCTTTCGAATCAGGAGCTCGAGGGCGACGTTGCCTCCCATCGAGTGTCCCGCCAGTCCGGTGCTCGCGGCATCGGTGCCGATGGGGACTTTGTCCCGCACCGTCGGCAGCAGAGTCTTTTCGACCCATGAAGAAAATTTCGAGAACGCCCCTCGGACGAAGTAGGGAATCGGCGTCACGGGACAAATCAGGACGAGGCCTTCGAACGGGTGAGTCGAAAGCTCCGCGTTGATGTCGTCGATGCGCTGCGGGTCCCAATACCAAACGCTCGATCGCGCACGTCGTAGCGGTGGAGCTTGCAACCGGCGGTGCGCTTCCGCGCCGCCATAGTGGCGCCACCACGCGTCGAGGGCCGAAGGCACGCGGTGCGCCTGGCCGTAGCCGTGCAGAAGCACGACCGAGCGATGTTTTTTCGTGGGATCGAGGGTCTCGGGGACGAGCACCAGGGCTCGATTGGAAACTCGAGGGTCGCCGTCGAGCTTCAGGTCGAGCGTGCGAAAGCCGTCGATCGCGGTTCGCGAGTTGCGCGCATGGCCGAGGCCCGAAACCGCAGACGCCGCGGCCACGCCCAGGCCCAGAAATCCCCTGCGGGCGAATCGTCGGCGGTCGGGAGCGAGGGGCGCGCGCAGAGCCACGATCAAACGATGACTCATCGCGGCTGGCGAGTCACGTATCCGTCGATGCACTGCGTCGTCGCCTTGCGTCACGCACGCGAACGAACGCGCACTTCGGTAAGCGAACACGATAGGATGCGGCCGAGCTACGGGGGGTCGCACCCCGTCGACAAAGAAATGACGAGGCACGGGATCTCGAGACGAATGGCGTGGGCATTGGTGGGCCTGTCGCTCGTGACGTACTCCGCGCCTCTCGCGTCAGCTTCGGGCGGCACGCCGCCGCCCCCCGACCTCGCGGCTGAGCCTTCGAAGCCCATCGAGCGGCCGGGTGTCATCACGGACCTTTCTCCGCAAGGTCGAGTCACCCTCGCCGAGCCCATACGCGTGAGGTTCGACCGCGCCGTCGATCGACGTTCGGTGGAAGCCGAATTCGTCGTCGATCCACCAACGCCAGGAGTGTTCGAGTGGACGAGCCCGCGCACGTTCGCGTGGCACCCGAGCCGGTGGCACGAGGGCACGATCCACACGGTGCGCATCGCTGGGGACGGCGCGCGTGGCACCCCACTGCTCGATACGGCTTGGAGCTTTCGCGCTCACGTGCCGCCGCCGCCGCCTCTTGCGCCGGGTGACGGCGCTCACGTCGTGCTCACCTTCGACGACTCTCCGCACGAACCTGGGCAAGCAGAGCGGCTGCTCGATGATCTGCGCTTCATGCGAGTTCGGGCGATTCTCTTTCCCGAGAACCGCTGGGCGAAGCTTCACCCCGAGTGGGTAGAGCGGGCGCTCGCCGACGGTCATCGCGTCTGCAACCACACCTTGAACCACCGCGACCTCACCGATCTCGACGACCGAGGCGTCCGGTACGAGATCGAGAACGGGGCTGGGCATGGTCGGTG
The DNA here is from genome assembly GCA_029261965.1 of Polyangiaceae bacterium. GTDB lineage: Bacteria > Myxococcota_A > Polyangia > Polyangiales > Polyangiaceae > JAJDAH01. The sequence continues at coordinate 54,827 of JAJDAH010000113.1, forward strand.
CGATCTTCTACGTCCTCCCTTTGGCGCCACGGATGCTCGAGTGGAGGCCATCGCCAGCGAGCTCGGCTACCGTCTGATGCTCTGGGACGTCGACTCTCACGATTGGGAGGGCCTGCCGGCCGACGACATCGCGCACGGCGTTCTCCGCCGAGTGGGGCCTGGAGGGGTCGTCCTGTTTCACATCCACGCCGAAGCGACCTTCGATGCCCTGCCCAAGATCGTTCGGACGCTGCGCCGGGCCGGCTACGTGTTGTCGCCAGACGACACGGGTGGGGCGCCGGAGTCAGGATGAAGCTCGGCCCGGGCCAGCCCGTCTAACCGGGGTTGCCCTGAAATCAGCGCCCATCGGGCCACTGGGCCCGCTGGCTCGAGTATTGCTACACTGGTCTGCGGGAAGGAGCCAGGGCACCTCTCCGTAGAAAAATGCCAGCCGGCACCTTTCCTTTCTTCCAGACAATCAGGAGACCGACGATGCGACATTTGACGATTCCCGCCATGGTAGGCGCGCTCGCTCTAGCGGCGCCGTTGCTCACGGCTTCGGACGCCCACGCCGGGCTCGCGGCCTGCGGCGACATCAGCGTCGAAGCCAGCGCCGAGTGCTCGCTCGAAGTCGAAGGCGGCTGCACCGCCCGTTGCGAGCCGATCAACTTCAAAGCGGCCTGCTCTGCGGAAGGCTACGCCTCCTGCGACGGCATGTGCGATTTGCCGAGCGTCATGTGCGATGCCAGCTGCGAGGGCAGCTGCATGGCCGAGTGCGACGTCGACCCCGGCAACTTCGACTGCTCGGCCAACTGCGAAGGCAGCTGTATGGGTGGCTGCGAGGCCAACTGCATGGGCAAATGTGAAGGCGAAGCCGACCGGGCGTCCTGCGAAGGGTCGTGCATGGCTTCCTGCGATGCGACGTGCTCGGGAGAGTGCGAAGCGAGCTGCGAGGGCACCCCGCCGATGGCGGAATGCAGCGGCCAGTGCCAGGCCAGCTGCCAGGGCTCCTGCACGGCGGACACCAACTTCGATTGTCAGATCGACTGCCAGGCCATGCTCGAGGTCAGCTGCAGCGCGTCGCTCCAGGGTGGATGCGAGGCGGAGTGCTCGAAGCCCGAAGGCGCGCTGTTCTGTGACAGCCAGTACGTCGACCATGGCGGCAACCTGCAGGAGTGCCTCGATGCCCTCAAGGCGGAGCTCAACATCGAAGTGATGGCGAGCGGCAGTGCCTCTTGCGAGGGTGGCAGCTGCCAGGCCGAAGGCGAAGTGAGCGTCAGCGGCTGCGCCGTCAGCCCGACCTCGAGTTCGAGCGCGCCGCTCTCGGCGGGTTTCGCGCTCACCGCGCTAGCCGGTCTCTTCGTCGGTCGACGTCGTCGCCGAAGCTGAGCCAGCTCTACCTGCGATAAGGCAATCCCCGGGCCCTTGGTGGCTCGGGGATTTTCGCATTTCGGGCCATCGCTAGGAGTCGTTCATGCGAGCTTGCGTTGGGCACCAAGCACGCGATCGAGGAACGTGTTGGTGAAGACGCCCTCCGGATCGAGCTCGAACGCGAGCTTTCGAAAGTCCTTCGCCTTGGGGTAGGCGCGGTCGACTTCTTCTGGGGTCAGGTCGAGCTCTTTTCCCCAATGTGGGCGCCCGTCGAATTGGCTCATCAGCTCGCGCACCCCGGCGAAGTACCGGTCGGCGTCGCGCCCATGGTGGCAATAGGCGCCGAGCTGGCAGGTGTCGCGCCCGTAGGCGGGACTCATCCAGTTGTCGTCGCCCTTGACAAACCGCACCTCGGTGATGAACCCGACCTTGAGACCCTCTCGATCGATGAGCTCGCGGAGCTTCTTCAACGCCTCCGCGGTGTGCTCGACGGGGATGGCGTACTCGGTTTCTCGATGCACCGGGGGCATCGCTAGGTTGAAACCGAGCTCACTCGGCACCACGCGTCGGCCGCGCACGAAAGTCTTTTCGGCGATTCCGGCATTGATCTCGTCGATGCGGTCCGGCTGGACCTTGCCGACCCAGAGCCCGAACGGAAACAGCACACCGTTCAGAACGTGCTTGTCGAACCACCGAGACCAGCGCCGGATTTCCGCGGCTTCGTCCGTGCGGTGATATCGAAACACCTGAACCACGTCGGTATGGGGTAACCACCAAAGCTTCACGTACTCGGCGGATCGCGCGATGTTCGGGAGGTCGGCGACGGCATCTTGGAAGGGGACCGGCTCAGTCTCTTCGGCGAGGTTGAATCGTGCGTCCACCTCGAGAGTGACCTCGGTGACGATGCCCAGCGCGCCCAGGCCGACGGCGGCTGCGTGGTAGCGCTCGTCCCCGGCATCGAGAACGAGCACGTCTCCCGACGCCGTGACGAGACGCAAGCTCCGGGCGAGCGTGGCCATGTTGCCCCACGCGAGGCTGCTCCCGTGGGTGCCGGTGCTCATGACGCCGGCGAGCGACTGTTCGGAGATCGACCCCAAGATGGGCATCGCGAGCCCAAGCCCTTGGAGCTCTACGTTCAGGTCCGTGAGGCGGATGCCGGCCTGCACCGTCACCAACCGGCGCCCGCGATCGACGTCGATGACGCGGTTCATCCGGTCGAGGCTGACCAGCACGCCGTCGGTCAGCGCGATGTCCGACCACGAGTGCCCGGCGCCGACGACCTTGACGCGCCGCCCCTTGATTCGAGCAGCACGGACGAGCTCGACGACCTGCGCCTCGGTTCTCGGAAAAGCGCGGGCCGCCGGCCGACACGAAAAGGTGCGGCCCCAGTTTTCGAATCGTCGCTCGAACACGGGCGCAGACTGTACCGCGAAGAATTCTCGCTTGCAGTACTGGTATCGGCATCCGGTCCGCCGTGGGCGGAGCATGCAGCCGGGGTTCGAAGAAATCTGGTTGGAGCTATCTCCGCTTGAACCTCACGAGCGGGACACTCTCGGGTTGCACGCTCCACTTGTCGACGTATCCCTCGTATTGAAATCCGAGCAACGCCAAGAGCGCATCCTCGCCAAACTCGAGCGGATGAAAGGGCAGGGCATATCCGTCTTCGGGATCTAGCGAGTGCTCGCCATCCCAGTACGGGCTTTCGAAGTCGAGATGGGCACCGTGGTCTTCGAGGATCCCGCTGTCCGGAGACAAACTGAGCGCGCGTTTCAGCTTGCCCCTCTCCCAGATAGCAAACGCGAACCAGTCCACGACGCTGTGCATCGCGAAGAGGTACAAGGTGCGACCATTCCCGGCATCGAGGAACGACGAATCCAGCTTCGACGGATAGTCGATGCCGACTTCCGCTGCGGCAACGACAGTCAGTCCCGGAAAGCAACCGACGAAGACTTCCTCGTCTGGAGGGTTCGTGTACAGCAGATCGCCATCACCTCCCGGCACGAGATCGTGCTTTGAAAATAAGTGTTCCGCGAACCTCCGCGTTTCGTCCCTGTTCAACTCCGGGCTGGCGCGGAGGATGTCGATCGGATCCCCATCGGTGTACACGAGCATCCACGTCTTTGCGCCCATCAGTCCCTCCGGTTGTCTGACCTAAGACGGCCGAAGCGAATCACGGTCTTCTTGGCCGGGCAAGTGTGACCGGACTGTGGGGTCTGATGACGCGCCGTCGTTGGCGGGGGTTCTTCACCTACGTCGCGCTCGAGCCGAGCCAGTCAGAATCACCGGCGTTCGCCAAGCGTGTCCGCCAGTAGTTGCCGCATCACAACGCGTGGCGCGGTCGATGGCGTGCGCTCCCACGTGGGAGCGGGCGGTGCACCCCAGGCTCTGCGCTGGTGTCGATTTCCGTTCCGGCTAGGAAGGCCGCACGCGTCGCGGGGCGACACGACTGTGCCGCCCTGCGAGCGCATCGATTGAGTGTGGACCTACTGCGCCATGACGATTCGCTCGTCGCACGGCTTGGCTTTTTCGTCCATGCCGAGGCCTGCGATGCGCAGTGGGTTCGCGTCGAGGGCGGCTAGCTCGGTTTTGATTTTTCCGACGATGAGTTGGTCGAGGTTGCCGCTCGAGTAGGCGGTTTGGCGGCCGCCGCAGCTGCTCTTGGGGTCGCCGGCGCCGACGGAT
>JAJDAH010000114.1 GCA_029261965.1 Polyangiaceae bacterium
GAGCCGACCACCTGGCGAGTCAAAGGTCAGGAGGTCGCAATCGCTGACATCGACGACACTGTGATCCTCCCGAGCGACATGATGCGGAGAGTCGTTTGGTGGTGTTGGCCTTCAGGGTTCGGTCGAGTCCACAACGCTCGCAGGCTGCGCCGAGCAGCGTCATGAGCACGTAGGCGAGGGCAGCCACGAAGAGCAGGCGGTCTCGACGTGCGGCGCTGCCGATGTGGGTAGCGGAGAGCCCGAGGCCGAAGTGGATGTCCTTGGTGTCGCGGAAGGTCTCCTCGATCGTGAAGCGACGACCGTAGAGCTTGACGACGTGCGCGGCGGTCAGATCGTCGCGCGACGTCGCCAAGCACCAGGGGTCGGCCATGCCGCGTGCGTGCACGAGAACGACGGCTGGCATGATGTAGCAGTCTGCGGTGGCGGCCATCTGCTTCCACCGTCGTGCTCGCCCGCTCTTCGACAGCCACTGGATTGCGGGCTTCTGGTCGCCGAATTCGTTCGTCAGCAGGATGTCCTGTCGGAATCATGGTGCGGAGGCCTGTGGAGCGGCGCGACCTCGTGAGCGGCAAGGCGCGACGTATGCGGCAGTTGTGCAGCGCACGGACTGACACGTAGAATGGTAGGCGACATGTCGAGACTGTGGGCTGAAGCGTCTCCATGGGGGGCGATCCTCGGCACGACTATCCTCTTATGTTGTGGATGTGGTGAGGCAGCGAAGGGCGATCCCAGCGCGGCCGGTCCGAGCTCGACCGACGCGGAGACGGGTCCGGATTTGAGTGTTGCTCTATTCGATCCCGACCACCTGATCGAAGTGGAGATCGATCTCGACCCGGAGGACTGGGACACGGTGCGCCAAGAAGGGCGCGACTTATTGGATGCCTTGACGGGTTGCTCGTTGGACTACGCATACACGTACGTGCACGCGACAGTGACGGTCGACGGAGAATCTTACGACGATGTGGCGGTGCGCAAGAAAGGATTCCTGGGCTCGCTGTCCACGGCACGCCCCTCGCTGAAAGTAAACTTTGGTAAGTTTGTTGATGGTCGAAGACACGCGGACATGAAGCGCTTGACGCTAAACAACAATCGCCAGGACCTCTCGAACCTGAGGCAATGTCTGGCCTACGGCCTGTTCTCGAAAGCTGGGTCGGTCGCCTCCCGCTGTAACTTCGCGCACGTCGTGGTGAATGGCGAGGACCTCGGGATCTACTCGAACGTCGAAAGTGTGAAGAAGCCGATGCTGCGGCGACACTTCGACGACGACAGCGGCAACCTCTATGAAGGACAAGGAGCCGACTTCATAGACACACTTGTGGATCGAATGGAGCTCAAGACCAACGAATTCGAAAACGACCGCAGCGATCTCGATGCCGTCGTGGCTGCCCTCCAAGTAGACGACGCTCGTTTGTTCGAAGAGCTGGGTAAGGTCATAGACCTCGACGCGTTCATGACCTTCTGGGCCATGGAAGTGATGGTGGGGCATTGGGACAGTTACACGGGCGGCCAGAACAACTACCTGACCTATCACGACCCGACGAGTGATCGTTTTTTCTTCATCCCATGGGGAACTGACGGCGCCTTCACTGGTGTCGACGACATCGGAAGCCAACCCCACGACGTGTCGGTGCTCGCAACAGGAGCGATCGCCAATCGGCTGTATCGACACGCCGAAGGCCGAGCCATGTACTTCGAACGCTTGAAATTGTTGTCCGACGAAGTTTGGAACGAAGATGAGCTGCTAGCGGAAGTCGATCGCATCGAGGCACTGACCGATCCGCCGACGGCCGCGGTCCAAGACACGCGGGACTTCATCCTGCAGCAGGGCGCCGCCCTGCGCTCGGAGCTGGGCGCTATCGAGAATGCCAAGGATTGGATTGACGGTCCGGGCGCGGAGGGCGTCCCCACCTGCCGTGCCGATGCACGCACTCCTTTCTCAGGCACCTTCTCGACCACCTGGGGCAGCGATGCACCCGAATCTGGCGGGAACACGGCGAATCTCTCGCTAGACGGTCAGCCCTGGCAGCCGGACCCATTGCTCGCCCTGGCGGGCCTGTCCGAGACCGATCCGCACCGGGCTGAAATCGTTCTGCTGAATCCTCTAGCGAATGGGCGCTTCCGACTTCTGTTGCTTGCCTTGCCCAAGGTGTACTTCAACGTGGGCCAGCACCCGATGCACGGCATGGAAACGCAACTGCTGCTGATCGAGTTGGGTGAAGAACCCACAGTGGACTTCGAGTTGATTGGATTCGGGGGCGGAGGCACCATCACGCTGGATGCGGCGAGCATGGAGCCGGGCGGCCGGGTCGAAGGTTCGTTTGAAGGGTCGTTCGTTCAATTCAGCCCGAACTAGCACTAGCCAGAAACTAGAGCCGAGATCGCGTAGGCGAACGCGTTGACGGGGTTTTCGAACAAGACGACATGCGACGGCCCCCCGCTCTTGGGGGCGCGGCCGGGCGCGGCGCAAGGCGTCATCGTCGTCCCACCACCAAACGGCGTCGCGGTCGTGGCGAACGGACCCGATCCCGTTCTCGATCTCCCCCGCGGAATGACTGCCAGCTCTCTGTCACGATACACGCAGAGGGGCGCCGGGCTCGCACCTCGGCCGCGGAAAAGCAGCGAAAGAGCGCCTCCGTGAACTATTTTTTGAACCGGATTGGCTCCAGCGTCACTTGCCTCTTGAAGCGGGCACGTGGCCCCCAACAACGAGATAGGAACCGATGCGCTATGTCAGTGAAATTGCAATGAGTATTGCTGCGGGCGGGATGGCCCTCCTGACCGGATGCGCCATGGCCACAGGCGACGATATCGGTGGGAGCGCCGCGGAAGCGCGGCAGCACCGCCCACTGGTGATCACGAAGGAGATCGACCGCTCCACACCCTTCTCGGCGGACGTCGCCACCTGCGCAGAGCCCGCGCTCTACGAAGTCGACGCGGAGACGATCATCGCGTGTTCGGCGCGCAACTACCTCCAGGTGGGTGGCATCGGGAGCGAGTCCCTCCACATCGAATACGGCAGTCTCGACGGGCAGGCGCTGGCCCCATTCGTGCTCACGCCGGTTAGCAGCACGCAAGCGATCCCAGAGGAGCTGATTGTCGTCGCGGAAACTGGAACCGAAAATCCGATCCCTGGTCCGAAGGACGTCACTCCCGCGTGTGACGGCTTCTCGGTGCACCCGGAGACCGGCGACGCGTGGGTCTGCACGGAATCGATCGCGCTGCTGCTCCCGGCGGTTCAGAAGGTCCGCGGGGCGGCGGTCGCCACCGCCGCTGCCAAGGACAATCCCCTCGTGTTCGCCGTCCGGAGCCGGCCCACGACTGCGTGTGCCTACGAGCCCGATGATTCGAACGGCAAGACCGGCGGCTACCGTGAGGCGGAAAGCGGGGCAGCCGCTGCCGGCCACGACCACCACGATTGGATCCCGATCGACGGCACTCAGGCACATCCAACTGGAACCGCGGACGAGGATTCGTCGCACATCAGCTGGGTCGACGTTCTGTCGCTGAACCCGAATCCCGAGGCTTCGGTAACCCTCGAGTACCTCGGGCTCATGACGGTGCACGAACAGCCAAAGGTCAGCGACACGGGCAAAGGATTCCTGTTCGAGGATGTGCTCGCCTTCGGAACGAAGCTCACGGGCCGAGGTTGCACCACCGGCGAGTGAACGATTCTGCCGAGAACGCGAACTGACAGCCTACTTCAGCACGCCCCACCGATGCGTCGACGTCGCGTCCGCTGAGTCTCCGCTCAGCGGCCGCGCGGTTTCACGAGGTCGACGACTTCGCTCTGCATGTCGCCGACGGTCGATGCCACGCGCATGTTCGCCATGGCCGCGTATTTGGCGATGCGCAGGTCGAGGATGCCTTCGGCGAGATCTGGCTCGCGGACTCGGTCGGCGGAGGCTGCGTCGCGGGCTTCGGCGGAGACGGTGACGCCGCCTCGGCCGCTGATTCCGGCTTTGGCGACCTTGTCCGCGGCGCGGTCTGCGCGCGCGAAGGCCGTTCGGATCCCGCCGAGGGCCGAGTCGAGTGCGCCGGAGAGGCCGGGTATTGTCGCCATCACCAAAGCTGAGCGGTCGGAGCGAGGGAAACTTGAGAAAAAAAGTGGTAGGGGCGCTTGCATGAGCTTCGACCTGAAAGGCCATGTTTCCGTGGTCACCGGCGGCAACGGGGGGATTGGGCTGGGCATGGCCCGCGGCCTCGCGAAGGCGGGCGCCAAGGTGAGTGTTTGGGGGCGCAGCGAGGAGAAGAACGCCTCCGCCGTCGAGCAGCTGTCGAAGCTGGGGGAGGCTCACGCGGTGGCGTGCGATGTGGCGGAGGAGAGCCAGATCGCCTCCGCCCTCGAAGCGACGCTCGGGAAGTTCGGGCGGGTGGACTCGTGTTTCGCGAACGCGGGCATCATGAAAAACACGACGCCATTCCTGGAGATGAGCGCCGACGAGTGGAACCGCATCTTGTCGGTGAATCTGACGGGGGTGTTTCTGACTTTTCGGGAGATCGCCAAGCACATGGTGGCGCGGGGGGGTGGCGGCAAGTTGGTGGTGACCGCATCGATAGGGGCGACGTTCGGCATTCCGCGGGGCGAGCACTACTCCGCGAGCAAGGCGGCGGTGTGTGCGCTCGTGCGGTCGCTCGCGGTGGAGCTCGGCAAACACGACATTCAAGCCAACGCGATTCTGCCGGGGTGGATCGACACCGACATGACCGAGCACGCGAAGAGTTGGGACAAGATGAACGAGATGATTCTCCACCGCACCCCGGCGCACCGTTGGGGCACGCCGGAGGACTTCGAGGCGATCGCGGTCTACTTCGCCTCGCCGGCGTCGAGCTTTCACACCGGGGACTCGGTGACGCTCGACGGGGGATATACGCGGTTCTAGCGGCGGCGCGGGGCGACGGGGCGGCGCGGGGCGACGGGGGCGGCGCGACCTCGTTCACACACCGCGCCCCCGCATCGCACCGTTCACGCACCGCGCTTCGCGTCGCACCGCGCCGCCGCGGCGCGATCTCGTTCACACACCGCGCCCCCGCATCGCACCGTTCACGCACCGCATCGCACCGCGCTTCGCATCGCACCGCACCACCGTGGCGCGACCTCGTTCACACACCGCGCCCCCGCATCGCACCGCGCCCTCGCGCCGCCGCAGCGCGATCTCGTTCGCACACCGCGCCGCGACCCGTCCACACACCGCGATCCGCACCGCCGCGACGGGATCTCGTTCACACAGCGCGACTCGTTCTTCACCGAGCGCGCACCCCCGCGCCGCGATCTAGAAGGAAGTGTGGAGGCGCGCGTGGAACAGGTGGCGAGCAGTCTTTGCCGGGCGAGCTCCACGTAGGTATTCTCGGCAAGTCTCTCGAAGCGATCGTCTGATAGGTTTGGGGGTGTGTTCGTCACGTTCCTCCGTGGGCCTACCGACGACGCGGGCGGCAGAGCTCGCGTCGCCGATGACTACGATCTCGAGCAGGTGTTCATTGGCCCGGACGATTTCGGCGCGCGCCGAGTGCAGCTCGTCGATGGCGCACGGCCGACCGGGGAGAACGTCGTCGAAACCCTGGAAGCCTCGCCGCTTTCCGCTGTCGCGCACGGGGCGCGTTCGGCCCTTTTCCGCGTGTTGAAACAGGTTCCCGTCCGCGAGTCGAAGGGGGACGGCCTGGACGGTTTTGCCCGCGGGGACGAGCTTCATCCAACCCAGGCCCAGCTCGATCGCTTCTTGTCGAAGTCGCCCGACGCGCCCGCGTACATGTTCAACCTGCTCGAGTACCGCGACAAGACGGCGTATCAACGTTACGGCGTCGTCGCCGCGCGCGACGTGGCGCGCGTCGGGGGATCGATCGTGTGGTCCGCGCGAGCGCTGGAGGGCGGATGGCACGAAATCTACCTCGTGCGGTATCCGTCTCGCGCCGCGTTTCGGCACATGGTGACCCGTCGCGCCTACCAAGACGCCGAGAACGCTCATCGCGTGCGCGGCTTGAAGAACACTCGCCTCTACGTGCTTTCACCGCGCGGAAGCTGATCTAGAGCGGAACCGCCGTCGTCATGTCGGCCATGATGCACCTGGTGACGCTGGATGCGACGGCGCTACGGGCCGCGCATCCAGCGGAGAGCTCAACGTCTTGACGGCTCAGCGACGGCGCTTCTTCGACGCGTTCGCGGGTTTCTTCCGAGCGGCCCCTTTGCGCGGCGGCTTCTTCGGCTTGGTCTTGCGGGGCGGTTTGCGCGAATCGAACATCGTAAATTCGATCGTGAAACCACCGGCGATCTTTTCGACCAGTTCGTAGCACTGCTTTTTCGGATCCACCTTCGGCACGGTCGTCGTCTGGGTGATCGTGAGGTCGCCGACCTTGCCCGCCGTCATGCGGCGCTTGCTGTACTGAATGCCGATCGCCATCGCGAGGAACTCTTGGCCGAGCCGCGGGAACTCCACGGTCGCGCCCTTGGGGAGCACGTAGATGTCGCCTTCCGGGAAGGGGTTCTTCAGCCGCGCGGCTGCCTTTTCGTCGAGGCGCTTCAACTTTCGAAGAGGTGTCCGCCAGAGCCAGCGCTTGACGCTCTCGCGCGGGATCGCCAAGTACAGCCGGATCCCCTGCTTTCTGAGCTCGGCGTCGTCGATGATGAGCTTGTTCTTCCCCCAACGCTCATCGCCCTTGCCCTCTTCGCCTCCCCCTGGGGGCGGCGCCATGAAGAAGAACATGTCGCCGCTCATGAAGTAGTTCCAAAGAATGTTCGGATCGGTGCTGGACACCGCCAGGTCGTCGGCGAGCGGTTTGAGATTCCGCTGCGCGATCTGCCAACTGTCCTTCGGACTCGTATTCGTCGCCGGCCAGGAACCGCTGGCTTTGCGGATCACGACCTTGGCGCAGAGATGCGCGCCTTCGGCCTTGACCCACTCTTCGGCGGTGAGACCACCGAGTGGCACCCCCGCGTCGTCGATGGCTTTGACGAGCCCATCGAAGACCGTTTGCACTTCGAGCTTCCAACCGGCCACGTCGTATTCGCCGGGGCGAAGAAAGAACTGGTCGTAGACCCCATTGGTATCGTTCGGGTCCATGTTCGAGGCCGCAGGAAGCTGGACCGCCGGACTCATGGAGGTGTTCCACACCATGACCCACGCTTTTGCTTCGACGACCTCACCGTCCGGCGTGGCCGCGTTCGTTCCGCTCGCGTAGTAGCGGCCACCGCCGGTGTCACCCTTGTTTCCAATGACGGCAACCAGGTTGTAGATGGCCGCCGCAGCGAGCTCCGGAGGGTTCACGTTCAAACCGGTCGCCGGGCTCACGAGATAGATGAGCGACGTCGACCAGAAGTTGTTCGGCACCGGGCTCGGCGGACCGCGATCCCCTTGGTCCGTGGCGTAGCTGCAGACGAAGGGCTCGAGCCCCGAAGTCGTGGGCGTGAACGTGGCGGGCTGCGCCATGATGGCGTCCGTCGGAACGTCATTGACCTTGCCAGCGGTGATCCACGCCGCGAGCTCGTCGAGCGCCTTGAAGGCCGTGGGCGTATCCTGAAAGTCCACCCAAGCTGGGAGGAACTGCGGCGGCATGGCTAACCAGTCGACGGAGCCGACGGTGACTGTCCCGAAGGGCGGAGTGCCTGTCGCACGCGCGTCGAGGATGCGCCAGATGGGACTATCGGCGGGCGTGGTGCCCAAAAGATTGCCGCGATTGCTCGCGCCGAAGAGCATCTGCGGATCGTTGAGATTCATTCCGCCGGTAGGCGGGCTCGCCCCGTGCACCGTCGGTACCGCCTTGGGCACGTGATCAAAAACCTGAAGCTTCTTGAACAGCCCGAAATAGTAGCTCGCCATCGAATTCCTCCCCGGTTCACGTCGGGCGAATCGCGCCCCCCGCGTCGCCCCGCCATCAAGCTATGGGCACGCAGCTCAGTCAAGAGCTACTGCGGGAAAAGCAGAAATATACTGAATGGAGCGTTGAGAATCGTCTCCGGCTGCGCCAGCGAGCAAGGAAGGTACTCGCCCGTTCGCGCGGACTCAGAGCAGCCAGCCGTAGGCACGTCGCAGCAAGTTTCTGCCGTCGGATCGCACCATCGGACCGTGGGACAGGATGATGCCTTCGATGTCCCAATCGAGCATGCGGCCGAGCTGCTCGCGAGCGCTCTGACGGTCGCGCATCATCAGGTGCTCGAGCCACGTGGCGCCCGGCTGGCGATTCCAGAGAGCCAGGGCGACGAGACGAGTCATGGGCGAACGATGGTGGCGCAGATTGAACATGGCGTCGCAGCAGATCAACGTGCGGCTCCGCGGGTGAAAGAAGACAACCTCGTCTTCCATCGTCCGCGCCGCGAAATGGACCTGATCGAGCTCGCCGGCCCACTCACGAGCTGGCGCGTCCCCGAGCACGTAATCGAAGCGCACATCGGCCCGCTTCTCCACGAGCGCGGGGCAACATCCGAGCTTGGCCTCGGGGTAGGCCTTTTGCCACTGGGCAACGTGCAGGTGGTGGAACTTGCTCGGGGCAACTACGGCGACGACTCGCCCCACGGCGTCGACCTTTGAGCGAAGCTCGTCGTCGAGCGGGCCGGGCGAGTGCACGAAGAGCCGCTCGTCGGGTAGACGCACGATGCTCATCCTCGAGCCGGTTTCGATCCCAAAGAAGCGAAGATCGCGCGTGACGGTCCACACGCCATCGGCGAACGGCTCGAGCACGCTGGGCATGGCGGCCATGCTCGCCCAACCGCGCAATTCGAGCCAGTGAATCTCCGAGGCTGGCCGTCCCCAGGCGGCCGCTCTATTCATCCGCTTGGTGGATCCGCTCGCCCACACCTTGGTCGGTGCCTGTCTCGGCGAGACCGGGCTTCGACGCGTGTCTCGACTGGCGATGCCCACGCTCGTCATCGGAGCGAATCTCCCGGACGTCGACGCCCTGGCGACTCTGGCCGGTGCGGACGCCATGTACGGGATCCGCCGCGGCTGGACACACGGCGTGCTGGCGATGGCTCTGCTTCCTTTCGTGCTCGTCGGCGTCATGCTCGCCCTGGACAGACTCCAACGAAAGAAGCGCCCCGATCTCGAGCGTCCAAGGTCCGGCCGGCTGCTCGCGCTCGCGTATCTCTCGGTCTGGAGCCACCCGTTTCTGGACTGGCTCAACAACTACGGGGTTCGCCTCCTGATGCCGTTCGACGGAACTTGGTTCTACGGCGACGCCATCTTCATCGTCGATCCGTGGATGTGGCTGTCGATGGCCGCCGCCGTGGTGCTCGCCAACTCGAAGTCCAAAATGGGGATCGGAGCCTGGTCCGTGCTCGGGCTGGCAACCACCGGCGTCGTGGTGCTGTCACCGTCGACTCCTTTGGGGGTCGATGTCGCTTGGCTCGCCATCGTCGCCGCCATCGTCTTTGCGCGAGCTCGGCCGATCGTCGTCGAACGCGCCCACCTCGTCGCGCGCACGTGTGTCGCGTTGCTCGGTGTGTACATCGCGCTCATGCTCGTGGGCACCTCGATGGCGCGTTCGCAGGCCCGCGCGTTTCTCGAACGTCGCAACGAAACCGTGCAGCATCTGATGGCCGGCCCGCTGCCGGCCAATCCGTTCGTGCGCGACGTCATCGCCGTCACCCCGAACCGCTATCTCTTCCTCGAGGTCGACTTTCTCGGAAACGAGCGTTTCACGGAGAGCCACCCTCCCATCCCGCGAGGCGAAGGGCCCGAAGCCGAAGCCGCCATGGCTTCGCCAGAGGTCGCGGGGTTCAAGCACTGGCTACGTTTCCCGAGCTACCGAGTCGAAAGTGGCGACGGCGGCTACCGGGTTCACATTGGCGACGTCCGGTACACCCGAACGGGCGCGGGCATCGGCCATGGCGTGGTGGAGCTGGACGAAAGGTTACGACCGTTGCGGGCGTCGCTTCGGAAGTAAGAGCTCGCTCGCTGCCGAAGGAGCCGAGGGGTCGCGCGATACTCGACGCGTTCTACCGCGGCGGGGCGACGATGGTCTGGCACCCGAGCGCGATGTCCACTTGCCCGTTCACGGAGCTCGTGAAGTCGTCGCAGCTCGCCGGGCAGGCGATGATGCTCGTCGGCGTGCCGTTCGAAGGGCTCACGTCGTAGTACCAGCCGCCGCTCGCCGGGTCGCACTGAGACTCGTCGGCGACGTTCAGGACCGTTGCCTCGTTGCCCGCCTCGGTGAAGCGCACGTTGACCTTCTGGAAGTCGAGCATTCCGCCCGCGGGTGGATCGGGGATCTGAAACTCGCAACCGAGAGTTCCGCCGCGAATCGCATCCAAGGCGTCGAGGAATTGCTGTGACACGTTCCCCGCCGGGTCCACGATGAACGCCGTCGACGTTCCTCCCGAACTCGCTATCGCGTCCGCGTTGGTTCGACCGGTCATCTCGTCCGGCGCAAACACGCCGATCACGTAGGTCTCGATGCTCGGGCTGGCGCCGGCCGCGTTGGCCGCCACCGCTTGAATCGATGCGATGTCGGTCGGGCTGCATTCGGTGGGAACGCCGTCGGTGGCGAACACGACGATGACCTTGTGCCCCGCTGAAGCTTGGGCGAACGCGCTCGCCTGGTTGATCGCGCCCGAGAGCGCTGGAAACGTCGGGGTCAGGCCCACGGGCATCTGGCCGTTGATCGCAGCAACGAGCGAGGCCGCGTTACCCGGCAGCTCGGCGATGCTGACCGCAGGGGTTTCGTAGTCGGTGACGTTGCAGGACGTTCGGCCGGCGCAATCGCCACTCGTGAACGGCTGACAGGTCTCCGGCGCTGGACAATCGGCCGGTGTAGTCGTGCGACACCCGATGGGGGCAGCGCCCGAGCAACGGCCGAAGGGAACGCACGGCCCGTTCGCACCGCAGTCTCCGTCAGCCGCGCAGAACTCGACGGCGGGACTGCCTTCGCAGACGGTGATCGTGCACGGCCCATCCGCGCCGCACTCTGCCTGAGTAGAACACGTGGCCGGCACGCCGGGCTTGAACACGGGGAAGAACTGTATGCCGACGCCGAGCCCCGACGAGCGGCCGTCGTTCACGAAGTCGACGAGTGCTTGTCGAACAGCGTCCCACTTCGTGCCGCCACCGCCCGCCGTGGTGAGCATCGATCCGGAGATGTCGAGCATGACGTACATGTCGACGAGGATGTTCTCACCGCGCTGGCTCTGCGCGACGCAGCCGGAGTCGGGATTGAACGTGCCACCGGAGCCGCCGGAGCCACCGTCGACCATCAGGCCTCCACCAAAGCCGAGGCCTCCGCCGCCCGCCGCGCCGGTGCCCTCGGAGCTGGCATCCGTCGCTCCACCATCGCTGTTGGACCCGCTCGAGCCGCAGGAAACCAGCATCGCCATCAGCGCGATGCTTCCCAATGCCGAAGAAAAAATGGCGCGCATCAGCTCGGGCCTTTCCTAGAAGACCGGAAAGACACATCGGCCTTCCGTGCACGGTACGAAGTTGCAGCAGTCCGCCGTGCTCGAGCACTGCTGACCGAAGAGTGAGCATCCGCCTCCACCATCGGGCATGCCTCCACCGTCGGGTGTGGTGCCTCCATCGGGGTTCGTGCCGCCGCCACACATGCCCTGGGTCGACCCGGGCGGCAGCACGCACGGAAGTCCCGAGCAGCAATCCGACGTGGTCGTGCAAGCCCCGCCGGTGTCGACGCAGCTCGGACCGCAGATGAACGCGACTCCACCGTCTCCGGCGCTGGCGTTCGGCAAACAAGGCAGTCCGCAGCAATCCGCGCTCGTTGCGCACGGCTGGCCCGCGCGTGAGCCGGCCTCGGTGCAGTCACCGACCGCCGTGCAGCGCGGAATGCCGAGCAGATCTTGCTGGCACACCGTGGGATCCAGATTGACGTTGCCAGCGCAGCAGTTGTTCTCGGCGTTGCAAGACGTCGTCGCGAGCTTGCAAATGGCGCCGGAGGGCCGACAGGCCTGCCCGTTGTCGCACCGCCCGACGGGCTCGCCGGGGCTCTTGCTACATCGAACCGAGCCGTTGCCTCCGGGCAGACCCGGTGAGCCGCAACAATCGGAATCCTCGCGGCAGAGCTCGCCGGTCGGGTGGCAACCGCTCGGGGGCTGGCAGATCAGCACGCCCGTCGGGCCGTAGGGAGCGCACGAGCGGCTGCAACACTCTCCACCGCACTGCGGAATGCCGCCGTCGCTGATCGGACCGCCGTCGGCGCCCGCACCGCAAACTTCACCGGCGATGAGGCATCCCGTCGTTCCGGGAGCACCGGGCTCGGTGCAGGTGCCGAGAGCTGCTCCGGATTGCTTGCTGCAGATGCCCGCACAGCACTCGGTGTCTTCCGCACAAACGTCGTCGGTTTGAGTGCAGAACGAGGGGCGACTCGAACACTGTCCGTTGCTGCAGAAGTCCGAACAGCAGTCGTTGTTCGTGGTGCACGTGTTGCCCGACGTCAGGCAGCCGGGATTGAGTGGTGCGCACATGCCGTTGCCATCGCACGAGCCACCGCAGCATTCGGAGTCCTGCGCGCAGGGTTGGTTGTCGGAGATGCAGAGGCTCGAGCCGCAAGAGCCGTTGTTGCAAACGAACGTGCAACATTCCGTCGCGTTCGAGCAGCCCTCTCCGGCGCCGCGGCACACGCCCACCGGCGAAGTGCACACTCCCAGCGCAGAATCGCAGCTCGCCGAGCAGCAGTCGCCGTTCGACGCGCAAGTGACGCCGAGCATCGAGCAGCTGCCGCCACCATCCGCGCCGGCGCCGCCCGAGGTACCCCCGGTCGCACCGCCGGCTCCGCCCGTCGCACCGCCGGCTCCGCCTGTCGCACCGCCAGCGCCACCCGTCGCACCGCCAGATTCACCTCCGGCTCCTCCGGTACTCGTTCCCCCCGACGTGCCTCCACTGGCACCGGACGACACGTCCGCCCCGGCGTCTTGACCACCGGTGCTTTGCGAAGAGCTACCGCCACAAGCCTGAAAGACCAGTCCGAACGCCATGGCGCCGCCTGCGAGAGCGGCGAGCCTGTGATTGATTCTGCGACTCGACATCATCGTGGTCCTCCCAAACGGCGAGCTACGAAATTTCGCCGGCACCCGGAGCGAAGGGAACTCTACCACCTGGCGGGGGACGACGTACGGCGCGCATCCGGGTGACCTTAGACCGCGCGGGCGCTTTGGCTGATGCGGGGAGCCAACCAGCAGGGTCGCTCTGATAGCCCATGCGACGGTACTCTGGTCGAGTGCGCGCGGAGCGGTCATCGAATGATACTGTTGTGGACGAGCCGGTCGGCTCCGCCGCGCGCCAAATCGAGCTGAACCCGTCCCCCTCCACGCCAGCCACGGTCAATTCCTGCGGAATCAGTCGTTCCGGAACCCTTCGACATCCTGGCCCATCGACTCGGAGCCGACCGTCTTGAAAACCACCATCCTCTCGATGCTCATCTCCCTCATCGACTTGCCTATGCCGCCCACCCCCAGCCCCGACGAGCGGTGTCCACCGAACGGCATCCAATCCACTCGGAACGCGCTGTGATCATTCACCATGACCGCCATCCCGTGCAGCTCCCGGCTGAGTGACAGCGCGCGATTCAGGTCCCGCGTGAATACAGCAGCCTGGAAGAACTCCGGCACCGAGTTGGCGCTCGTGATGGCTTCTTCGATTCGCGCGAACTTGCTCACGCAAACTACCGGACCAAAAATCTCCCGTTCGAGAATCAGGCTGCCGCTCGGCACGCCAGCGAGCACCGTGGGGGCGTAAACTGTCGGTGTAATTCGCTTCCCGCCGCACAGCACCTCGGCCCCAGCGTTCACGGCTTCCGTCACTGCACCGTCTACCCGCGCTACTTCGCGCTCGGAGATCAGCGGCCCGACATCGACCACGGGATCCGCGGGATCCCCTGCACGCAGCTCCTCGACGGCAGGAACGAAGCGGTCGATGAATTCGTCGTAGATGCTCTCGTGCAGATACAAACGCTGACCCGACACGCAGACCTGCCCCGCATGGTAGAAGCAGCCTTTCAAGAGCGGATCAATGGCGCCCAGCCAGTCCGCGGTCTCGTCGACGATCATTGGTGCCAAGCCACCGTGTTCGAGCGCACACGCCGCGCCCGGCGGCAACACCGACCGCAACTTCCAACCCACGTTCGCGGACCCGATGAACGACAGGAACGCGTTCCGGGGGTCGGTCACGAGCCGTTCGGACAATTCGTTGTCGCAAACCAGCATCTGGCACCAGCCAGCTGGCAGCCCCGCTTCGCGCAAGATCTCGACGAAGTGGCGACACGACAACGGAGTTGAAAGCGAGGGCTTCACGATCACGGGACAACCGGCGGCCACCGCTGGCGCTACCTGATGAACGATCAAGTTCAGCGGGTGGTTGAACGCGCTGATGGCAACAACGACCCCTCGCGGCTCATGGTACGTCACCGCCCAGCGACCCGCGGAGGCGGACGACACCCCCATGGGGATTTCGGTTCCGTGCTGTGTGAAGAGCGCTTGCGCGGCGAGCCGCACTCCCTCGATAGCGCGCTCGACTTCGACCCGAGCGTCGCGAAGTGGCTTTCCACCCTCGGCGACGATGCATGCCGCGAGCTCGCTGACCCGGGCGCGCATCAGCGACGAAGTCTTCTCGAGAATTTCGATGCGCTCGGCCTTCGTCAACCACCTCTGGCGTAGCTCGTAGAGGCTCTGGGCTTTCTCGAGAGCGCTTTCGACCTGCTCTGCGTCCGCCAACTCGATCGATTCGAGGAACACGCCATCGAAAGCGCGCGTGACGTCGAGCCGCTTCATGGCTGCCCCGTTTCCGACTCTGCGGCATTGGCTCGGAGCTCATCCAAGAGGACCTTCTGGTTTTCGCTGTAGTCCACCGGCACATCGACGACGTGAACACCCCCCTCTTCGAAACACTTGGCGAGCACCGCCGACAATCGATCCCGAGCGGACAGGCGGGTACCCTTGACGCCGTAGGCCTCGGCGTACTTCACGAAATCGGGGTTCTCGAAGTCGAGCCCGTAGTCGGAAAACCCCGCGGCGGATTGCTTCCACTTGATCATCCCGTAGGCGTCGTCGCGGAGAATCAACACGACGAGGTCCAACCCGAGTCGCTTCGCCGTCTCGATCTCTTGCGAGTTCATCATGAACCCGCCGTCGCCACAGATGGCGACCACCTTGCGCTCCGGGCAAACTAGTTTTGCGCCTATCGCTACCGGCAGACCCGCACCCATGGTCGCTAGAGCATTGTCGAGCAACAGGGTGTTCGGCTCGTGCGCGACGTAGTTTCTGGCGAACCAGATCTTGTACATGCCGTTGTCGAGCGACAGGATTCCGTCGGAAGGAACCGCGCGGCGCACCTCGCTCACGACCGTTTGTGGCGGAAGTGGGAACCGATCGAGCTCCGGATCGTGCGCGTAGATGTACTGCTCGATCCGGGCCTTCACCTGGCGGAAGGGCTCGTGGTCCCAATCGGGCTGAGCGGGCATCAGCGCGCTGATGCTCCGGACGTTTGCCGCAGTGCACCCGATCACCTCGTGCTGCGGGAAGTAGACCTCATCGATTTGCGCCTGTTGGTAGGCGACATGCACGACATCGAGACCGTCCCGCTTCATCACGAACGGAGGCTTCTCGGTGATGTCGTGTCCGACGTTCACGATCAAGTCGGACTGGGCGATCGCTTCGTGCAGGTAGTCACCATCGCTCAATGCGGCGGTGCCGAGACATTGAGCATGGCGCTCGTCGAGCGCGCCTTTGCCCATCTGTGTCGTAAAAAAATGAATGCCCGTCTTGTCCACGAGCTCGAGCAAGGCTTGTCGGGTGTCGGCTCGGTTTGCACCGGCCGCCACGCACAAGAGCGGACGTCGAGCGGAGCGAATCATTTCCGCCGCGGTACTCAACGATCGGCGACTGGCTCCCGGCGGATCGACACGAACCACGTCGAAGGGCTCGCGGTCGACTTCCTCGGTGGCCACATCCTCGGGCAGCTCCAGGTGAACGGGACCTGGCTTCTCGGTCTCCGACGTTCGAAACGCCTCGCGGACGAGGTGCGGCACGTTGTTGCCATCGACGATTTGCCGTGCCCACTTGGTGACCGGCGCCATCGTCTGCACGACGTCCAGGATCTGGAATCGACCCTGCTCGTTCTTGCCGATGGGCTTCTGGCCGGTGAGTATCACGGCCGGCATGCCGCCGAGGTGAGCGTAGGCGGCGCTCGTCGTGAAGTTGGTGGCACCGGGCCCCAGGGTGGAAAGGCAGACCCCGGCTCGGCCGGTGAGGCGGCCGTGGGTGGCCGCCATGAAACCGGCCGCCTGCTCGTGCCGCGTCAGCACGAGCTTGATCTTCGAGCTTCTCAACGATTCGAGAACGTCGAGGTTCTCTTCGCCGGGGATACCGAAGATGTATTCGACACCCTCGCGTTCGAGGGCACGCACCAGCAAGTCACTCGTTTTCATTTTCGTTTCCTTTTCGATTTCGGTGGCGGGTCAGAGGGTCGAACCGACTAGCGGCAGCTCGCGGCGTCGGACGAACAGCACGGGACCGCTCACGAGAAGGAGGGTCACGAGCAACACGAGGTGCAGCCCGCCGTCTCCTTGAACTTCCGCGCCGAGCACGGTCGCGTGGGCGATGATGGCTCCGAGCATCGTGCCGATGGCGAGCAGAGCGCCCGGGGCCGCGAAGATGCCGCTCGCGAGAAGCGCCGCCGCAATCACTTCTAGTGAAGCAATCAGGTACCGCCCGAAAGGCTCCATGCCGAGCTCCGCGAAGAGCAGTTGGTCAGTGGGGTTGCCCATGAACTTGAGCAAGCCCGCGCCGCCGATGATGCAGGCGGCAATCGCCTGACACGTCCAGATTATTTTGCTGTTCATGCTCTGACTCCCATTTCTCGTGCCGGTTGTGAGATGCGATTGAGGGGAACGATCTGCGCCGGAGAAGCAACCTCTGGGGCAACCAGCGAGAGCGCGCCCCAAACGTGCTCCGGCCGCAGCTCGGCGTGGTTTCGGCATCCCAACGACGCCAACAGCTCTTCGTGCTCCTTCATGAGCGCAGCGACGTAGCGCTCGACCCGTTGCGACTTCTGGTCGATGTCGACGCCGCGAGTCAGCTCGGGGTCGTGGGTCGTGAGTCCCACGGGGCACGTGTTGGCGTTGCATTGGAGCGCTTGAATGCACCCGAGCGCCAGCAAGAACCCGCGTGCCGAGTACACGGCCTGGGCACCCTGGGCCATCGCTGCGATCTGTCGTGCCGGATTGATGAGCTTGCCTGCAGCCAACAGCTTCAGGCGGGCACGTACCTTTTCGTCCTGAAGAATCGATTGCACCGTCGCCAGCCCACGCTCGAGCGGCATGCCGACGTCGTCCATGAAACTTCTTGGTGCGGCTCCGGTCCCTCCTTCGGCTCCGTCCACGGACACGTAGTCGGGGAAGGAGTCTTGTCGCTTCATCTCCCGCACCAGCTCGGTGAACTCGCCCGGTCGCCCGAGGCACAGCTTCATGCCGACGGGCAGTCCGCTGACTTCCTGCACACGGCGAATGAACGAAACGGTCGAGCTCGCGTCGCGACACTCCTTGTGGTGGGCCGGCGAGATCACGTCGTGGCCCTTGCGAACGTTGCGCAGCTCGGCAATTTCGTCCGTGATCTTCTCCTTGGGCAGCAACCCGCCCTTGCCCGGCTTCGCGCCTTGCGAAAACTTGATCTCGATCATCTTGACCTCGGGCTTCTGCGCGAGCTCTGCGAGCTTCGAGTCGTCGAGACTGCCGTCGTCGTTGCGCACGCCGAACTTGGCGGTGCCCATCTGGAAGATCAGGTCGCAACCTTCCATCAGGTGGTACTTGGGGTAGCCGCCTTCGCCCGTGTTCATCGGGATACCGGCGCGCTTCGCCCCCCGAGCGAGCGAGCGAACCGCTGGCGCGCTGAGCGCTCCGTAGCTCATGGCACTGATGGCGATCGGCTTGTCGATGGTGTAGCTCGAAGCGCAGCCCCGCTCTTCACCGAATCGCAGCTCGTAGGGTTCGAGCTCCTCGTGGTCGAGCGGGTAGGCGGAGTGCAAGAGCCTCACCGAGCTGTCGTCGAAGTCCTTTTGCGACCCGAACGCCGCCGTGGAGTCGGTGCCCTTCGCTTTTCGGTAGACCTCCGCGCGTTCAGCGCGGTTGAACGGTTTCTCCGACAGGTCACTCGCGAACAAGTACTGTC
This sequence comes from Polyangiaceae bacterium, assembly GCA_029261965.1. Taxonomy (GTDB): domain Bacteria; phylum Myxococcota_A; class Polyangia; order Polyangiales; family Polyangiaceae; genus JAJDAH01. The sequence continues at coordinate 18,089 of JAJDAH010000114.1, forward strand.
GGAGCTCTGGTCCGACGCTTTCCACGATGTATCGCGCCTGCGCCAGCAGTCCGAAGTTGCGCAGCAGTGCGTGATCGCGCTGACCGTGTCGGTAGTAGAGGTTCAGCAGCGACAGCAGCAGTGTCGTCACCGTGCCGAAGTGAAAATAGAACGACACGTTGCTCCCCAACGCGCCGAACACCAAGACCGAGCTTGGCAGTGCCGTATTGACGATTCTCGACACGCGGTCGAGCTGAATGCTCATCGCAGCCATGTTTCCTCCTTGCGGGCGCCCGGGTGTTGCCCGGTGCCACTGCCATCCGCGTTCAGGTGGCCCATCGCTCACCCCGGCGGTTTCTCGTCGCTTGCCCCACCAGATGCCTCGCTCGGCCCGAAGGTTTCTCGTCGGCGTCTCTTTTTTTGTCCCGCTGCACCCAGCCGAGGCCTCCACGGACGAATACCCGGGAATTCGTGGCTTTTCAGTCCGTCGTGCCGGTGATAAGTCGGCGTTGGTGACGGAGGGACTGGCTGCCGACGCTGACGCGGCTCTTATCGCCGAGGCTCGGACGGGCTGCCCTCGGGCTTTCGAGCAGCTGGTGAGACGCCATGCGCCGCGGGTGCACCGCCAGGCGCTCTGGATACTGAGAAACGAGGCCGACGCGGCAGACGTGACTCAGGAGGCTCTGGTCAAGGCTCACCAGAAGCTCGATTCGTTCCGAGGAGAAGCGAAGTTCTCGACCTGGCTTCAGCGCATCGTCACGAACCTCGCGTTGATGAAACTCAGGTCCCAGCGGCGCCGGCCGGAAGCTTCCTTCGAGGAGTTGCTACCGACGTTTCACGAGGACGGCCACCACACGCGGTCCGTCAGCCCGTTCAAGGAGTGTGCCGATCTGGAGGAGCAGGTGGCGCGACGCGATGTCGTCTGCCGAGCCATCGCCCAACTGCCGGCAAACTATCAAGAGATCCTCGTCCTTCGCTGCGTGCAGGAGCTCGATACCCAGGAGACGGCCGATTTTCTGAAGATTTCGACCAACGCCGCGAAACTTCGCTTGCACCGCGCGCATCAAGCTCTAAGGACATTGCTGGCCGCCGAGCTCGGAGTCGACCCATGACGTGTAGAGAGTTCATAGAGTTCCTCGATCGCTACCTCGGGGACGAGCTCTCGCCGGCGGAGCGCGCGCAGTTCGATAGGCACCTGGGTGTGTGCCCCGACTGCACCAACTACCTGGCGACGTACCAAGAAACGGTCGAGCTGGAGCAGAAGGCGCTAGCCCCCGACGATGCCGTGCCGGCGGACGTGCCCGAGGATCTGGTCCGCGCGATCATGAGCACCATCGCGCAGAAGTGAGCTCAGGCCCGCGGCCGGACGGTACCGATGGGCCACGCCGCCTCGGCCCAGATCGCCACGTGCTCGACGAGCGGCTGTACCGATTGTTCCGGAGAGACGAGGGCCATGCCCACGCGCGAATTGTTGGGGATACCGGGCGCGTCGAGCATCCGCTCGAGCCCTTCGGCCGGCGGCCATCCTTGCTCGTCGATCTCGGCTGAGACCTCCGCGGACATCAGCTTGCGCACCCCTTCGGCCAAGCCGCGCTCGTCGACGGCAACGCCGATACTGAAGAGACCACGCTGAAGCGGTTCAAAAAGTACGCTTCGATACGCTCTTTGCCTGGAGAAAATCTGTTCGAGACGGTCCTTCCGGTCACTACCAGCGGCTGGCGCGGCGGCGAGCGCGGTGCGGTGGCCTTGCTCGTGCAGTCCGTTCGCCGCGAGCGCGATGATGCGGTCACCGGGTTGCGGGGGCTCGGGTTCGCGCACTCGCTCCGCCCCGAGCTGCACGACTATCTCGGGGCCGCCGCTGGGTTCGTATTCGAGCTCAGTCACTCGAACGGCCTGTGCACGCGCCGCTCTGAGAACGGAGATCGCGACGTCATCGAGCAGATGCTCGTGGGTCTCGGGTAGTCGCAGCGCCACTGCCGCTTCGCGCGGAAGTGCACATTCAGCAAACGCGCGATTGCACGCGCCGATGACGACATCTGCTGCTGCATTCGATGCGAACCCGTGTTTGAGCGCCAAGGCGAGTTTCTCCGACGTGCGCGCCGTAATCGGCACGTCCGGCGCAGTCGCGGAGCACTTCGGCTCCGAAGGCAACAAGTCGGAAAATCGCGAGAGGCAATCGGTCATTGCACGCGCCAGCAGGGAGCCTGCCGGGGGCGAGCGAGCCGCGCAACCACCGCGACGACGGTCGCGCGACATTTTTTGGGCTCGCTCAGAAACCTCGAGGGCGTCGCCGGCATCTGGGGAGGACGAACGCGGCGACACCCGGGGACGGGGCGACCGCAAAACACCACTCAATCAAAGGATCGGAACGGCATGCACATTCGAAATTTGGCTCTCAAGGCGGCGGTCGCCGGAATTCTCAGCGGAGCCTCGCTCGGCACGGCCAACGCCTCCGCGGGCGATCTCGCGGACGGCGCCTCCACGAAAGCGGACAAGGCGCAGCACGGCTGCGGCGGTCCGAACGGCTGCGGCAGCAAGAAGAAGAAGAAGGAGAAGGGCGACAAGGACAGCAAGAAGAAAGGCAAGAAGGGGAAAGACAAGAACGGCTGCAACGGGCCCAACGGCTGCGGGAGCAAGAAGTAGTCAGCGCGGTCGCTTCTCGAGGCGCGTCATCGTGGCGCGCCTCGAGAAGCGCACCCGCATCGGGAAGCACATGAAAAATCGTTGGCAACTACCGTCGCTGGGACTCGGGCTGGGGCTTCGTGGCTCGTTCGCCGAAGAGGTCATCGAGCAGCGCCCTCAGGTCGGATTCTTCGAAATCATTTCCGAAAACTATCTGAGGGTCGAAGGCGATCGCATGGCGAAGCTCGAGCAAATTGCGGAGCGCTACCCCATCGTCATGCACGGCGTCTCTCTATCGATTGGATCCACCGACCCACTCGACCTGGACTACTTGCGCGCTCTGCGCCAGCTTGCCGACCGCATCGGTGCCAAGTGGGTTTCCGACCACGTCTGCTGGACCGGAGTGGCTGGGAAGAACACCCACGACTTGCTACCGGTCCCGTTGACTGAGCGAGCTCTCGAGCATGTGTCCGAGCGAGTGCACCGTGTGGGCGACGTGCTCGGGCGGCCGCTGTTCCTCGAGAACCCGACCAGCTACCTCGCCCTCGATGCTTCGACGATGCCGGAAGCCGAGTTCATGATGCGCCTTTGTGAACGCTCGGGCTGCGGAATGCTGCTCGACATCAACAACGTGTATGTCAACGCGTTCAATCACGGGTTCGATGCCGGGTCCTACGTAGACTCCATCGATCCGGACCGTGTCGTGCAGATTCACATCGCGGGACACTCGTTCGAAGGCACCCATATCCTCGATACGCATGACGCCCCCGTGTCGAGCGAAGTGTGGCGACTCTATCGCCGCTACGTCGATCGGGCGGGCCAGACATCGACGTTGCTCGAGCGCGACGCGAACGTCCCCCCGCTTGGCGAGCTCGTATCGGAGCTGAATCGAGCCGGGACTCCGAATCGGCAGAGGAGTGAACATGCCGCTTCCGTATGAGAGATACGCAGAGCTCTCGACGGCGGGTAGCTCCACTGACGAGCTCGAGTCGCTTCAACGACTCCTGCAACATCTGATCACCGCGCCGGGAGGTTGGGGCGATGTCGTCGGCAGCGTGCCGCCCTCGCGGGTCGCCGAGCTCGCCAGCACGCCTCGGCTATCCGGTCTCGAATGTGTGTCGATCTACCGCCGGATGTATCGCCTGCGCTTGCTCGAAGTGCTGGTCGCCGACTATCCGGATCTTGGCGAGCTCCTCGGGGAAGAGCTCTTCACGGAGTTGGCCGAAGCGTACATCGACGAGAATCCGTCCAGCTCGTACACACTCGCCGACTACGGCGCCGGGTTTCCGAGCTTCGTTGCTCAGTGGATCGGCCTGGATCCCATGACACGAGCTGCCGCTGGTGAGTTGGCTTCGCTCGAGCGCCTGGAAACCGAGTTGCTGAACGTCGACGCGGGCGAACCGCTCGCGCTCGACGGCGTCCACCTGGACGCGTGGGAGCACGCCTCCCTGATTCCCGCCACGACCCTCCGTTTGGCCGAAATGAGACTGCACGATCCGTTTCTTGGGGCCGACTCGCTCGCGCCACTCTTGCCCGGCGAGCCCAGACGTCTAGCGCTCTGCCAAACTGAAGGCCGGGTCCACCGCCACGCGCTCTCGGCCGAAGGCCACGCCTTGCTCGAAAGGATCGTCGCGGGGCAGGCGCTCGCCGATGCCGTGGAGGCGTCTTTCCCCGACCCGACCGAGGAGCGCGTCCAAGAAATCTTCTGCTGGTTCCGAGATTGGCTCGCCTGGGGATTCTTTTCCTCGGTCGCCGTCCACAACAGCACGCCGTAACCGAATCTCAAACGCAAGAAAGAAGGAACGCACCATGAATACCAGCCAACTCAGACTCGACATGATCGCTCCCGAGCGCATTTCCGGCTTTGCCAACAGCGCGGCCGAGGCGACCAAGGGAGTTGCCGTCATCGCGACGCGCCTCGTCCTGGGCTACTCATTCGCGCTCACCGGATTGGGCAAGCTCCGTCACTTCGACAATACGGTCGAATTCTTCACGAGCCTCGGCATTCCGTTCGCCACAGCAAACGCGGGTTTCGTCGCCGGACTCGAGCTGGTTGGTGGTGTCGCGCTGATGATGGGGCTCGGAACGCGTGCCTTCGCCGCTCTCTTGTCGTCGACGATGGTCGTGGCGCTGCTCACCGCCGACGGTGGAACCCTCGTGGATGCCGTACTGCAGCGCGAATCGGTCGCGCTGACGGACGTCACGCCGCTCGTTTTCCTCGTGTTTCTTCTCTGGTTGATCGGCTCAGGCGCCGGCAAGCTCAGCGCGGATTCATTCACGGGACCGTGGCTCGTACGGATGTTCGACCGTACCGCTCGGGCCCGCGTCGGTTAGCGCGTCACGAGGAAAACGACGTTCCGACATGCAAACCCACGTCGTAGGCTCGACCCCGCCATGTCGCAACAGATCGAAATTCGCGCTGCCGGTTCCAACGACGTCGAGAGTCTGGCGGTGCTCTTGGGCGAGCTGTTGGCGCAGGACTCGGCGGCGGTACCTGCCGTCTTCCTCGCGGCAACCCGCGACGAGTGCGTCGATCACGTTCGCGAGCTACTCGCGGGAAAAAGCGAATTCTTCGTCGCGGTCCTCGCTGGCGAGGTCGTGGGGATGATTTCGCTGGAGGAGGTGCACCGACCGGCCCGGGTCGGGTGGCAAGCCGCAAGCTACGTGAACATGCACCTCATTGCCGTGCTCGAGTCGCATCGGCGCCGAGGCATCGGCACGCGACTGATCGAACACGCGCGCGACGTCGCTCGAAAGCGCGGCGTCGGCGGCGTTCGGCTCCACGTGTGGGAGCACAACGAAGCAGCACGGAAGACCTACGAGGCCCTCGGATTCTCGACGATGAGTCGCGTGATGGGCATGAACGTCGACCTAGTCGGTCTGACTCAAAAGTAACAATCGCAACCGCCGGCGGCCCCCGTGGGGTGAGGGCCGCCAGCGGTTACGGGTCGCCACTGCTCTAGACAGCCCCTTCCCCTGT
>JAJDAH010000115.1 GCA_029261965.1 Polyangiaceae bacterium
GATGAGTACGAGGGGCGGCGCGCTACGTACGGCGAGCGCATTTACGCGGAGATCGAACATATCTTCGATGTGATCGATCGGCTGCCCCTCCTCGGGCCTCCGTGGCTTCTCGACGGCATCCCCGAGGTCCGAAGCGGTCAACGACGCGCTGAGGAAAGCTCTCGACTCAGAGAAGTAACGCCGCCTAACAAATGGATTACAGCGGACAGGGCAGAAAGTCGAGCGGGTAGAATTAATCGTCAGCTCTGCAGCTGAACCCAAGTCATTATGCGGATGCGTTTCGGTTCGCCAGGCCAGTGCCCATGATGTTCCAGGGGGGCTACGCTAGGCTAATGTCAACGGATGAGTTGCTCGCCCAGATTTGAGACTCCCGAGAGACGACCGCGCGCGCGTGGCTCACGAGCTTCTTTCGAGCCTGGAGGAACCAGAGGACGACGTGGCCGTTGCATGGGCCGGCGAGTTGGAGCGCCGCTCTCGGGAAATCGCAGAGGGAAAGGTTCAGACCGTCACGTGGGAGGAGGCGCGGGCTTCCATTCTTGGTGAGCCGGAGCAACGGCGTGCAGCTCGAGCTTCATCCTGAGGCGCGCGAGGAACTACTTTCGGCAGCGGCTTGGTACGACGCGGAGCGCCCCGGCCTTGGTGACGAGCCACGTTCGCTTCGCGCCTGGCAAGCTCATGGATCAAGTTCGCGTCGAGCTGGTAGAATTGGTCGTCAGCCCTGCAGCTGAACCCAAGATCGTTGGGCAGACCTATTTCAGAGCCCGCGCCACCAAGCGGCATGCGAGATCACTTCACGAAGAGTCAGCGGCGACGACTGCGCGAGCTACGCGCCCTCGCCTACGAGCGAGAACTCGCTGAAGTTCTTGCGAAGGTAGAAGCTGACTTTCGTCGCTGGAGGGGAGGCGAAATCCACGTTCATGAGCTCAATGATCGCATCCACGAGTTCCACGATGGGGCGTCGCGCGATCTTTGGTCGATGTACACGCGCGGCCATCTTGAACTGGCAGTCCTTGGTGCTATCTCAAGAGGAATTCTCCGGCATGACGAGGTTGGGGAGACGCTGATGGAGATTCTCCGGCCACGGGTGGAGCTATGGGAGCCTTGACCGCTCGTTTGGCTCGCGCCCGCGCCCATTCCGTGAGGTAGACATGAAATCTAGATCGGTGCTGTCGTCGTGACCGTGATTCGAGCTGGAGTGGACGCGTACACGGTAGTCGTCACTGTCGACACCGAACCAGAATTCATCGCGGACCTCGAGCGGCACGCTCGCCTGGGCCTGGAGGTTTTCAAGGACATCGACGGGTTCATCTCCGGCGCCCTCCACAAGAGTCACGACGGAACTCGCTTGATTCAATATCTTCAATGGGAGAGCGAGTCCGCCCATCTCGCGTGCATGACCGACAAGCGCTGGGACGAACTCGAGAGCACTAGACGGTTCATGGAACTCGTCCACTCGGGTCGCGCCACCATGGTCGTCAAGAGTTTCGCTGTGCTAGCGACCGCCGACGCGAGCGATGGATAGCGCGCGTTGCCGCTTGCTGGGCTGTTGCCCAACAATCGATTGCCGCGGTCAGGAAAGAAGATTTTGCGAAGCGCTTGCCAGGCAAGAACCGCCCTCTCAAACGACCGTTTCATGAGCGATTCCGATCGCGATTCCGTACTCCCCCCAAAGCCACCGCCACCTTCTGAGCTACCATCTCCCCCGTGCCACGAAGGAAGCAACCGGCCTTCGAAGGCCTGCCGGGCAGCCCGTTTCTCACGGACCTCTCCCTCGGCCCACCTCCAGAAGGCGGCCACCCATTCGATCTCCCCGTGCTGCGCCGGGGTCTCTCCCTGCCGTTCGAGACGCCGGTGACCTTTTTCGTTGGTGAAAACGGCTCAGGCAAGAGCACGTTGCTCGAGGCGATCGCTTGGAACACCGGGTTCAGCGACCAAGGCGGCGACCGCGGCCACGTTTACGGCGAGTGCGCCGACGGGCGGAAGCTCGGGGGCGCGCTCCGGCTCGCCTGGCGTCAGAAGGTCGCCGGGGGTTTCTTTCTCCGCGCGGAGACGTTCTTCAACTTCGCCACTTACCTCGAGGATCGAGGCAGCACGTTCCACGCCTACGGTGGCAAGTCGCTGCACGACCAGTCCCACGGCGAGGCGTTCCTCGCGCTTTTTCATCACCGATTCGAGGACGGCCTCTACTTGCTCGACGAACCCGAAGCCGCTCTGTCGCCCCAACGTCAGCTGGCGTTCCTCGCTCAAATCCACGAGCTCGTCGCACCCAAAGCGGCTCAGTTCATCATCGCCACGCACTCACCGATCCTCCTCGCGTTCCCTGGCGCCACCATCTGGAGCTTCGACGGTGGCGAGATCCACCGCGTTCGATACGAAGAAACCGACCACTACCGCCTGACGAAGGATTTTCTCGACGCGCCGGAGCGGTTCTTTCGGCACTTGTTTCACTCGGAGGACGAGGATTAGCGGTTAGTGACTACTCCGCCACGTTTCCCGCGCGGAACTCGAGTGTGGCCTCGATGTCCTCTCGTCGTTCGCGGGCGCGCTCGACGGCTTCGGCGTAGGCGGGATCTTTCGACGCTCTTTCGATGAACTCGGCGTAGAGCTTCGAGGCTTTTTCGAGATTTTGACCGGCGATGGTGTCTTCGGAGCTCTTGCTTCGGAAGGCTTGATAGAGAATGGCGCGGTTGTAGTAGCTCTCGGCGCGGTCTGGCGCGATTTTGCGGGCGGCTTCGAGGTGTCGCTCGGCGTCGTCGATGCGTCGGTCGTTGGATGCGAGACCGACTTGGCCTCGAAGCGCGAGGGCGAGTCCGAGATGGGCCTCGTAGTCCTTCGGGCGTAGGTCGAGCGCGTCCCGGTAGGCGTGTTCGGCTTCGTCGAAGCCGCGGAACGAGAGGTTGACCGCGGCGTAGTTCATGTGCGCTTCGTAGAACTCACGGTCGAGCTCGCGGGCCCGCTTGAAGCTCTTGGCCGCGGCGCTCATGTTGCCGAGCTCCACGAACACGAGCCCCGCGGTGTTGAAGATGGGGGCGTAGTGCGGATTCTTTCGGATGGCCTGCTCGGCCACGAGGGCGGCGAGGTCGAGTTGTTGGCGGTTGGCTTCGGCGAGCTTCGATCCGGCGACGACGAGCGGCCGGTGCTTCCCCTTGGCCTTGCCGGCGACCGTGGTGGCCCGGGACCGCGCCAGCTCGAGGTAGTAGATTGCGAGTTGGTTGAGAGCGGGCATGTAGCCGTCGTCGATCGCGAGGGCCCGCTGGATGTTTTTTTTCGCGCGTTCGAAGTCGTCTGTGCCGTCGCCGTCGTTTTGGTTGCCGGCGCGCTGCATCTGGAGGGCCGCGAGGTTGACGAGCGCCTCGACGTTCTGAAACTCCGCGTCTCTTACGATGCGACCGAGCTCGGCGATGGTCTCGTCGAGGGCCTTGCCGGCGCGGTGCTGGTACAGCACCAGTTGCGCCGTGGCGCGGAAGAAGGACTTCCTCGCCTTGCGCGCTCGTTCGAATTGATCCCTCGCGCGCTCGTGGATCCCGCAACGCTGGAGCGCGAGGCCGGCGTTGTAGTGGGCTTCCGGGAGGGCGCGTTTCTTGGCGGCGAGGTGTCTCTCGGCGATGTTCTCGAAGGCGCTCGCGACCTCCGCACAGGTCTCGGCATTCCACCCGGTTTCGTCGAGCTTGGCGAACCGCTCGAGCGTGGCGTCGAACTCCTCGGGCGCGGGCTCGAGCACGGGAGGGATTTCGCCAGGTGGCTTCGCCTCGGCGGTGGCTCTGGCATCGCGCGCGCAGCCCGCGGCCCCGATCATCATCAGCATTGCCGCCACCCCCGTGAACTGCCCAGCCGTTCGAACGTACCGTGAGAGATCCGTCATTTCGCCTCCAACACGGGCTTGGATGCGTTCGGCCACCCAGGGCTTGGGTACTTAGTTTCGGGCGAGCCGGGCCGCGAGCTTCATCGCGCAGACCATGCCTTCGGCGTCCGCACGGCCGGTCCAGGCGATATCGTAGGCGGTGCCGTGGTCCACGCTGGTCCTTACGACGCCGAGGCCCATCGTGACGTTGACGGCATCGCCAAACGCCACGATCTTCATCGGGATGGTGGCCTGGTCGTGATACATCGCGACGACGCCGTCGTAGTGTCCGCTGACTGCACGTCGGTAGGCGGTTTCAGCGCCGACGGGTCCTTCGAGCACCGCCCCCGCGCGCAGCTTTCGTCGCGCCAGGGTGATGCCCGGCCCGATGGCGCGCGCCTCCTCGGCACCGAGCAGCTCGGATTCGCCGGCGTGGGGGTTGAGCGAGGCGATGGCGATGCGAGGCTTGGTGTTACCGAGCTTGTGCAGCAGCTTGGCCAGCCAGAAGGTCGCATCCCGTACGCTCTCGGGACTGAGGGCCCGCGGCACGTTCTTCACCGGTAGGTGCGTCGTCACCAGACTCGTGACGAGCGCTTTCGAGGCGAAACACATGACGCTGGCGTCGGCGCCATCGCGGGCCTGCAGCCACTCGGTGTGTCCACGAAACTTTGGAGCTCCACGCGCACCCGACCGGGCGATGGCCCACTTGCTCACCGGTCCGGTGACGAGCGCGCCCCCGCGCCGGCCGTGGGCGAGGTCGAAGGCCTGCCCCACCCACGCGAGCTGCGCCGCGCCAGCCTTCTTCGAGGGCGCTCCGGGTTTTCGGTCGGACGGTGCGAGTTTCGGGCCGGCGTCGTGCACGTAGATTTTCTTGGTCGACGAGCCGCCGTCGTAGCGCGCGAAGCGGCTTCGCGGGATCCGGCGGAGCTCTGCGGCGGCCAAGATCGTGGCTTCGTCACCGACGAGCACACGCGGCACCCGTCGAACGGTGTCCGCCGCGGCGACGGAGACTTCGGGGCCGACCCCTGCGGGGCAGCCGATGGAAACGAAGAGCATGGGCGGCGACTCCATCGACCCTCAGAACTTGGTATGGCGTTCGAGCTTCGCGCTGCCCTTGCCGCGGACGTCGAGCGGTCCCAAGGTGTGCTCGAGCTGGCCGCTGGCTTGGATCTGTCCGTCGAGCTCGAGTCCCGTCACCCAACCCGTTTTCTTGTCGATCCTGGCGGGACCGGAAAGCTCGATGTCGAAAACCGTCTTGCCGATGACGAGTCGCAGTCGGGCCTTCACGTCGACTTTCGCCGTCGGTCGGCCGCCGCCTCCGGTGCCGCGGTAGGTCAGCTCGAGCGAGGTGTTCGTGTGGTCGACGCCCTCGATCTCACCGAGCAGGGCGCGAGCCGCCGCCCGGGACGAGGTCAGCTTCTCTCCCTCTTTGGTGGCGCCAGCCACGATCCGAGCGAGCGTGCTGGGCTCGCCAACGCCCGGATAGTCCCGGGCTACCGCTTTCGACTCGCCACTCGCGGCGACGCTGCCGTCGTCGGTAGTGACTTTTCCCCCGGAGGCGACGACGTAGGCCTTGCCGGAGGTGACCGAGTCCACGAGCTTGCCGAGCAGCTTCTTCGACTCGCGTTTGCCATAGGTGACGCTCAGCTTCGTGACTGCCGTCTTGCCGGTCTCCAGGACTTCGAGCGAGCGATCCTCTTTCATCGACCAGCTTCCCGACTTTACGCCTGCCGCGGCGTTGCCGCGCATCAAGGTGAGCTTGAACTCGATCGAGATGCTGCGGGTCTCGTGGCCCGTAGTTCCTACGGCCGGTGCCTTCGGGGCCGGGGTCTCGTGCTTCGCCCCTGGGACCGACTCGGCGGCTGCGCCCGACTCCGCAGGCGCTCCCTGTGGGTGCGTCGCCGTGCCCTCGTTCGCGTTCTCGGTGGTGGCTGTTTTTGCTGGGGTATCGGTGGGTCCGCCCCCAGCGCAGGCGACGTTCGTCGACGCGAGGGCGAGCGCCAAAAGAGAAGCCTGTCCTACCGCCGCCGCCAGAGGCCGCCGCCGCAATGCTGGATGTCGATGTTTTTGGTGGAGTGGCACTTTTTTCCGAGCCTCCAAGGTTCGACGACGATAGGCGAAAATTTCGCGCCGCGCTCTGTCGAAATAATCGTCCCGACGGGCTCAAGCGACGCTCAGAACGGTCGTTCTCCGAGGTACGCCCATGTTAGCCCAATCGAGCCAAGCCCCCGATCGTCGGACTGCCCCCCGCTACGAGCTGATGGCGCAGGTGAGGGTCAAACGTGGAAACGCCGACTACGTGCTCTCGGTGCTGAACATCAGCCGGAGCGGGGCGCTCCTCGACTCGAGCGGTATCGACCGGCCTCGATGGGTGAAGGTGGGGAGCAAAGTTCGCGCGACTCTGTTTCTCGACAGCGACCTCGAGACCGTCGAACTGACGGGCACCATCGTCCGCGTGGTCGAGGAGCGAGACGAGCTGCGCTTCGCCATCGAGTACGACCCGCTCGACAAGGAAACCCATGCCGCGCTCGACGACATCTTCGAGCGAGCAGGCGTCGAGAAGGCAGGTCCGCCCCCGCTCCCGCGCGCGGTCTGAGGACGCCCGACGCGCCGCCCGGGCGCTGGTCAGCGCCAGTCGTCGGCGGGCAGATCGCCGAAGCACTCGAGCCGATGAAAATCGGGCTCGGCGCCCGGCACGGGAAACTTCGCGAGATGCCGGCGCTCTCGGCCCACGCCGTGAATCGCGTAGGCATTGAAGCGACGGGGGTTCGGAGGGAGCCAGATTTCGTCGAGCTCTGCGGTGCCCCGCCATCGGCTGGACCCGTGAGTGACCGAGTAGGTGACCGGCAGCCCGTGCTCGATGACGTTTCTTCGACCGCGAAGCGAGAGCGCGAGATGATGCCCGTGCGGTCCGAGCTCGATCTCGAGATACGCGGCGTCGTCACCGAGTAGAAACAGCTCGACGACCTCGTGCTCCCACAGCTTGTCGGTGCATCCCGGCAGAGCCCGGGGTGCTGGATCGCCGTGCAGCGGCGCGTCGATCTCGATGCGCAGCTTGCGCGCCGTGCGCCTTGCTTCGATGTGCACCCGCTCGGTTTCGGGTACGGGTTGCCCGTCCCAGCTTCGCTCGATCGAAACCCTCACGCCGCACCTCAGTCGAGCGGTCTCGGCCGGCCCTGGTAGTCGGCGCCGACGCTCATTCGCGCTTTCTCCCCCTGGTCGAGCAGCAACCATCGAAGTCGTTCGGCCGTCGGGGCGTCGACGGGACCGAGGGACAGGACGAATTCCGGGACCGCACCGGTGCCGGTTTCGAAAATCTTGGCGCGCACGTCGGTGACCTCGAGTCGCTCGTGCTGCTCGAGTAGCGGTTCTACGTTCGGGCCACGAAGGAGCTCGACGTAGTGAGTGTCTTCGAGGAAGACCGAAACCCGGCCGACGAGCTCCCCCTTCTTCGATTTCGGTTTGATGGCCAAGCCGCTGCAGAGCACGGTCGGAGTAATGCGCACGGGGCTTCGCCAGGTGCCGAGCGCCGTCGCGCCACCGGCGGGGCGGACCACGAGCTCGAACCCGGCCAGCGCATCTTGAGTCGAGGTGACGAGCGGCAACAGCGTCCAGTCGTCTTCGCCATCGGCGTTGGCGTGGGCGGGCGCGCAAACGAGCTCCGAGCTGCCGACCCGAACGCAGGTCTCGAGTGATGGGCCGCCGATTGCTCGATGTTCGGCCGCTCCGGCCGCGTCGAGCGCAAACGCGCCCACTCGAATGCGGTACCGGCTCTTGGCGAGCTCCTCGATGCCGCAGGCGACGCAGGTCCGGCCGGAAGCGCAAGTCTCGAGCTCGGGTGGGGCCCCCGCGCTTCCGCCAATCGCCTTGCATCGCGCCCCTGCACAGCACTTCTCGCTGCAGCGCTTCGTTTCAGCGATCCGGATCTTCTGCGTCGGGATCGGCGCTCGAGCGTCGGCGCGGTCGCTCACCGGTTCGCTCCCGGCGAGCGGCGGACCCCCCGCCGGCGCGGGCTCGCGGGTCATGAACACGACCGTGGCCGCGGCTGCTCCGAGCACGGCGGCGACGCCGTGGCCGACCCAGTTTCTCGAGCTCGACTCACGCCGCGCATCGAGGTCGACGACCCGGCGTGAGTCGGGCTCTGCTTTCGCTGCCGCCGGCCCAGGCTCACGAAGCTCGAGGGGGAGCTCGCCTTCGAATTCGACGCCGCGCTCCTCGGCCCGGGCGACTTCGTCTTCGGTGATCGGAAGAAGCTCGTCGCGCTCCGCCAGCGCTTCGCCGATGAGCCTTTCGAGGGCTTCGTCCTCGGGCTTGTCGTCGTCTTCGGTGCCCGTCATGCGTCGTCTCCCGAGTCTAGCCCGCGTGTCGCCATGAACTCTTTGAGCTTTTTCATCGCTCTACTTCGGATCGCCCGAACGTTCTCGTTGCTCGTTCCCCAACGCGAGGCCAGCTCGCGAGAGACTTCGTTCGGCAGGCGCTGGTGCGCGCCAGCTCGCTGGTAGAGCGCAGTCACTCGCAGCACGTCTTGCTCCCGATCGGACAGGGTGGCGAGGCCTTCGATGAGCGCCGCGAGCTGTGGGGAGCCCGAGCTTGGCTCGGCGATCCCTTCTGTGCTCGCCGACTCGACGTGTGTCGGCGCCACGATTTCGCGTGGGCGTGCCAGCGAATCCTTCAACAGGTTGTGCGCGATTCGGCCGAGCCAGGCGCGTGAGCGGCGCCGCAGTCGGTCGGCGTCGTTGGCGTCTCCGCGGTCGAAGGTGTGAGCGTATTCGAAGGCGCGCTGGAACGTCTCTTGGGCGAGGTCCTCCGCCGTGTGTCCCGCCATCTCGAGCAGGTCGGCGCGATGCCGCCGAAGCGCACCATAGAGAAAGCGGACGTGGCGCGAATAGAACTCGGCTTGCGCTCGCCTTGCGCGGTCGGGAGATCGCTCGCGGTCAGCAACGAGCTCGAGCAGCTCGGCCTCGTCGAGCTCGCGCTCCGCGATCGTGGGCTCGACTGGGCTCGTCACCGGATACACCTCTGCTACCACTTCACTACTCGGAACCGTGACAACGCTTTTTCTGGTGCTTTTCTCGGCATTCGGTAGCGAGCGAAAAAAGGCGCGGATCGAACGACGCCCGTTCCGCGGGCGCAGGCGAGGCACCGAGCGGCGTCACGGTTCTCCGTATTCGTCCCCGACATGCAGGGATGCCGAGGACTGGTTTGGGCTTTGTTGATGGGTGCCGGTTTTGCAGTCGTCGGTTGTGCCGGGACGATTCGAGCATCCGATACTCGCTGTCATCGCGTGGCCGAATCGAAAACCGTGGGATGTGCATCCCCCGACGTTCTCCAGCTCACCCCCGTCGCCGATCCGAAACCACGCAGGTTGATGAAGGGCCCGGTGGCGTCGAAGAGCCAGATCGGTGCTCCTTTTGGTGTTCGACGCGTGGGCGTCGATGCGCTGGCGGCCGAGGTTGCGTCGCCCGCTTGCGAAGCCGAGCACACCCCTGGCTGGTTCCACGGCTTCTACCGGACGGACGCGTGGCCCGAAGGCGAAGTCGTGCTGACATTCGATGACGGCCCGCACCCGAGCATTACGCCCAAGGTGCTCGATTTGCTCGCCGAGCGAAGCATGCCCGCCACGTTCTTTCTGGTCGGCCGGGTGATCACTCGGAAGACGTTTCACCTCGTGCAGCGCATGGTTGCCGAGGGGCACGAGCTCGGCTCCCACACCTACAACCACGACATCGAGATGGCGATGCGTCAGCGCGGCGAACGAACCATCGAGTACATCCGTGGCCAGCACGAGGTCACGCGGATCCTCATCGAGCTCGCGCTGCTCGCCGGCTCGGCCGACGAGTTCGACGAGCTCTACATGCGTGTCTTCGACACCGATCCCGCTCGGTATCTGCCGTCGACCTCGCTTCGAACCCAGTGGCCGGCCTACGTCGAGAATCACGCGCGGATCCTCACCGAGCGCGGCTTTGCGTCAGACGAGCGCCCTTACGAGCTCGTCTACTCGCGCCCGCCGGGCGGCGGCCCGTACGTGGGCGCGGGTTTTTCCTCGCGGCGGCTCAACGACGAGGCGCTTCGACGCGCGGGGCTGCTCAACGTGATGTGGCACGGCGGCTCTGGCGACGTGCACCCCGAGCACAAACGCGACTTTGGGTTTCTGACCGGCAACATTCGTCGACTGTCCCGCAGCGGCGGCGTCTTGTTGATTCACGATTACATCCGTCGCGACGCGCTCGCCTCGGCGCTCGACCGGATCGCCGCGGATCCGAACGTGAGGGTGACGACCCTCGGCGGGGCCGTCGAGCGCAAATTCCACTGCTCCCCCGCCGAGATGCGCCGGTTTCTGGCTTCGCTGTCCTGAGCGGCCGGGAGCTCAGTTGGCGAGGATCATGTCCGCGGCTTTTTCGGCGATCATGATGATGGGCGCGTTGGTATTGCCGCCGATTATGTTCGGCAAGACGGCGCCATCGACCACCCGCAAGCCATCTACGCCACGGACTTTGAGCTGAGGGTCCACTACCGCCTCTTCGTCCGTTCCCATCTTGCAGGTGCCGACCGGGTGAAAGATCGTGTTGAGGCGGGTGCGGATGCTGGCGCGAATGTCGTCGTCGGTCTTCGCGTCCGGACCGGGGGAGAGTTCGGCGCCGCGGTACCGCGAAAGGGGCGCGAGCGCCGCGATCTCGCGTGCGGCTTTCACGCCTTCGACGAGCAACTGCATGTCCGAATCGTCGCTGAAGTAGGCGGGATCGATCGCCGGCGAGTCGAGGGGGCTGTTGGTGCCGAGCCGGATCTGCCCGCGGCTTCTCGGATAGATGAGGCTCGGGCAGATGCTGAAGATCCGCCCCACGGGCGGATCCCGCTTTTCATCGGTGTTCGGCGAATCCACCCCGAAGGGGACGAAGTGGTACTGCAGGTCGGGCCGCGTTTGCTCCGCGCTCGTTTTCACGAAGCCGCCGCACTCCACCGGCGGGCGGGTGCCGGGACCGCCGCCAGTGACCGCGAATCGCGCGATCCAACTCAAGAGCGCTGGCAGGCTGAGCTTGGTGGAGCCGTTTTCGCGCGTTTCATGAGCGACGACCGTCAGCAGGTGGTCCTGCAGGTTTTGGCCGACGCCAGCGATGTCGGCGACGACGTCGATGCCTTTTTCTCGCAACTGTGCTGCCGGACCGATTCCCGACAGGAGCAGCAGATGGGGCGAGCCGATCGCGCCGCCCGAGAGGATGACCTCGCCGTCGGTGTGGAGGACTTTTTCTCTCCCGTTCTCGAGGAGGCGCACGCCCTTGGCCGTTTTGCCTTCGAGCACGATTCCGGTGACCGTCGCGCCGGTCAGGATCTGGAGGTTCTGTCTCGAGCGAGCCGGTTCGAGAAACGCCATGGAGGTGCTGCAACGCTCGCCGTCGCGAACCGTGTGATGGAACCGACCGATGCCTTCTTGTTTTTCGCCGTTGAAGTCGTTGCTGACTGCGACGCCGTGGTGTTTCGACGCCGCTTCGATGAAAGCCTCGCTCACCGGCGCGATGTCGCTCGGCGGCGTGACGGTGAGCGAGCCGCCGGTTCCGTGAAACTTCGACGCCGGCCCCCGATAGTCTTCCGATTTCTTGAAGTAGGGGAGCACGTCGTCGTAGCCCCAGCCGTCGCAACCAGCGTCGCGCCACTCGTCGTAGCTCGACTTGTGCCCGCGGATGTAGACCATCGCGTTCAAGCAGCTCGTGCCACCGAGCACCTTGCCGCGTGGCCAGTACATTTTGCGGTCGTCGACCTTCTTCTGCGGCTCCGTGTAGAGCTCCCAGTCGTACTTCGTACGCCAGAGCAGGTTGTAGAGCGCGGGTGCTCGGATTCGAATCGCCCGGGCGCTCCCGCCCGCTTCGATGAGCAGCACACGACACGCAGGATCGGCGCTGAGCCGGTTGGCCAGAACGCATCCGGCCGAACCTGCGCCGACGATGATGTAGTCGTAGGTCGTCACGGCTCACTGTCCTCTTCTGGTTCGTCTTCGTCGAGTTTCGCGCCTGGAGTTCGCAGCTTGTAGCCGCTGCCGCGCAACGTCTCCAGGGGAAGCGCGTCTCCGAGCTTCGCTCGAAGCCGTCGGACGTGGATGTCCACCGTGCGCGGTCCCCCTTCGTACCGATTGCCCCAAACTCTCGCCAACAGATGATCCCGGCTGAGCACTCGGCCCCGCCGCTCGCAAAGGTAGGCGAGCAGGGCGAACTCTTTGGCGGTCAAGGTGATCGGTCGTGCGTCGACCGTGACTTCGTGCGCGGCGCGATCGACCACGATCTTGCCGACCTTGTATCGCTCTTCGGTGGCGAACTCGCTGCGGCGCCATTCGAGAGCGCGAATTCGAGCGTAGAGCTCTTCGGGCACGTAGGGGTGGAGCACGAAGTCGTCGAACCCGCTCGACGGCTCGATGCGTGCGATCTGGCCCACGGTGACGGCGACGAGCGCACCGACGCTGTCGAAAGTCGACTCCTTGCGAACCGCTCGCAGCGCAGCGACCGCGAGGTCCGGACGATCGAGCGCTTCGAACAGGAGCGCCCGCGGCCGGATGTTGTATTCATCGTCGTGATCGCCAAGCAGGTTGATCGGATCGTCCCAAAGATCGAGCGTGCGGATGTTCGCGCCGAGCTCGCGAAGCGCGTAGACAGCGCCGTCTTCTCTTTCGAGCAGCGGACCGTGGCCGACTACGGCCACATAGGTCTTGCTGCGCAAGATCGCAGCTTCATCCGATTTCGGTCCCACCAACGGTGATTCTCGCGATCTTGATCGTCGGGCAACCGACCCCGACGGGTACGCTCTGCCCATCCTTGCCGCACGTCCAGATTCCGTCGGACGTTTCGACGTCGGTCCCCAACATCGTTACATCCCGCAATGTTTCAGGACCGTTACCAATCAAGTTTACGCCCTTCAAGGGGGCCGTAACCTTCCCATTTTCGATGAGATAGCTCTCGGTCAGGCTGAACACGAAGTCACCGTTCGAGATGTCGACCTGCCCGCCACCGAAGGTTTTGGCGAAAACGCCCTTCTTGACGCTCCGAATGATCTCCTCCGGGTCGTGCGGGCCGGCCAGCAGAACCGTGTTCGTCATGCGGGGCATCGGCGCGCAGGCAAAACTCTCCCGACGGCCGTTGCCGGTCGGCTCGGTCTCGAAGTGCCGAGCGGAGAGTCGATCTTGCATGTACCCACGCAGCGTGCCGTTTTCGATCAGCACGTTTCTTTCCGGCTCGACCCCTTCATCGTCGACGTTGATCGAGCCACGGCTCTGAAGGAAAGTGGGGTCGTCGACCACGGTACAGAGCTCGCTCGCGACGACGTTGCCGACCTGACCCGTGTAGTTGCTCGTGCCCTTGCGATTGAAATCGGCTTCGAGCCCATGGCCGACGGCTTCGTGGAGCAAGATGCCGCTGTCCCCCGGGGCCAACACCACTTCGAGCTGGCCGGCGGGAGCTTGCCTGGCGTCCAGCAGGACTAGCGCTTGCCGCGCTGCTTCTTCAGCGTGCCACTCGGGGGATTTTTGCTCGAAGTAGCCGAGCGTCATGCGACCGCCGCCGCCGCTTCGGCCGGATTCTCGTTTTTCGCCGTCCTCCGCGATCACTCGCACCCCGAACCTCAGCAAGGGTTGCACGTCGTGCGCCATCCGACCCGTGCTGGTAGCGACGAGCACCTCGCGGATCTCTTCGACGAAAGACGCTTCGACTTTCTTGATCTTCGAATCGAAAGCGTGAGCGGCGTTGCTCGCTCTCTCGAGCAACGCACGCTTGTCGATGCCCGGGACGTCGATCGATGGCTGGTCGAGCTCGTAGCGTTTCGGAAGCACGATGGGTTCGACCGCCACGGGTGGAGCCACGGCCGATTCGGTGGCGATCCGCGCCGCCGTTTCCGCCGCTCGTTTCATCGCTTCCCAGGTCAGGTCCTCGACGTGCGCGTAGCCGGTCGCGTCCCCACGTTGAACGCGCACCCCGACGCCCATGCTGACCCCTCGGGAGGCACTCCGAGTGATGCCCTCCTCGAAGCTGAGGCCCCCGCCGGCGCGATATTCGAAGAACACGTCGGCGTAGTCACCACCGCAAGAAAGCGCGATTCCGAGCAGTTTACGGCAGATCTCGCCGTCGATTCCCGCGGGCCCACCTGGGGCAAAAGGTGCTCGATATGAAACGCTCTCGGTCATTCGTCAGACCATGCGGCCGCTACCTGAGGCCTGCAAGGGCAAGATGCGGTATTCCTATCGGAGCGAGGAGCCTGCCCGATGACTGACCCGTCCCCGTCGAGCGCTTCGTACGGCTCCACGGGGTTGGTGCGTGTGCAGGCCTCCACGGTGCGTGTTCGTGAGGCCTTCGTGGCCGAGCGCTTCGGAGATGATGCGGTCAAGAAGCTGCACTCCGCGGCTACCCCCGCTCTTCGGGAGATGCTCGAAGCTCCCGACCCGCGGGGAGGCTGGGTCGATTTCGAATTGTTCATCGAAGCCAACACACTGATGGATCGCCTCTTCGGCAAGGGGGATCTGTCGCTGGTTTGGGAGTCGGGTCGGTTTGCGGCATCGCACAACGTCGGCGTCTGGAAATCGTTCGTGATGAAACGCATGCCGCCGTCGATGTTGATGAGCTTGTCCGCTGGGCTCTGGAGTCAGCACTACGACGGCGGGCGGCTGTCGACACGCACCTCGGGCAGCACGGGGCTCGTCGTGAGCATTTCGGATTTTCCAAAGCCGCATCGGTGCCACTGCTTGGCGATTGGTGGTTGGATGCGCGGCACTCTCGAGCTCGGCCCGCGTCGAAACATCGTCGTGCAAGAGCTGTCGTGTCGGGTGCAGGGCGCCGGCTCCTGCGACTTCCGACTCGGGTGGGAGTAGCGCCGCTTGTAATCGGCCCGGGTTCGGGTCAAACCTCGAAGCATGACCGAACGGGTGACCATCGAGAAGGATGGCGGCGTCGCCCACGTGTGCATGCGCCGCTCCGACAAGCTCAACGCTCTCGACTCCGAGATGTTCGAAGGTCTGATCGCCGCCGGCAAGAACCTTCGAGAAGACCGGTCGGTGCGCGCTGTGGTGCTATCGGGAGAAGGTCGCGCCTTTTGTGCGGGCCTCGACTTCGCGAGCTTCATGGCCATGGGCGAGGGCACCGCGCTCAACTTGCTCGAGCGAACCGACGGCTCGCCGGCGAACAACGCGCAGCGCGCGGCCTACGTCTGGCAGGAGGTGCCTGTACCGGTGATCGCCGCCGTGCAGGGGTACGCCTTCGGGGGTGGGCTTCAAATCGCGCTGGCGGCGGACATTCGCTACGTCGCGCCGGATGCGCAGCTCAGTGTCATGGAAATCAAGTGGGGGCTCATTCCGGACATGTCGGGCACGCAGACCCTGCGTCGCTTGCTCCGACTCGACGTGGCCAAGGAGCTGACGTTCACCGGAAGGCGCGTTGGAGCGGACGAGGCCGTGGCGATCGGCCTGGCGACGCGCAAGAGCGAAGACCCGCTCGCGGATGCGATGGCGACGGCGCGCGAGATTGCCGGGAAATCTCCCGATGCTATTCGAGCGGGTAAGAAGCTTCTGAACGAGTCCGGGCTCGTCGACCTCGCCGAGGGGCTGCGCCTGGAAGAAAAGGCCCAGGTCGGGCTCGTGGGCACACCCAACCAGGTCGAATCCGTCCAAGCGAACATGCAGAAGCGCGAGCCGAAGTTTTCTGATCCATCTTGATGGGGCGGAAATCGCCGGACGCTGATGCCGCGGGCGGCTCTGGTCGGGCCGCCAGCGACTTGCGGGAAAGGGCGCGGGTAGCGGCAGCGCGATTCGCCCAAAGCCTCGACGCTCGCGCCCGGGTTCGAGAGAATCAGTTGCCGGCGCTGAGCAGCGACATCGTCGCGATGCTCATGCGCGTCGCCGTGATGCGCGCCGCGGTGGAAGCGAGGTTGCTCGAGCCGCCGGAGGCCACCTGGGCGGGGCTTCGTCGGAGCTTCGAGCACATGCGCACCCGATACGGCGGGCGGCTGTTTTCCGCCGGCCGAAGGCAGCTCGGGGGGCGGCGCGTCAAAGATCGGGACGCGGTCACGTTGGTGGCACCGTTCGAGGGAACACCGGCTTTTCGATGGTCCGAGCACGACATCGAAGAAGTGGGCTGGCTCTACGAGCACCTCATCGCGCACGAGCTCGCGCGAGCTCGTGACGGACAGCTCGAGTTTCGGCTCGGCCGTGGCCGGAAGAAGAGCGGTAGCTTCTTCACGCCCAGGGCTATCTCCGAACGCGTCGTCGTCGCCACGCTCGAGTCGCACTGGGCTCGCATCCAGAAGCTGCCGAAACCTCGGCGCCGGTCCGCCGCTCTCGCTCTTCGGGTGTGCGATCCGGCCATGGGTGCTGGCGCTTTCCTCTTGGAGACCGCGAGGCAGTTGGCCGCGGGTTGCGCGAAGGTCACGGGGGACGCGGACGAGCCGGCCAAGCTCACCCGCGTCGTCGTCGAGCGGTGCCTCTATGGGCTCGACCTGAGCCCGCTGGCTGCGGCTGTCGCGGAGGCCTCGCTCTGGCTGCTGGTCGCCAATCGTCGCGTCACGATGACGGCTGTCGGCGAACATCTCGGCTGTGGGCACGCTCTGGTGTGCGAGCCGAAAGTCTCCAAGGCGGCGTTCGACTGGGACCGGAACATGCCGGAGGTGATGGAGGTTGGCGGCTTTGACGCGATCGTCGGCAACCCGCCGTGGATCGCCTACGCCGGGCGCGCGGCTCAGCCGCTCCCCCCGACGCTTCGTCGCCACTACCGCGAACGCTACTCGGTATTCTCTGGTTACCCGACGCTGCATGGCCTGTTCGTCGAACGGGCGACCGAGCTCGCGCCGAGCGGTACGGTGGGCTTGGTGCTCCCGAGCCCGCTGGCGGATCTCGATGGGTATCGGCCGGTGCGGCGCGCCGCCACTCGGCACCACCGAGTGAAGCAGCCGCTGCTCGAGTTCGGGCAAGATGCGTTCGCCGGGGTCGTGCAGCCGAGCTTCGGGCTCGTGCTCGAGCCCGACCCGAGCGTGAAGCCGAGCGACGAGCCATGGCGGTTGACCGAGCGCCAGCGCGCTGGGGCGAGTGCGAACGAGATCGACGTGCCGCAGGTCGTCGAGCTCTTGCTCGAGGCGGCACCGTTCCCGAAGGAGCTGTTTCGGGAGATGGGCTTCCAGAGCGCGGGCAGCGTGTCGAAGACACTGTTTCTCCGCGCTCCAGAGCCCGATTCGAGGCACGAATACCCGCTGCTCGAAGGGAAAAACGTTTCGGAGTTCGTCGAGGGGCCTCCGAAGCTGTTTCTCGCAGTCGACCGCGAAGCCCTTCGTCAGGCTCGGTGCCGAGTCCGCCCCCAGAACGAGTACCAAAACGTCGACTTCGTCGTTCGCCAGACCGCCGTCTATCCGATCGCGGCCGAGCACCAGGGATTTCCTTTCCGAAACACGCTGCTCGCCGGACTCGCGGTCGACGGGCTCACCGCGCCTCTGGTGGTGGGTCTGCTGAACAGCGCGCTCTACCGAGCGATGCACGTTGCCGCGACCCGGGACGCCCGCCAGGCGGCGTTTCCGCAAGTGAAGCTCAAGCACTTGCGCGCGCTGCCACGGCCCCCGAGCGACCCGGCGGCTCGGCGGCGCATCGAAAAAATTGCCACGCGCGCCAAGCAGAAAGGGCTCGGGTCCGAGCAGCGGCTCGAACTCGACGACGTCGTGTTCGATCTCTTCCGGGTGCCGCCCGACCACCGCTTGGCCGTCACGTCGTTCCTCGGCGGGCGGGTGCCCAGGCTGGGCTACGAGAGTGCGACGGTGACGCCGCGTTTGTCGCTCGACCCGGTTCGCCGGGTCGTTCAGGGGTGACGCGAGCGTGCGCGCCGCTAGGCGAGCCGTGTGAATCCCGATTGGCAGGTCGCACCACAAAGGCGTAGGCTCCGCGGCCAACATTGACTGCCGACTCGAAGACGCCGACTCCCGGCGGAAACGGGGATGCACCCGCCACCGAAAAACGCTCGCGCGGCGCGGGCGACCCCGGTTGGAGCGAGGAGCCGTACGTCGAACCCGAGCCCTGGACGTTCGTCGGGTGGGGTCACGCAGAAAACATCGTCGATCTGCAGCGCGTCGAAGGCTCGACGCGGGAGCCCGCCGCGGCCGCTCACAAGTTGGGGCAATGGCGGGCCACGGCGATCTGCGGCAACGACATCACGTCCTCCGTGCTCTATGTGGCGGCGTTGTGCACGCTGTTCGCGGGGATCTACGCGCCTTTGGCGCTGGCCTTGGTCGGCGTCGTTCTCTACTTGTTTCGTCGCATTTACGCCGAGGTAGGGAGCGCGCTTCCGCTGAACGGCGGCGCGTACAACGTGCTCCTCAACACGACGAGCAAGTTCAAGGCGTCGATGGCGGCTTGTCTGACGTTGCTGTCCTACGTGGCTACCGCGGTCATCAGCTCCACCGAGGCGCTGCACTACGTGCACAACGTCTGGCAAGTCACGCCGGTATTCGTCGGCACCGTTGCGCTACTAGGCGCGTTCGCGCTGCTCAACGTCATCGGCATCGAGGAGAGCGCGTCGGTCGCGCTCGTGATCTTCATTCTGCACATTGCGACCTTGACGTTTCTCGTCGTCGCCTCGGGTATCAGCGTGGGTTTCGACCTCTCCATTCTGAAGGAGAACCTCGCCAATCCGCCGACCCACGGGCTCTGGAAGGCGCTGTTCTTCGGGTTCGCGGCGGGTTTGCTCGGAATCAGCGGGTTCGAGAGCTCGGCGAACTTCATCGAGCAACAAGACCAGGGCGTGTTCCCGAAGACGCTGCGCAACATGTGGATCGCGGTGTTTTTCTTCAATACCACCATCAGCTTTTTGGCCCTCGGCATGATTCGCCTCGAGGACTTTGCGAGTCATCAAGAGGCTTTGCTCGCCGAAATGGGGGCGCGTTCAGTCGGGCCGTGGCTCGGCACGTGGATCGGCATCGATGCTTTCTTGGTTTTGTCCGGCGCGGTCCTGACGAGTTACGTCGGCGTGACTGGGCTCGTGCGGCGCATGAGTCTCGATCGGTGCCTGCCGGAGTTTCTTCTGCGAAAGAACAGATTCCGCGGCACGCCGCACTGGATCACGATCGGGTTCTTCGTGCTCTGCTGCTCGATTCTGTGGATCACGCACGGTGACGTCCGCCAACTGGCGGGGGTGTACACGCTATCTTTTCTGGGCGTCATGATGCTCTTTGCCCTCGGCAATCGTCTGCTGTCGCTGACGCGCGGGCGGCTGCCGCGCGCCGCTCGGGCTTCGTGGCCGGCGGTGATCCTCGCGTTCTTGGCGGTGGTCGTCGGCGCCGTCGGCAACGTGATGAAGCCACAGGGGAAAGAGGAAGCAGTGCTTTTCGTGATCTACTTCTTGATCACGGCGGGCGCCGTCACGTTGATGTTCGGGCGCGTGAAAATTCTTCGGGCGTTGCTCTACATGGGTCGAGCGATCCACGAGCAGGTGGCCCGGATCAACGTTGCCGTGGCGAAATGGACGCTACGCAAGGTCGACGAGATCAACAGCCAGGCCATCGTGTTCTTCACCCGCGGAGACGGGCCGGCGAACCTGCGCCGAGCCATCGAGTACGTGCTCGCCAACGAGGACACGCGCAACCTCAAGGTCGTTCACGTCTACGACGACGAAAAAAACATTCCTCCGAAACTCGCCGAGCAACTGAAGATTCTCGACTCGCTGTTTCCAGAAATCCGGATCGATTTTTTGGCCGTGAAGGGGCGCTTCGGCCCGGAGCTCATCGACAATTTGAGCGAGCGCCTCAGCGTGCCCCGGAACTACATGTTCATCGGCTGCCCAGGAGACCGCTTCCCGCACAACCTCGGCGAGCTGGGTGGTGTGCGCCTCATCGTGTAGGCGTGGCGGGCGGCGGGCGCGCCGCCGAACGGATTGAACAGAGACGTTACCAAGTGGAGCCGAGGGGGATCGAACCCCTGACCTCATGACTGCCAGTCAAGCGCTCTCCCAGCTGAGCTACGGCCCCGGGAAGGACGCGGAGCCTGACATTTGTCGCCCCGAACGCCAAGGGCCTCGAAAGCCGGGCCTGTGGGGCGTGCCCGGGGATGTCTCTCTGGGCCGTGCCTCGGGGCCGTTGCGTAGCGGCACGGGCGGGGGGCAACATCGCGCCGTGGCTGTTCTCCGGTTCGCCGTGGTTTCGACCGCCGACTACGTCGCCGACGTTCTGGGGTCGTTCTGCGAGCAGCTCGAGGATGGCACGGGGCTTCGGATCGAGCCCAAGCTGCTCGATGGGTTCGCCGACCTGCCGGGGGCGTTCGAACGGGGAGAGTGCGAGCTTTCGTGGGCGCCGCCAATGGTCGCGGTCGAGCTCGACGACGCGGAACTGGCCGTTCCGTTGGTGACCATCGAGCGCCGGGCGGGCGGCTACCACGCGGCGCTTTTCTCGAAGACGACCTCGAAGCTCGAAAAGGTCGACGACATCCGGTCGGCTCGGGTCGCTTGGGCGAGCAAGGATAGCGTCTCGGGTTACCTCGCCCCACGCCAGCACTTGGCCTCCCTCGGTGTCGACCTCGCACGTGCTTTCGCCACCGAAAGGTTCTGCGGCACACACGAGGGCGTCGCGCGGGCCGTGCTCGAGGGCGAGGCTGACGTCGGGGCGACCTTCGTGGCGCTCGAGCCAAGCCGCCGCCAGATCGAGCATGCACCGTGGCTCGATGCCGGGGCTACCGCCAAGGACATTCGGGTCCTGCTGCTCATCGGGCCCATTCCGGCGGACGTGCTGGTCGTGAGCCGTCGCGTTCCCAACTCGACTCGGGACCGAGTGGCTCGCGCGCTTCTCGCGTTGCGCCCGGATCGGGAAGGCCCGGCGCGGCAATTGTTCCATGCCGAGCGCTTCGAGCCTGTTCGGCCAGGGCATTTCGCCTTGCTCAGAACTCTGGCGAAGAGCTCCGCCGATCGCACTGCCGGACGTTGACGGTCCGAACACGCCGAACTCCGGGAAAAGTCGCCGTCGTTGACCGTCCCGGTCCCGGGCCTTAGGCTCGCGATTCAGGCGAACTCGAGCAGACGAATGTCGCAACAGCAGCAGCGCTACCGTGTGATCGAACGAATCGCCTCCGGGGGGATGGCGGAGGTCTATCGGGCCGAGAGCGCCGGGCTCGAAGGGTTCAAGAAGGTCGTCGCCATCAAGCGCGTGCTTCCTCATCTCTCGGAGAAGAAGAAGTTCATCGGGATGTTCCTGGACGAGGCGCGGGTCAGCGCGCACCTCAACCACTCGAACTGCGTCCAGGTTTTCGACATCGGCGTCGGCGACAACACCTACTTCATCGTCATGGAGTTCGTCGAAGGGGCGGACCTCAAGGTCGTCATCGACCACCAGCGCAAGCTCGGCCAGCTGGTGCCGCTCGAAATAGCGCTCCTCATCTGCATCAAGATCTGCGAGGGGCTGGACTATGCACACCGCCTGACCGACGAAGATGGCAAGCCCATCGGCATCGTACACCGCGACATGTCGCCGCCGAACGTGCTCATCACCCGCCACGGCGAGGTGAAAATCGTGGACTTCGGGCTAGCCAAGGCCAACAGCCAGCTCGAACAAAGTGAGCCCGGAATCATCAAGGGCAAGTTCAGCTACCTGTCCCCGGAAGCTGCCCAGGGATACGACGTAGACCATCGCACCGACATTTTCGCCGTGGGCATCATCCTCTGGGAGATGCTCGCCGGCCGGCGGCTCTTTCTCGGAGACACGGACCTCGACACCGTGCGCCAGGTTCAGGCGGCGCAGGTCCCGTCGATCCGTCAGTACAACCCCACGGTCCCGCCGGAGCTCGATGCCGTCGTGCAGCGAGCGCTGGCGCGGGAACGCGACGACCGTCATCCGAGCGCTCAGGACCTCGCCAACGACCTGACCAACATCTTGTTCGCGTCGCGGCAGCCCGCGAGCTCCTTCGACATCGCCCACTACGTGCGCGAGGCGCTCTCCGCGCGAGAGGAAGACGGCGCGCACAAGCCGCAGCCGGTCGGCTCGATCATCGGATCGCTCATCGAAGAGGCATTGTTCGAGTTCACGTCTCTCGATGGCGGCGGAGGTGGAGGAAGCGCGAGCGGTGCGTCGCCCGCCGAAGCTCCTCGAACTGGTGTGCCGAGCGTCACCGATTGGGGCTCCGAGCTCGGCGTGCCGGCGCGCGGGCAGCCGAGCAATCCGCCGTCCGGTGGACATCTGACCGCGGGAAACCTCGCCGATCTGCTCGAGGAAGAAACGTTCGAGACGGCGTCGGAGCCGCTCGTGGATGCCGAGCCGCCACCTGTGCGCGCGCCGACTCCGGAGCCCCCGCCGCCGTCGAGCGCCAAGGTCCCCCCCAAGAAGGGCGGTAGCGGCGGGCTGATTGCGCTCGTGTTGGTGTTGGTACTTCTCGGGGGCGCCGCCGGCGCCTACTTCGGCGGCGTGATCCCACCCGAGATCTTGCAGAAGATAGTTCCGAAGTAGACGGCCTCGGCCCCGGCGCTCAGGCTTCTTTGGCGCTGGTGTCCGGAGCGCTTTCTTCTTCGGCGCTGGCGTCCGGATCGCTTTCTTCTTCGCCGTCTGGCGACGGCGCTTCGTTACTCGGGTTGCTCTTGCCCTCTTTCAACCGCTGAGAACGTTCCTGCTGAACGCGCTGCATTACCTGGGGCTTGGGCGCCATGATGAGGAACAGCTGGCGGCCCTCCATGGCCGGGCGCATCTCCACGTTGCAGAGGTCTTCGCACTGCGATCGGATGAGATCCAGCTGAGCGTGCGCGATCTGCGGATGCATGATTTCGCGGCCGCGAAACCGCACGGTCAACTTGACCTTGTTGCCCGCCTCGAGGAAGCGCCGTGAAGCACGAACCTTGACCTCGATGTCGTGGTCGTCGGTCTTCGGACGGAGCTTAATCTCCTTGACCTCCACGACGGTCTGCTTGCGTTTGGCATCCGCCGCCCGCTTCTTTTCGTCGTACTTGAACTTGCCGTAGTCCAAGATCTTGCAGACCGGGGGTTGGCTCTTCGGGTTGACCTCCACGAGGTCGAGCCCCGCCGCTTGGGCGCGGCGAAGTGCGTCCTGTGTGGTCATCACCCCGACCATCGAGCCGTCTTCCCCGACGACCCGCACTTCCGGCACCCGGATGCGATGATTGACTCGAATTTGAGGCCCGTGAGGCTCTCGACTTCCAAAACGTCGGCCCATTGCCATGAGGTTTTTTTCTCTATTTCCTTCCCAGCCGAGCCCGCAGTCGGGGCCGGCGCATCCCATCAGTTGGGTGCAACGCCATCACGAGAAGCTCCCTCGACTGAGGAAGCCCCGAGTTTTGCTCGGCGCGAAAACCGCTCGCCATGTCAGGACGCGAGCTTCACGAAGTGGGTTTCCGGACGAGTTTCGAAGCGAGAACGACGCTCGCTCCCCAGGTGGGAGCGAACTCCGTAGGCGCGGGCAGGATCGAACTGCCGACCCCTACCGTGTCAAGGTAGTGCTCTACCACTGAGCTACGCGCCTGCGCGGCCAAGCTGTGTCGGGCTCCTTGCCGCTCAATCATGTGCGGCAGGGCGCGTGAGGTTCTTGCGCTAAAAGCAGGCCAGTTGAGGTACATCCCGCCCTGATGGCTGTCAAGCGCGACCTGGCCTCAGGCCCCGAAAAGGGCCCCGCCTTGCGCGCCCCCAGCAAACTCGGTATAGGCCGCCCCCCCGTCCGGAGTAACGCTTTGAGTTTCGCGGTGTTGGCATTTCAGCAGGTGCCCCCAGCGCCGGGGAGACCCGCGGCGCCGGGCAAGGCAGGCACGGCTCCGCCCGCGGCGCCCCAGCCGGCGGCAGAACAGCCTTCTCAGCCGGAGGCCGGCGCTGACGCTCCGCCCCCGAGCGGCGGCGCGATGTCGCTGTTTTTTCCGCTGCTGTTGATCGTGCCGTTCCTTCTGCTGATGTTCTGGACGAGTCGCTCCCAACAGAAAAAACAGAAGAAGCTGCTCGAGAGTCTCAAGAAGGGTGATCGGGTGCTCAGTCAGAGTGGCCTGATCGGCAAGCTCGTCGAAGTGGACGAGCGTTACGCAAAAATCGAGGTTGCGCCGGGCGTGAAGGTGCAGATGTTGAGGAGCAGCTTGCTTGGTCGTGACAACGAAGAGACGCAAAAAGCTGCGGCTGAGCGGAAGTAGCCGGCGCCGATGAGCCCCGAGCAAGTCAATCAGATCATCGCCTACGGCTGCGCTGGGCTCGCTGTAATTTTCGCCGCCCTCGGTTACGTCAAGCGTCCGAAACGATCGGTGCTGTGGGTCGGAGCGATCTGCGCGGCCTCCGCGGGTGGCTCGGGCTACTACGACTCGTTTTGGCCGATGACGTGTTTCCTCATCGGCACGGCGTGGGCGGCGTTCGCCGCCACCAATCTCGTCAGCTTCAATTGGCGCTTGCGCTCGGGCCTCGTGGGGTCGCTGTTCATCCTCGGGTACCTCGCGCTCTGGCCGACGCTCGACGGCATGAGCCAGGGCAAGATCTTCTGTCCGTCCTACGTCAAAGATCGCATCGATTTTCGCCTCGTCGCGGGGCTCGATCTCCGCGGTGGTCTTCGCCTCGTGTACACGGTCGACGTTTCCGAGGCGATCAAAGACAAACGCGACCGCTACTACGACGACATGCGGACCGAGCTCGCCAAGGGCTACGACCTGCATTCCGGTGACGAGCTGCCGACCGATGAGACGCTCGAGAAGTTGCGCGCATTCGTGACCGTCACCTCGGTGCGGAGTCAGGTGAACCAAATCACCCTCGACTTCAAGAATCCCGACGACGCGACGACGAAGATCGACCCGAGATTTCGTGAGTATTTCCGGGGCGACCTCGGCGACCCGGAGATTCGAGACGGGCACGTCGTCTATACGATTCGCGAATCCGCCGAGACGGCGATTCGTAGTCGAGCGGTGGCTCAGGCGAAGGAGATCATCCTGCGTCGCGTCGACGAGCTCGGCCTGCGGGAAGCGACGGTGTCGACCCGCGACGAGGACATCATCATCGAGGTCCCCGGTCAGGACGAAGCGTCGTTCCAGAACATTCGCGACATCATCAGCCGCACGGCTCGGCTCGAGTTCAAGCTGCTCGACGACGAGTCGGATTTCTTCGCCGAGATCAAGACCAAAGCCGGCACCATGACCGATTTGCCGCCGGGCCTCGACTTCCCGAACGAAACCGTTCAGGTCGGCCTCGACGACGAGGAGGAGATCAAACAGCGCGTCTTCACCTACGCGACGATCACCAAGCAGGGTGAAGAGACGATGAACGAGGCCCGCGACCGATTCCGGGCGTGGATGGAGCAGTTCGAAGTGCCGCCGGATCGCGAGGTCGGCTACGCCAAGACCACGACGACGGTAGACGCCGCGACCCTCGCCCAGGAGGAGACGGGCTGGCGCACGTACCTGCTCAAAGATCGCGCCGAGATCACCGGCGACCTCGTGCGTGATGCCGCGGCGCAGCCCGAGCAGGGCGGTGGCCTCGGCGGATGGCTCGTGCGCCTCACGTTCACCGACCAAGGTGGCAGCATCTTCGAGCGGATCACCGGCGCGAACATCAAGAGACGATTCGCGGTCATCCTCGACGAGCAGATCGAGAGCTCACCGGTCATTCAAGACCGCATTCCCGGCGGCAACGCCGTCATCACGATGGGCGCGGGCGATCCCGAGGCTCAGCTCCGGGACGCTCGCGACCTCGAGCTCGTGTTGCGCTCAGGTGCACTCCCAGCGCCCATTTCGCCGTCGAACGAGCAGCGCATCGGCCCCACACTCGGCGCGGATTCGGTTCGGCTCGGTGTGCGCGGCGGTGCCGTGGGCGGCGTGCTCGTGCTCGTCTTCATGATTTTGTACTACCGGCGCGCCGGGATCATCGCGGACATCTCGGTCTCGATGAACCTGTTCCTGCAGCTCGCCATCCTCGCGTCGTTCAGCGCGTCGATGACCCTGCCGGGCATCGCCGGCCTCGCGCTCACGGTCGGGATGAGCGTGGACGCAAACGTGCTCATCAACGAGCGCATCCGTGAAGAGGTGCGCAACGGCAAGAGTGCGCGGGCCGCAGTCGACCTCGGCTACAGCAAGGCGCTCAGCGCCATCATCGACGGCCACGTGACGACGCTGATCTCCGGGCTCATCTTGGCCCAGTACGGAAGCGGGCCCATCAAGGGTTTTGCCGTCACGCTGATCGTCGGCACCATGACGAGCGTCTTCTGCGGCGTCGTCGTCTCACGGGTGTTGTTCGACCTCTGGTCCCGACGCATGACGCGCCAAGCCAAGCTGGAGATGGGCTGATGCAGTTCTTCCCCGTCGGCAAGACCTTCGACTTCATGGGCTCGCGCCGGATCTTCGGCGTCATCAGTCTCTTTTTCGTTCTCGGCGCCATCTTTCTCTTGTTCAAACCCGGTCCGCGCCTCGGGACGGACTTCAAAGGCGGCACCGAGGTCGAGGTGGCGTTCGAAAAGAACGTGTCGCCCAACGAGATCCGAGACGCGGTCATGGGCGTCGGTTTTTCGCGACCCGACGTGGTCGCGGTGAGTGACGACAAGAATCCGCACCGTTTTCTCATTCGAGTTCAAGAGGTTTCGGCGATCGAGGAGGCGACCAAGTCCGAAATCGACAAGCGGCTTTGCCTGGCCGAGGCGGCGACGACCGAGTGCCCAGAAGAAAAGCTCGCGCGCGAGGTCAAGTTCAGCCCGGGTGGCGACAAGATCACCGTTCGCTATTCAGCGCCGCCGGACTTGAAGTGGGTGAGCGAGCGGATGACGGGCATCCATGGCGTCGCGCTTCGCGAAGGCAAGACGAACCCGCTCTTGCAAAACGCCCGCGACCACAAGGTCGAGATCCAGCTCAAGAGCAAGGGCGGTCAAATCATGGACGGCTTGCGCTCCGCTCTAGGCGAAGAGGCCGTGCCCGACCATCCGCTTCGCGTCGAGTGGATCGGACCCAAGGCGGGCCGCCTGCTTCGCGACGCCGCGATCAAGAGCATCCTGATCGCGCTCGTTTTCATCATGGCGTACATCGCGCTCCGGTTCGATTTGCGCTTCGCGCCCGGCGCCGTTTTCGCGCTGATCCACGACTCGCTCGTGACCGTGGGTGTGCTCATCTTACTCAAGCGCGAGATCAACTTGACTACCGTGGCGGCGATTTTGACGATCGTCGGCTATTCGGTGAACGACACCGTCGTGGTCTATGACCGCGTGCGCGAGAACCTCGGGAAGATGCGCGGGGCGTCCTTCGTCAAGATCATCAACACCAGCTTGTCGGAGATGCTGAGCCGCACGGTGCTCACCAGCGGCACGACGATTTTCAGCCTGGTCGCGTTCTTCATCTGGGGCACGGGTACGCTCGAGGACTTCGCCCTCACGCTCATCATCGGCCTCGTGCTCGGCACCTACTCGTCGATCTACATCGCGCTGCCGCTGACGGATTTCCTCGACCGGAAGTTCTTCGCCAAGATGGGTGGCAAGAAGAAGAAGCGCAAGGTCAGCGGTCGGCGTGCCGACGCCTCGGTCTAGGGTCTAATCACCTCACCGAAGCCGATCCCGATACAAAGAAGTATCTGTTCCTCGAGCTTGCGCCGCTCGTTGGCGCGGTGGCATTCGCGCTGCATCGCGACAGCGCACTCGAGGGCGCGGGCTGGCTGCCGGAAAATGAGCAGGAAGCTGTTGGCCTCGCTTTTGAGCATGAGCCCGTCGTGCGCGACGGCGATCGGGAGCAGGAGCAGGAGCAGGAGCAGCCGGTGCTCGTGGATGAGTTGAAGGAAGTGCGTGATGCCGAATTCGGCGGAGCGGCGAGAGAACCCGGCGAGATGACCGAGAGGTTAACTTGACGCTGACCGGTCGGACACACTCTACTACGCCGCATGTCGCTTCGAATCTTGGTCATCGTTCTCGGTGGGCTGCTGCTCCTGGGATGCGACTCGAAGAGCAAGTCGAAAAAGGCGTCGCTGCCGCCGGCGCTTCAGGTCGGCGAGCCGCGGGGATCCCCGCCGAGCGTGCTCGAGAAACCTGCTCCGAAGGCCAACCTCGGCCCGGACGTCAAGGTCATCTTCGGCACCTGGAAGGGTGAGCTCGCCAAATCCGGCGGACGGACGCTCAAGGGTTTGCCAGCGGCCATCGCCAAGGTTTCGACGATGAAAATCGACGAGAAGGCGATCCACATGACCTTTGCCGGGCAAGACGGCGACCGGACGGAGATCTACCCGTACGTCTTCGAGAAAAAGAACGGTTCGCTCGTGACGCTCGACGTGAAGATCGCAGGCCAACAGAAGCTCTGGACTCTCGACGTTTCGGTCGAGGGCAAGGTCGATGTCTCCGAGGAAGGCAACCCCTCCACGTTTCAGTACGCGCTCGTCGACTCGACGGACGAAGAGAAGAACGACGACGAGGACGCTGCGGCGGCTTCGGGGGATGCAGGCCCAGACGCTGCACCAGCCGCGGGCGAAGCCGACGCCGGCAAGAAAGCGAAGACGGACGATCCCAAAGCCAAGGACGATCCGAAGGGCAAGAAGGGCGAGCCAAAAGACGAAAAGAAGACCGCCCCGAAGAAAGCCGAAAAGAAGAACTGAGCTTCAGGTCGTCAGCAGGGTTTCGACGTCCTCTTTCACGGGCGCGCGACCCTGGATGAAGTTCTGCACCCGCGGGTCGGTCCCCGCTCGGAATTCGGCCACGGTGCCCGCGGCGATGATTTTTCCGCCGTGGACCATCGCGAGGCGATCGCTGACCGTGAAGGCGCTTTTCATGTCGTGGGTAACGACGATGCTCGTCACGTTGAGCTTTTGCTTCAGCCCCATGATGAGGTGGTTGACGCGGTCGGTATTGATGGGGTCGAGGCCGGTCGTCGGCTCGTCGTAGAGAAGGACTTCGGGTTGGACGGCGATCGCCCGCGCCAGCGCGACACGTTTTTTCATTCCGCCCGAGAGATCCGAGGGCCGCATGTCCTCGATGCCCGGCAGGTCCACGAGACCGAGCGCCCAGGCCACGCGGTCCTCCATGTCCTGTTTTGTCATCGTCTCTCGGAAGTGCTCCTCGAGGCCGTAAGCCACGTTCTCGCCGACGCTGAGCGAGTCGAAAAGCGCACCGCCCTGAAAAAGCATCGCGATGCGCTGGCGGAGGAGCGCGAGGTCTGACTCCTTCATCTTCGTGACGTCTTGGCCGTCGAAGACGATCGTGCCGGAGTCCACGCCGAGCAGCCCAATGAGCATCTTGAGCATGACGCTCTTGCCGACGCCGGACCCACCGACGATCGTCAGCGATTGGCCGCGGTACACTTCGAGATTGAGCCCGCGGTAGACGACCTTTTGGCCGAAGGCCTTGTAGACCTTGCGAAACGTAATCAGCGGCTCCATCTGCTCGCCAGTCTAGCAGGCCGCCGAAAAACGAGCTGCTACGTGCTCAACGGCACCAGCGGCGGCGTCGGGTTTCTTCTGGAGCGGGTGTTTTTCAACACCCTGCTAGCCGACGCCTGGGACTTCGTCGCGCGGCCTTTGGGTGGCGGCGACCAAAGGCGAGCTTCAGGCGGGCGAAATTTCTTCGACG
>JAJDAH010000116.1 GCA_029261965.1 Polyangiaceae bacterium
ATGTCTGGGTCGCGGCTCCGAACGACGTGTACATCGTCGGCAGCCGCCTCACATCGGGACACATCGAGCGCTGGAACGGAACCGATTGGACGAGTCAGCTGCTGCTCAGCCCCGATCTGTTCGCGGTCAGGGAGAACCTCAACGCGATCACCGGTGAGCCCGGCGGCCACGTTTGGGTGTTCGGATCTGGCGGAACGATGGCCATCCAGAACCCCGCCGAGACTTCGTTTCAGATGATCACCGAGACCATGGCTCCGCGGGTTCGCGACATGTGGGCCGGCGACTCGGATCAGATCTGGCTCACCAACGGCGACGGAATCGTCGCCTACTACAACGGGGAGCGTTGGATCGACTTGCCGAGACCCTCCTCCGGCGCGTCGACTTCGGGCGGCAACTCGGGCATCTGGGCGATCGGCCCGAACGAGCTCTTCTTCGCGCAAGCGCCCAACGGCTCGCCGAGCTTCGTCGGCAGCTGGGACGGCGAGACGTGGACGAGCCTCCGAGGGCCCGCGTTCGGCGTCAACGTCCTGTGGGGCTCGGGGCCGATGGATCTCTGGATGGGCGGCAACAACCTGGACCGATGGGACGGAACCGATTGGACGACGCTCGCCAACGACCCGGTCTTCCAGATCACCGGCACGGGAGCGAACGATGTCTGGATCGTCGAGACTCGGAAGGTCCGACACTGGGACGGCTCGACGCTCTCCGAGCTCAGCTCGCCCGAGATGATGGCGTCGGCGAGCAACGGAGGCGGCTGGATCAACGGCGGCAACTTCTACGTCGCCGGCGACAACGGCGGCAGCCTGAGCAACGACTGCGACTTCGGCGGCTACGTCGTCATCTACGACGGTAGCAACTGGTCGACCCTGCGGGACGCGCCCACCGGGTGCGGCTACACCGCGATCGCGGGACGCAGCCCGACCGACCTGTGGGTCGCGCTTCATCGCGCGCCGAGCTCGACAGGGCTGACCGACGCCATCCTGCACTACGACGGCATGAATTGGACCCAGGAGGTTCTGCCGGCGGCACCAGTCGTCGATCGTCTGCAGCAAACGGCGGACGGAACCGTATGGGCGTCGGGCGGCTTGGGGATTTATTACAACCGCCCCTGACTGCGTCGTCGAGTTTGGTCGAGCACCGACGCTGCTTCAACGAGTCAGGGCCGCATCAGGGGATCGGTCGGTTCGTCGAGGTGCGCGGCATGACCACGTCGAAGCGCCGGTCGAACGAAGCCACCTCACCGATGACACCTTCCTCCTGGAGCACCACGAGTAGAGCGTCGTTGAAGTTCAATCTCCCATCCGTTCGCTCGATGACGTCGAGGACATCGCCGATGCGGTTTAGAACCGCGCTGGTCAAGATGGCGCAGGCGGCTTGACCTGGATTGCTTCTTCGGCTGCCTCCGCGTGACCTCGAACTTCCCCTCGGAACGCACGTAGAGGATGGACTGTTGCCCTGCATCGGACGAGATCTCGTGCACGGCCGGTCCCTTGGAGCTGAAGTAGCCTCCCGCCTCCACGGCTTTCACCTGTGTCTCTCCAGGCACCTGGTGCTCGGGTCGCCCCTGGATCACGACGGCCCGAAACGTGGAGCCGTGACTGCGCAGCGTTCCGGCAAATCTCGCTGGCAGCTTGACGAAGCTGCCGCTCGGCCGGTCGTCGTTGGGGGCGCCCCAGACAGCCGCGACCTTGGGTCCGTCGGGGGAGGCATCCCAGGTGGATCGGTCCAAGCGACGCTCGACGGCTCCAAGTGAATCGGATTCTCGCCACTGTCGAACGCCTTCTCGACGGGGTGTCGCCGCGGGCGGGATTGAGGTGCTCCCACTCGACTTCCGAAGCCAAGACGACCTTGGAGGTTGGCTCCGCCGGCGTGGATGCTGGCCAGAGAGCGTCTTCATGATGCGTGACTCGGTGACCCTGTTTGCGCCGCGTCCGGGGTGGACGTCGATCGCACAGACAGTGGGGCCAGGCAATACCGGACGCCTCGAATGAAGCGAGCGCCACCACGAACGTGAATCCGAGACGGCGCAAGCGTGCTCGCCACCAGAAGCGCCGTGCTCTCTGGTTCTAAACCGCGCGCATGGCGGCGACGACGAAACGAGGAATGTCGCGACCTTGGGAAGTAGCGTCCCCACCGGGACGAATTTAGAACCGCGCTGATGGAGATGGCGGCGGCAGCGTGAATCCCGGCCCGCGAGGGGAGGGGTCCGCCCGACTCCTAGATGGCACTTCCTGCGCGAGAACGATGCCGGGTCGTCGGGCACACCGAACCACGCCCCTGACGACTTGCACACAACTGCCGCGCCCCGTCACATGCCCGTTGCAGAACAGACAACGCCCCCCGCGTCTGGTGGCTCAAGCAATGCGGGGTCAATGCAGCCGAGGCCCCACTGGTCGAACCAGTACCCGCACTCACCGGTCGGTTTTCGACATCCGGGGACCTCAGACTCAAAGGGAGAGTCGCTAAAGTGCCACGCGAGCCGGATTCTCTCTACACCCCTGAGCGTATAGCCGCTGCACGACGGTTCGATCTGCCCGGGCTGGTCGGTGGCAATGCAACCTGTCGGGAATTCCGCGTACACGGTCTGGCTGTAGCCGTGGGGGACCCGAAGAATAGTTCGATTGTTGACGATCGAGCCGCACGAATCTGATTCACCGCACGCCCCCGCATCCGCGGTGGGGCAGCACGCCGGCCAATTCGGCCAAGCAAAGGGCGCAATGCATTCGAGCTCTCCGCACGTGCAGCGGGAGCCACCCAAAAAGTAATCGGTACATGAAGGGCTCCTCTCAACGCCAAGCCCACCGTCCGGCGGCGGCTGGGGTCCGCTGTCTACAAACCCCATCCCTCCGGCAGCGCCGCCGGATGATCCCCCGCCTCCCGCAGCCTCAGCAGACCCATCCTCCGAAACGACACAACTACATGGCGCCTTCCACCCGTGACCATCCGGTCGGCAGATTCGTCCCCCCCGCCTGTCATCGCCGCAGGAGCACCCCGAATAGTGTCCAGGCTCGCACGGGATGCCATCCATCACGTCGACCCCCGCGTCCGCACTCTTGGCCCCGCCGTCAGTCGAGCAGCCGGCCAACGCGAGCGCGGCTCCGATGAGCGCCATGAGTCGCGGTTTCATCGCGTGTTTGCCATTCTAGCGCATCGTCAGTGTGGCGTCCGGCTCCGCTCCCGCGTTGCTTGCCCGGCAGTTCGGGCGCGGGTTGATCCCCTCGTGCTGCGCGAGGCTCGCTTCCCCCATGGGCATCGACCCACCCCGGCGAGCCCGGCGAAGACGATGACGCTGCCCGTGGTCAACAGCTCGACCCGCGCCGGCGAGGCCGCCAAGACGCTGACGATGCCCGGGGTCGCCAAGGGTCTGGAGTTGGTCACCAGCTTAAACTGCACCGGCCAGTACGAAATCTACAAGCCGGTGGAGCTGCTCACCGAGGGCGCGACGTACGCGGTGCAAACCACAGAGTTGCCCGTGTCCAGCCAAGACGCCAGCGTCACGAATGCCACCCTGGACGTCGGCACTTTCTCCGTCGGGAGCGAGTTCTATCGGGTCGACGCAATCACCGAGTTTCGAGTTGAACGCTTCGGCGGGTTTACAGCCACTGTCGACTCAGACCAGCATTGGTTTCTGGGGTGGGAGTTCTATCACTCTATCTCCCGGGGGCCGACGTTGAACCTGCTGCCGGACACTCCCGGACCTGAACCTTGCCCGTCGGTTCGCCTTCACGACGTCTGGGGCAAGCAAGTTGCGGAGACTGCCGCGTGCATGGGCGGTCCGGGAGACGCTGGCGGTGTGGATGGGAGCGCCGGGGCCGCAGTCGACGCGGGGTCAGGCCAGGCGCCGAATCCGTCTGCGGGTGGCGCTGCGGGCGAGTCGCCGATCGAAGACGACGAGGCGCTCGTCCCCATCGCCGCGCGGTCGGTCGTCAGCGAAAGTGGCGGGTGCTCGATCTGCTCGCAGGGTCAATCGCCGGGGGGGCTTGCGTGGCTCCTACTGGTGGGCGCTGGGCTGATAGGACGAAGATCGCGGACACCATTCCGGGCTCGGCGAGGTTGGTACGTGGCACGCTTGGCACAATTCACGGGCGCGTTGCTGGTCGGCACGGCTGGATTGCTCTTTGGCGCCGACGCTCTGGCGTGTGGCATGTGGAATTTCGGTCGGGTGGAGCTGCCCGTCGACGGTGCGACGAACCGTCCTCGGAACACGCCCGTCGTGTATTGGGAAGGTGACAACGGTCCAAGCCTTAGATCTCAGCTTGTATCGGAGACCGCGAGCACCGTCGCGCTGGACCTCGTAACTCGGTTTGAGGAGGATTGCGGGGCCTCGTACAATATCTACCAGCCGGCAGAGCTGCTCACTCCGGGAGCGACGTACACCGTGGAAAGAATCCAGCCCGACGTCGAGCCCGGCGCTGACGTCTATGGCGTCACTTCTCAGTAGGAAGCGAGATCTTCGAGGTCGATCCGAATCCCGAATTCGAGGTCGTGAGCCTCGTAGGTCACGGTCGGTATGACTCAGGCGTCGAAGCTCGTGTCAGCTCGGAGGGGCCATGGTTTCTGGGGTGGGAGTCTTTGCATTCTTTCGGCCATGGGCCGGCGCTCGCGCTCAAGCCCATCGACGGCATGGACGGTCCCTGCGTGGTGATCCACCTTCACGATGTGTGGGGAAACCAAGTCGCGGAGACGACGGTGTGCGAGGGCGACTTCAGTGGTTCCGGCGGTGCTGCGGGGGCTCCAGGAGGGGGACTTGACGGCGGGACCGTTGGAAGCGCGGGTGCACCGGGTCAAAGCGACGCCGGGTCAGTGCAGAGACCGATCCCGTCGGTCGGTGGCGCTGGGGGGGAATCTGCGATCGACGAAGATCTGGCGCTCGCCCCGGTCCCAGGACAGTCGGTCGCCGGCGGAAGCGGTGGGTGCTCGATCCACCCTCAGGCTCAGCGATCGGCGCCGCCCTGGTGGCTCCTCGTGGGAGCCGGGCTGATCGTTCGATGGGCGCGCCGACGCCCTCGGGCGGCCGCGCGAGAAATGCGAGGGAGACTTGCCGCTCTGAGCTTGCTTGCCCTCACGGCCTGCTCGCCCTCGGGCGGTCTAGCTGACGATGACAAGTTGGATCGCGTGGACACGACGGATGACGGCGATGCCACCCCACCGTCGACGGGAGCATCAGGAGAGGGTGGCGCGTCGGCCGATGGTGCGGGTGAGGGCGCGTCGGCCGATGGCGGCGCGTCGGCCGATGGCGGTGCCGTTGACATGGACGCCACAGTCGTTGACATCGATGCAGCAGTGCCAACCAAGCCGCCGCCGCTCTGGACCGAAGACAGTGTGAAAATCAGCGTGATCGTCGACGGCTACTGGCACAGCATGCGCTACGAACAGGATGCCCAGCGGCTCACGGCCGAACAGATCGACGCCCTGTCGAGCCTTGACTACGTGTTCAACGATCCGGCGAGGTGCGGCGGGGGCAACTCGGATGGTGACGACACCGTCTTCACGGTCACAGACGTCGATGGGGCGACGCGCAGTGCGCACCGATACGAAGAGAACGGGCAGTGCAACGTCGAGTGGTTTCTCACGTTGTCGAGCATTCATGAATTCACGCGGACGCTGACCTGTATCTGGTCGGGAGAGCTTGCATTCGGATGGGAATACGGAACCCCGGAGAATCCGGTCGTTCGTCCGAACGACGGCTGCTATCACGCGACCGGCGGGGGGGACGCCCCCGAGCCTCTATTCATCGTCGAGGTCGCGGAGGCCAAACGACACCGGATCTTCCTGGAGGGCCAGGGGTGGCTTGGCGGCGTCTGTAATGCGGATTCCGGTATTGAGCTATTCAACCCTGTTACGGGCGGGGCCGACGGTGGCTCCGCGGACGGCGGGCTCCTCATGCTCGCGGCAAGCCAGGCCGCGGATGGCAGCGTCGCTTGTCCGGAGCTCACCGTCGATTTCCCAGCGCCCGGCAGGTATCCCCTGAGGGTCCTTCCAGACCGTTGGAGCGGGCACGTGCGCGTGCTCTGCCCGATGTGCCAGTAAGACGCAGGCAACCTCACCCTTCGCGTGATCCGCATCACGTGGCGGACGTTGCGCCGCGATGACACGCGCAGGATTCAGTCTCGTAACCTCATGAGAGGCAAAAGGAATCGGAGCGTCCCTACCTGGACGAATTTAGAACCGCGGTCGTCGAGATGGCGCAGGCGGCGTGAGCACGCGCTGACTAGAACATCGTGTTGTCGTTGGCTGATTCGTCGGGGATGATCTGTAGGACATCCCAGTGCTCGACGATCTTGCCGTTGTCGTCGAAGCGAAAGATGTCGATGCCGGCGTAGTCTTTGTCGCCTGGCCATTGCTGATGGCAGTGAAGGACAACGAGGTTTCCCTCAGCGACGACCCGCTTGAAGGTCACCCGCTTTCCGGGGTACTCGCGAGCCATCTTCTCGAAGTAGTCGATGAACGCCTGCTTTCCATCCGCAACATGGGGGTTGTGCTGGATGTACTCGTCCCCCGCGTAGCGCTCGATCGCCTCCGCGGGCTCACAGTCGTTGAACATCTGCTCGTAGAACGCCTTGGCGTTCTCCTTGTTGGCCTCGAACGACATGGCGGCTTAGGTGCCCTTGCTGCGAGTGCGGCGCAACCAGGTTCCAAACCCGCCGCTTGGTGCTGGGGAAACCGCTGCGATCTTCAGTGCCTGGGAATGGCGTCCCTACCGGGACGAATTTAGAACCGCGGTGACGCGGCTCGCGTGGGCGGCATGAGCCGCGTTCTGCCAGCTCTCGCTGGCCCCGGCCCAGTCGGCGGGTGCTACGCGAGCGGAATGAAGCGCACGTGGTTCGCCCAGTCGTCGGAAACGCTGCACGTTGCCACGAGCACGAGATCCTCGATGGCCGCACCGATGGCGAGAGACTGCGGCACGATGATCAGGCCAGGTAGGGCCTCGCCGCGCGCGATACGGGAGTGCGCCGCGGCCGTCATGGTCGACACGCGGTCCATGTCGGCCGCCCATGCGAGAACGCTCTCGTCGGGAGCGCCGGAGAGGTCGACCTCTTGAACGCGGACCACGTCGACCTCGGGTAGGCGATGTCGAAGCCCCCGAACGATGTGATTGTCGAGGTCCTCGTCGGCCGCAAACTGAATCAAGTCGCCGTGCCCGGTCGCCTGGCCAACAGCCGAGCACGCAGCCCCGTCGCTGGGAAACGTTCTTCGACTTCAGCACGGATTTCGGCGAGCTTCTTGTCGCGTCGCGCGAGGTACTCGTCGACGCGCGGCCTCTCCTGGAGGACGTAGGCCAGGGTGGCGTAGACGGCGGCCAAGTCCAGACTCGGGAAGCTCTCGACGATCTCTTCGGCGGACGCGCCGCGATCGAACGCGATCACGACCGATTCGAGTGAAACGCGGGTGCCTCCGACACGAATCACGCCGTGGGGATCCTCACGCAGAGGGAGCGGACGAGCGTCAAAAGCGAGCACCACTGTCGTCTATTAATGCGGGAGGCTCGTCTGCGCAAACCCCGTTGCGCTGCGGTCCGTTACCTTGATCGTGTAGATCATCCCGCCAGCCGCACCGATGGAAGTCGCGGCAGAGGTATGATCTTTCAGGGGAGGCCGCCCTCGACACCACCGTCGACGGCGCTGCATGAGCCCAATGGTTCTGGAGCGCCAGCATCGACAGGTCCTGGCGGGCTGCAAACGCCGGGCCGGAAGCTCGCGTGGATCCCCGGGACGGCCACGCACTCGTCGGTGGATCCCGGGCACTGCTCGTCGCAGTCGCAGAGCGGCCCGCGGTAGGCGAGGTCCCCGCTCTTCGCCCCTTCCTGCGCCAAAAGGCAGATGCCCTCACCCCCACCGCACCCACGGTGAGGAATACGCACGGCTCCGTGCAAACGGCGTTCGACCTGGCGACTTCGACACAGATCCCTCGACACGTCAACCGAGCTGTGATGCGCGAGGGCAGACTGTACGTGCTCCAAGGGCTCTCGCACATCGTGATCGGCCAGGGACATTTGGCGACGACATGGGCGGAGCACGGAGAGTTCGTCACCCGCGTCGTTGCCAGGTACAGGACGGAGCCGGTCGATTGGATCGCGGAAAGCGACGGCACCTGGACCGTCGCTACACTCGACGCGATCTGGAGAACGTCAGATACGAACCAACTGGTCGCTCGAATCCCTACGGTGAGGAGTCCTCTGTCGCTCTCGCGAGCGACCGATGGAACGTTCTACGTGGGCCTGACTGGGTCGGTCCTTCGACTAACGCCAACCTGGGCCGAGGCTCCCCGGTACGTCACGGAACAGCTCGTACCGACGCAGCCCGAATTCCCTTGCCGAATCCAATGACGGCTGCCGAAGCGCGTAGCGGGGTTCCAAACCGCACGGACAGTGGCGCCCG
This sequence comes from Polyangiaceae bacterium, assembly GCA_029261965.1. Classification (GTDB taxonomy): domain Bacteria; phylum Myxococcota_A; class Polyangia; order Polyangiales; family Polyangiaceae; genus JAJDAH01. The sequence goes on from JAJDAH010000116.1 coordinate 8,379, forward strand.
AAACATGAGTGGTCGAACGGACTTCCGAAACTGCGTCCCCAGCGGGATTCGCAACGTTAGTGAACCTGCCGGAGGTGGCGCTCGTCGTGGTAGCCTGACGAGCGGATCAGGCAGCGTTCGTGCTGATTCACGCTCGTCGGAGAACCGCGCTACGATTCCACCCGTGTCCATGAACGCCACCGACATCCGAGCCTGGATGGAGGCCCGACGCGCGGCATCTGCGCGCGAGGCTTCGGAACGATCCGCCAGCCCATTGTCTGCGCAAGAATCGTTTCGCCGCTCGCTGCGTGCCAGTGAGCTCGTCGAGCGTATGGTGGACCGCAAGCCCGTGGAAAGCGTGTCCGACGAGGACCTGACGGCGTACGAGACCTGGGCCAGGCTTCGCGCGGCAATGCTGCAGTGACCGATGCACCCGCGGGCCTCGCGACGGCGATCGGTGCTCTGAGCCAGGCGCTCTCGACCACATCCAAGCCGTTCATGATCATCGGCGGCATTGCCGTCATCGCACGAGGGGTGCCGCGACACACCGACGATGTCGACGCCACCATCCAAGCGGAGGGAATCGAGTTGGAAGAGCTGCTCGCGGCTCTCGCCAACCAGAGCATCGTCCCGCGTATCCCGGACGCGCTGGATTTCGCACGACGCCGGCAAGTGCTCCTGCTGCGTCACGAACCTTCGGACACGGAGATCGAGGTCACTCTCGCGTGGCTGCCTTTCGAGATTGAAGCCTTGGATCGGGCCGAGGTCGTGGATTTCGGTGGCGCCCAAGCGCCGGTCGCCGCAGCGGAGGATTTACTCGTATACAAGGCAGTCGCCTTTCGCGAACGTGATCGCGCTGACATCGAGCGTCTCCTCGAACTGCACGCTGACGAAATCAATCTGCCCCGCGTGCGAGGAATCGTAAAACAGTTCGCTGAGGCCCTCGACGAGCCCGAACGCTTGCGGGCATTCGACGAGCTGACGCAGCGCACTCTTGGGAAGTGAATCCGGCGTTCCTACCGGGATGAATCTAGAACCGCGTTGATGGAAATGGCTGCCTGATGCGGCGGCGTGAGGTCAGACTGCCACAGGACTGCGTCGGTCGGCCGCGGCTGGGCCGGTGCCGCCGCGCACTAGATCGAATCGCACCAGTCCGTAGTCTCGATCTGACATTCGTCGGGCGGACGGGCCCCGACCTCAAAAGAGGGCAGCAGGGTGCCGCAGAAGCTAACGCCATAGAAATCCGCGGCGCCGACGCCGACGAGTGACTTGGTGTCGGGGTCGAACCAGCTGGTCACGGACCCCTCTGCGCCTCGAACTTTGATGCCCAGGAGCCCACAGCCGTCGATGCGCTCATACGCCGTGTTGCCCAACGCGCAGAATTCTTCTCCGCTGATCCTGAGATCCTCGTAACTCGAACACCAGCTCGCCGTTTCGCAGAAACAAGCGAAGCTGGGGGCCTCGGCCTCACAGCATGAGTCACCCGTTCCGCCTGACCCCGGTCCACCCTCGCGCCCAGGTGAGCCGGAGCTGCCGCCCGCTTGGCCGCTCCCACCGCTTCCGGTGGGGGACGCGTCATCACTTGCCGATTGTCCGCACGCGACGGCGGGGACGATGCCGATGAAAACCATGGTGAAGCGCCCCATCACGATTCCAGCATAGCAACGTCTTCGTTCGGGTCCCCGCTTCGCGGTAGGCGACGTCGCATTCCGCTTGGATTGTTCCTAGCGCGTTATTCGAGGACCCCAGGCCCCGAAGGGGCCGAGGACCGGAGGTCACCCGCGTCCCCCCCGGATGCATCGGTCCGTCAGGTGAGCGAGGAGCGAGATGAACGACGAGCAATGCGTCCCCACCGGGACGAATTTAGAACGGCGGTGCGGCAGATGGCCGCCGCCTAGTGCGCCGGTCCGTCGAGCTGATGGAGGATGATCGAGTTTCCGTCCGGATCGGCGCACGGGACCATCCGGCAGTTCGGACCGCGAATGGTGTCGGGGGCGAGGTTCGGAACATCGTTTTTCTGGAGGTGTGCGACCAGAGCATCGAGGTCATCGACCTCGAAGGCGATGGTCCCCCCTGCATTGGCGCTCGGCGCATCGCGCGTCGCGTTCGAGATGGCTAGGCACCCCCCCGCCCGGCAAGTCGTACTCGACCCAGAACTTCCCCTCGTGGCCACCGTTCGCGCCAACCTCAGGCCCCAAGAACTTCTCATAGAAGGCCCGGGCTCGATCCACGTCAGTCACGGGATAGACGGTGAAAGCGATCTTCTTCAACATGACGGCCCCAGTTGCGTTGAATCGGTGTCAGCAGCCTAGACCCGATGTTCCCTAACGTTTGCATTCACCACAAGGTCAATCATCGAGTCTTCGGGCCCAGACTCACGGAAGGCGTGGAGCAGCTCTTCGCTTTCCCACTCCTCGAAGACGTTAACGCGGTCAGCAATCAGCGGATCTGCGGCAACGACGAACTCCCTGCAGCCTTGGGTCCGCCTGGCCACCTTCATGGGTTCCAATGACGCCGAGAGGAAGCGCTCCCTCTCTCCGGTACGAATGATGAGGTGCCCAGCTACGATGATCATCGTTTCGTCTGCGTCGCGCCCAACGCCTTGGGCATCAACGATGCCGCCAGAGCTAACACGCTGACATTGGGAGGAAAACGAAGTTGCGTCCCCAGCGGGATTCGAACCCGCGTCGTCGCCTTGAAAGGGCGGTGTCCTGGGCCTGGCTAGACGATGGGGACTCGGCATTGAGCCGAGCCGGGAGACTAGTCACCGCGGCGCGAAGGGCAAGAAAGATCCCGGCGTCAGGCGGGGCTGCGGGCGGCGAAGCGGATCGGGAGGGTCAGTGGGCCGTTGATGCCGATGGGTGGAAGCCAGGTGGCGCCCTCTTCGACCTTCGGGCACTCGATTCGGGCACTGAGCGCCACGAGGCTCTCCTGGAGCTCTAGCCGCGCCAGGGCCGCGCCGAGACAGAAGTGCGCCCCGTGACCGAACGCCATTTGTGCGTTCTTCTTGTTGGCCTCGGGGTCGAATTCGTCGGGATTGGGGAACGCTTTCCGGTCGCGATTCGCGGTCGCCAAGGAGCCGATGATTCGCGAGCCCTTGGGGATCGGTTGGCCGGCGATTTCGAGGTCCTCGATCGCGGTGCGACCGAGACTGGTGACCGCCGCTCGGAAGCGGAGCAGCTCTTCGATCATGTCTCGGGCCCGCGATGGATCCTTCGCGACGCCATTCCACTCGTTCGGGATTTCGGCAAGAACGGCGATCATCCACCCCAGCTGGTTTTTCGTGGTTTCGTGTCCGGCGAAAACCAGTCCGGCGACCGAGCCTCGAACGAGCCCGGCGTCGACACCTTCTTCGCTGGCGGCCTGCGCTAGGCGCGTGACGAAGTCGTCCCGCGGATCCGCGAGCCGCTTTTCGACGAGCTGACCCGCGTAGTCGAGCAGGTGGGTGATGGCGTCGTCGATTTTGTCGATCTCTTGGGCGGCCATGAGCAGATTGAAGCCGAGGCCGATGGTGTCCGCCCAGCCGCAGAATCGATCTCGGTCCTCTGGCGGAACGCCGATGAGCTCGCACAGTCCGAGCGAGGGCAGGCGACGAGCGTAAGCGTCGACGAAGTCACAGTGGCCCAGAGATGCCAGCGCGTCCGCTAGCTCCTCGGACTGGCTCTTCACGAACGGTCGGGTCTGCTCGACGCTTTTCGGGGTGAAGGTCTTTTTCATCAATTGGCGCCATGCTCGGTGCTCGGCGCCGTCCATGTTGAGCGGGGACATCGACATCCAGTCGAAAAACGGGCCGGACGTGACCCCGAGCTGAGTCAGAAAATCCGCGAAGTTCGGTTTGAGGCGAGCGTCGCCGAGCGCGTCTCGCAGGGCCTCGTACTCGACGACCATGAGTCCCATGTCCATCGGCACGACGGGGCCGTGGTTGCGTATTCGTTCGAGGCCCGCGTCGGGATCGGCCAGCAATTCGGCGATGGAGAATGCAGCGTCGCTCATACGGGGCAGTGCACCACGCCGGACCGGCCGGAGCAACGAGGCCGGTTGGCCGACGGGGCGAGCGAGTTTCGCGGAAACTAGACCCCACTGACGAACGGGGGCGACCGCGCTACGGTGCCGCGGTGTCCATCTCACGAGGAACGCTGATCGGAGGCAAGTACCTCTTGTCGAGGCTCTTGGGGGAGGGCGGATGCGCGGCGGTGTGGGAGGCGGAGAACACGCTCGTCGGTCGCCGGGTGGCGTTCAAGATGTTGCATCAAGACCTGTCGACGAATCGAGACGTACGCGATCGGTTCTTGGCCGAAGCGCGCGCAGCCGCTCGAATCGCTCACCCGAACGTCGTCGACGTCTTCGATCTCGGGGTCTCCGACGACAACTGCCCCTACATGGTCATGGAACTCTGCGACGGGGAGACCCTCGAGCACGTCATCGAGTCTCGCGGTCGGATGGGCCTCGGTTATGCGACGGACTTGATGTTGCAAGTGCTTGCGGCGCTCGATGCTGCGCATCTGCACGGGATCGTCCATCGCGATCTGAAGCCCGCGAACGTCATGGTCGTACACCCGCAGCCTGATCGACCGTTGGTCAAAGTCCTCGACTTCGGGATCGCGATAGGGGTGTTCTCCGAAAGTCTGTCACCGAAGGAGACCGGGGAATTGATCGGAACGCCCGCCTACATGCCGCCCGAGCAGGCACTCGGCGAGGTCGTCGACGCGCGGGCGGACATCTATGCTTCGGCAGCGATTTTCTACGAGCTCTTGTGCGGACAACCAGTGTTCGACGGACCGACTCAGGAGGCCATCCTCTCGCAGGTGCTCACTCAGGAGCCGGTGCCCATCACTCGGCGGGTACCGGCGATACCGGCGGCGATCAACGATCTCTTGGTGAGCGCGCTGTCGAAATCCGCGGAGGCCCGCCCGAGCACCGTCACCGACTTCATGCACGCCATCGTGCCATTCAGCGTCAACCGGTCCATGGCTTCGCTGCTGCCGGACCGCAGCAGCGAGCAACCGCTTCCGCTGGTCGCCCGAAACGAGGCCGTTTCGCCACCGGCGCCAAAATCACAGAAGCTCGAGTTAGTGATCGAGCCCAGCATTCCCCCACCGGCGATGGAGGAAACCCTCGGCTACGGCGACGGCGCTCGAAAGAAGCGCGACGAATAATCCACCCTCGGCGCAACACGGCTCGGCCGAACCGACGACGCAACGCGCCGTCGGCCGAGTTTTTTCTTCCGAGGGCACAATCAAGCTGTCGGCCACGAGTAAACCCCGTCTACAGTCTGCCCGGCCGAAGCTGTGGGAACGGAGTCTCTCGAACTTTTGTGCGCTGAGCTGGAGCGGCTTTACCCGCTCGACGAGCTCAAGAGCTTGAGCCGCGACATTCTCGGGTTGGAACCCGAGGTCGTCGGCGGAGACACGGCGGCCGGCTCGTTCGCGCGAGCTTTGGCGACGTATTGCGAACGCAACGACGCGCTCGAGGCGCTTTGCGACGCCCTGTTCGTTGGGCGCGCGGATCTCGATCCCGCGGTCGCCGACATGCGGAAAAGGTCGTCCTCCGGCGCAGAGATCTTGCTCAACGGCGATTCTTTCGGCGAGTACCTCATCACCAGTCAACTCGGAGGCGGGCGGCTCGGCACGGTGTACGGCGCGAGGCGTGGCGGAACGGACGTCAGACTCAAGGTGCTCCACCCGGAGGCCACACTCGACAGACGGGGACTACACCGCTTTCTGACGGCCAACCGATTGCTGGCTACGGTGGACGCCGAAGCGATTCCGACGGGGATCGAGGCGGGGGAAATCGAGGGTCGCCCCTACGTCGCTCACGATCTGGTCGAAGGCGAAACGCTCGGGGAACGACTGCGGCGGGCCGGACCTGCGCAAGTCGGCGACAGCATCGTCATTCTGCGAGGGATCCTCGACGGGCTCGAGGAGCTTCACCGCCATCGACTCGTTCACGGCAATCTTCAGGCGGAGAACGTGATCGTGATCGAACGCGCGGACACGGTGATTGGGGTGTCTTTGGTCGACGCCGGAGCCAATCATTTGCGAGTCCTGACGTCGAACGCCAGCGGGGCGTCGAGCTCGCTGTCGTCTCTGGGAGCTCCTCGCGCATCGAGCCCGGAGCAAATCGAGGGCGGCCTAGCCGACGCGCGGAGCGATCTGTATTGCTTCGGAGCCCTGCTGTTCGAGGCGCTCGCCGGAAAGCCGGTATTCACCGGTCGAAACGAAATGGAGAGCCTCATCGGGCACCTCGTGCGAGAGCCGGCGCCTCTGGCCACCGCTGCGCCTCGGGGTTGGGTCTCTCACGAGCTGGACGACATCGTCGCGCGGCTGCTCGAAAAGGATCCGGCGGCCAGACCGCGAGAAGCGTCGGAGGTCACCGAGATTCTGCAACGAGTTTCCGACGCCGGACCTGCTCGGGAGTCGGTCATCTCCGACGAAGAGGTTCAGCTGCGCATCAACGACCTCTTGGCCAACCCCTACGACGACGCGCCGATGGACATGCTCGAGGTAGCGGTCGACGAAGGCGCCGATGCCGAACGGGTCACCCAAGCCTTCGAATGGGTCGCGTCACAGCTCGCGCCGCCGGACAACCCGACGGTGCAGAGATCGCAAGCGCGCATGCTCTATCGTGCGGGCAAGCTCCACGAAAAGGCCCGCCAGGACAAGGTGCAAGCCGAGTCGCTGTATCAGCAAGCCGTCAACATCGATCCCACCGACACCGACGCGACCGCTGCGCTCGAACGGCTTCGTCGTCAGCTCGGCAAATACGACGAGATCGTCGAGATGCTGCTCGAGCGCAGCGAGCGTGCAGAAAGCCCCAAAGCCCGCGCCCGCGAGCTCGCTGCGATTGGCAAGCTCTACGCGAGCGAGCTCGAGGATCCCGAGCAGGCGCTCGTCGCGTTCACCTCGGCGTTCTGCGAGGACCCGGAAGCCAAAGACTATGGCCGTGAGGTCGAGCGGCTGGCGGGCAAGAACCAGCAGGCGTGGGAAGAGGTGCTGTCGAGCTGCGTGGAAACGGGAAGCACCGAGCTCGCGCCGGCACCCAGAAACGCCCTGCTCGTGCAAATGGGGCGCTGGTACCTCGACCGAGTGGGGCGAGCCGACCTCGCTCTGCCTTGTCTACAAGCGGTCGTCGCCGCCGACTCGGTTCACGCCGAAGCCCTCGAGGTCATGTCGACGCTCTACCGAAAGGCTCAGCAGTGGCGTGAGCTGGGAATGGTGCTGAGCGCTCGCGCGGACGCACCGAACACGACGCCGGCTTCGGCGCGAGATCTCCGCGCCGAAGCCGCGGAGCTCCTTGAGCTTCATCTCGGCGATCCGGCGGCGGCCAAGGCCCTGTACGAGCGAGTGCTCGGCGAGGATCCGACGCACCCCAAGGCCAACGAGGCCCTCGGAAAACTCTACGAGCGGCAGGGTGATCTCGAAGGGTTCGTGAAGATTCTCGAACAGCGCGCGGCCTCACTCTCCGGGGAGGCGCGCCTCGGCGTCTTGTGCAAGCGCGCAGAAGTGTTCGAGGTGCAGCTCGACAACATCACCGAAGCCACCCAGCAGTTCGAGACCGTCGTTGCCGAAGATCCTCGCCACGTGGATGCGCTGAAGGGGCTCGACCGCATCTACAGTCGGGTTGGCCGCTATCCCGATCTCATCGGAGTGCTCGAAAAACAGGTCGCGGCTGCCGTCACGCCTCGACAGAAGATCACACTGCACGAGCGCATCGCGGGGATTTACGACGAAGAGTTCATCGACCACGAAAAAGCCGCCGAGGCGTGGGAGAAAATTCTCGAGCTCGAGCCGAATCGAGATGCAGCGCTCGCGGAGGCGGCGCGGCACTACTCCAGAATCGAGCGCTGGGACGACGTCGTGATCTTGACCGAGCGGCGTCTCGACGCCGCGACCGACGACCCTCAACGAATTTCGATCGGGCTGTCGTTGGGCGGCGTGCTCGCCGACAAGCTCGGTGTGGAAGAGCGGGCGATAGAGGCTTACGAGAACGTGCTCGGCATCGACGCCGGCAACGCCCACGCGCTCGAAGCCCTGGCGCTGTTGCGCGCGAGCGCCGGTGACGCCGACCGCGCGCTCGAAGCCATCGACAAGCTCGCCACCGAGGCGACCGAGCCGGCGGCGAAGTCTCAGCACTACCTGCGCGCTGCCGAGCTTCTGACGCAGCGAGGCGAGGCCGACGGAGCGATCGACCGTCTCAAGCTCGCGGTCGACGCCTCACCCGACAATCGCGATCTGACCGCGCGCCTTCGAACGGCCTACACCCAGCGGGGCGATGCCAAAAGCGCGGTCGAGCTGCTCGAACGTGAGCTCGACCGGACCGAAGCCGGCGGGCTTCGAGCCAAGCTCTCCGGAGAGCTGGCCAGGCTTCTGCTCTTCTACTTGGAGGACGACAAGCGGGCCGAGGCCGCGGCGAAAAAGTCCGTCGACGACGACCCGACCAACCTCGACGCTCTCACGGTTCTCGGCGACGTGGCCTACGCCGGAAGTCGGTATCTCGAGGCAGCGAAGTACTACGAGCAGGTGGCCGGGCGCATCGACGCCCTCGAGAAACACGAACGAGTGCGAGTCCTCGACGCGTACGTCGATTCCTTGGCGCAGCAGAACGAGAAGAGCAAGGCCATCGCGTGGACGGACAAGCTTCTCCGTCTCGATCCCGAGGACCGAACCGTCCTGGCGCGCGCGTCGAGCGTGTACTTCGATCACGGCCCGCCTCGACGCGCCTTCGAGCTCTTGTGGGACTTCTGGCATCGGTTCCGCGAGGAGCTGGATACCGGAGAAGCGGCCGTTGCGCGCTACAAGCTCGGGGAGGCGGCTCGCCGAACCGGCGATCTGGAAGGTGCGCTCGAACATCTCGAATCCGCCGTCGAGCTCGATCCCGACAGCCCCCTGCCGCTTCGAGCGCTCAGCCAGGTGTTCGAAGCCCGCAACGAGTGGGAGGAGGTCGTCCGTGTCAAGTTCCGCGAGCTCGAAACCGTCATTGGTGACGAGCGTCACACGCTGCTGATCGATCTCGGAGATCTCGCCGCGGAGAAGCTCAAGGACCCCAGCTACGCGGCGAAGAGTTATCTGACGGCGCTGAGCGAACGGCCGAGTGATCGAAAGATCATGATGAAGCTGATGCAGCTCTACAGCGCGGAGAAAGACTGGAGCAAGCTCGTCAAAGTCATCCTCAAGTTGGCTGGCTTCGTCGACGATCCGCAACAAAAGGCGAAATATCTCCACACGGCCGCGCAGGTGGCTCACAAGGAGATGCACGATCGAGATCAGGCCGCCGAGTTGTACGACCGGGTTTTCGAGGCGGATCCGCGCCTCGCCGGCGTGGTCGAAGAAGCGCTCGCGCTCAACCGCGCGCGGGGTGACTACGAGCGCATCAAGGCGCTACTCAAAGAGAAAATCACCACTGCGTCGGAGGCCGACGACAAGCCAGCCATGATCGCGACGATGGATGAGCTGGCTGGGGTGTACCTGCGCAACTTCAACCGCGTGGATCAGGCCGTAGCCGTGAGCGAAGCCGCCCTCGAGCTCGATCCGGACAACGAAGAGCGCAAAGCGCAGCTGGCGGGACTCTACGCCAAGGAGCCGGCGACTTACTTCGATCGATCGGTGAGGCTCTACTACGAGCTTCTCAAAGGCGATCCGTATCGGGTGGAGATCTACAAAGCTCTGCGGAAGCTCTACACCGAGGTCAAACGACCGGATGCCGCCTGGTGCATCTGCCAGGCGCTCTACGCCATGAATCAGTCGGATCCCGACGAGGCGATGTTTTTCAAGCGCATGCACACCGGCGCGCCCGCCGCGCCGAGGGACCGCGTCACCGACCGGGACTGGCTCGAGCTCGTCATGCACCCCGACGCGGACACGGCGCTGACGGTGCTCTTCGCCATCATCCAACCGACGATCATCGCCGAGCGTGGAAAGTCGCTCGAATCGTTCGGGTACGTGGAGGAGCACCAGCTGTTCCCCGACACCGACCCGTACATGATGGTGCAATCCCTCAACTACGCGAGCGACATCCTCGAGATGGATTGCCCGCCGCTCTACCAGAACACGAACGACCCCGGCGGCTTGTCCTTCGTGCACGCGCACACCCCGGCCATCGTGCTCGGCAACGCCGCCCTCGACGTCGCAGACATGACGCAGGAGGTGGCGTTCGTCGCGGCCCATCAGCTCGCATACTTCCGCCCCGGCATGTACGTCCGCCACTTGGTGCCGACCGGGACCGGGCTCAAGGCATGGCTGTTTGCGGGGATAAGCATCGCCGTGCCCAATTTCCCGATCCCGGCAACGTTGCAGGGCGAGGTCGCGAGCGCCCGGACAGCGCTGCAAAAACGCCTCGGGCCTCAGCAGCGCGAGCACGTCACGCGGGCGGCGACCAAGCTCATGGAAAAGGGGGCGGCGCTCGATCTCAAGCGGTGGGTGGCGGCGGTCGATTTGACCGCGGATCGCGTCGGTCTGATCTTCAGCGACGATCTTCAGACCACCGTCAAGCTGATCCGGGCAACCGACGGGCACCTGAGCTCGTTACCCGCACAGGATCGTCTTCGGGAAATTCATTCGTACGCCATCAGCCCGGAGTACGTGACGCTGCGTTCGCGCCTCGGGCTGGGGGTCGATCAGTGACGCGCTCCTGACGCTCGCTCGCCGCTTTCATTTGGTCGGCGCCCCACGGAGCGTGCAGGGTGAGCGCCTCGGCACGGCGTCGGAGACCTGCATCGAGTCTGCCTTCGGCGGCGTCGCGAAGTGCCGCGGCGAAGGTTTTGGCGCTTTCGAATCGCTGACTGGCCTTTTTGGCGATGGCCATGGCGATGACACCATCGACGTCGCTTTCGACCTCGACGAGCTCGCCGGGACGCAGGGGCTGGACCGAAAGCACGTTGTAGAGCGTCGACGCTTCGTCCGCAGCGGTGAACGCCGGACGGCCGGTGATGGCCCGGTAGGCGATGGCGCCGAGGGAAAAAACGTCGGCCCGGTGGTCGACCGACTCGGAGCGGACTTGTTCCGGGCACATGTAGCCGGGCGTGCCTACGGCGATGCCCCGCGTGAGATTGCTCGCCGCACCGCCGAGCTTCGACACGCCGAAGTCGAGAATCTTCCAACGGGTCGTTCCGTCGTCGCTTTCGGCGAGAAAGACGTTCTGCGGCTTGAGGTCTCGGTGAACCACGCCAGCCTTCTGAGCGACGGTCAACCCGTCCGCCAGATCCGACACCAAGTCGACGGTGCGACTCAGCGTGAAGCGTTTCCGACCACGCAAGTGCTGAGCGAGGTCTTTGCCTCGCAGCAGCTCCATGACCAGGTAGGGCGAGCCGTCGGCCGAATTGCCGCTGCCGTAGACCGTCACGATGTTCGGAGAGCGCAGCTTGAGTGCGATTTCCGCCTCGCGAAAGAAACGCTCTACGTGTTGCTTTTCTCCGAACAGGTGCGGGTGGAGGACCTTGAGCGCAACTCGCTGACCGTCTCCTTCGGCCGCGTAGACTTCTCCCATGGCGCCGCGCCCGATGATGTCCCCGACGCGATAACCATCGACTACACGATCGGTAAAGCGTCCGATTTTTCCTGCCTCCACGACGGCGTTGAACTCCGCACGCGCCTCGTTGAGCAGGGCCTCGCGGTCGCTCACCTGGCGGCGCGCCTGCTCGAGTTGATCCATGGCGGCGATCGTCGCTTGCCGGCTCGTTCGGGCGAGCCAGAATGACATGGCGAACACGAACTGAAGAAAGACCCCGAGCGCTATCACCGGACGGAGCTGGTTGTGGTCGCGTGCCAGGGCGATCACCGCGTCGTGCGGCGCGAGCGGCCCGAGGACGGCGAGCACCATCAGCACGAGGTGCCCCGCGGCGCACCCGAGGTAGGCGATCCAACCGTGGGTTGGATTGTCGCCGAGTCCCCAGAAGTAGATGATCAGCGGCAAGACGGTCACCACTGGAGTGAGTACTCCCAGGTACGCGATGGCCGTGAGCACCGCGATGATGCCCACGACGCCGACGGCTAGAATCGGGCGCAGGTCGATGACCGTCTTGCCCCGGGTGGAGAACCAGCCGTACCCCGCGGTGACGGCGGTGAGAACGAGCACACCGGTCGCCACCCAGTGAATCGTTGGTTTGTCGGGCGCGACCTGGAGCGCGATGGCACCGATGGCGGCCAGGAGCACGGACCAGCCGGAGGCGGCCCGTGCGCGAATGGCGTGCTCGCTTTGCAGCGCGACCGAGGCGACCAAGCTTTGAGAGCCGGCCTCGGTCAGCTCGTTCGTGACGAAGCTCCTGCTCGCTTCGTTCTCGACGGGCTCGGGCGCTACGGCGCCGATCAGAGTCGGGACGTCTTCGGCCGCATCACCCCGCCCGTCGGGCCCCGTCATCCGAGCTGTAGGTTACCACGATCATCAAGCGAGGAAGACGGGAGGCCGGGCGGGCGCGAGCGCCAGTGAATCGACCAGCTTGGCCCCCATCAGCTCCACGGCGCCCGTCCTGAGCCGGCGCATGACGGCGCTCGAATTCGTGGCCACCGCGAGGGTGATCGCCGGATCCGATTCGAAATCCGCGAGGAGGTCGAGAACGACGGCTGCGCTGGTTTCGTCGAGCCCGAGGTCCGGATCGTCGAGGAAAACATAGTTGGGCTCGATCGCGAGCGCTCGGGCGAACGCCACACGTTTCTGGGTTCCGAACGAGAGTCGCTCGGGCAAGGCGTGCATGTCCGGAGAGTGCACCCCAACTCTAGATAGCGCTCGTCGCGCCCGAGACTGCACTTCGGCAGGGTCGAGGCCGAGATTGTCCGCGTGGTAGTCGAGGGCCAAGACGACGTTCTCGAACGCGGTCAGCCGACCGATGAGCGCACCCTGCTCGAAGACGAAACCGCGGCGGACTCCGGCGTCCAAGAGTGCGGTGGGGTCGACGCCGTCTGCGCGACGGCCACCGAGCAGCACCCGGCCATCGCGGGGTGGCAGAAGCCCCGCCATCACCCGAAGCAGGGTCGACTTGCCCGCGCCGTTCGGCCCGCGCACGACGAAGCATCCGCCGGCGGGAACGACGACGGACTCGCGGTCGATGATCGCGAGCTCGCCGTAGCCGAAGGTCACCCGATCGAGCTCGATGACGCCCGAGCTCATCGGAAGGGCCACCCGACGAGCCAATAGAAGAGCACACTCGTCACGGTGTTCAGCACCACGCAGACGAACAGGCTCGTCATGACGGCGCGACTCGTGTTTTCGGGAACCCGTGTGCCGGAGCGTCGAGCGTTCAGGCCGGAGTGACAGACGATCACGGCGACGGCCAAACCCAACCCGAGGGCTTTGAACAGAAAGAGGCCGAGGTCTCTCGCTCCGAGGGATTCGCGCAGTCCTTCGAGCAGCGGCGTCACCCCCGAGCCAAAGGCGCCGACTAGGGAAGCGCCTCCGATCAGCGCCACTCCCGCGAAGTAGATGGACAGGACCACCACACTCGACGCGATCGCGAAGGCTCGTGGCCAGACGATCAGCTTTGCCGGAGGTATCCCGAGCGACTCGAGGGCGACGAGCTCGTCGCGGGCACTCATGTTGCCGAGCTCGGTCGCGATCGCCGTGCCCGAGCGCGCCGTGATGAGCACTGCGGTGACGAGCGGACCGAGCTCACGGATGACCAGAACCGCCAACACTTGGCCGAGAAGCTCTCCGGACGTTGCGGGAGCGAGCGCCAGCGCTTGGAGGGCAACCGTCGCGCCGACAAAAAATGCGACGGTGCTCACCATCACGACCGGGCGAAAGCCGACCAAGAACAGCTGTTCCAGAACCGCGCGGCGCACGCTTCGTTTCGCGCTTGCCGAGCGGAGCGGCTCGCTCCACGCCAAGCCGAGAATCGCAGAAAAACCAGCCAAGCTCGCCAGCCCCCGTAGCGCCGCGCTTCCCAGAAGCCCGGGTAGACTTCGATCAACGGCCTCGACTCGAGGATCGTACGGCAGAGTGGCGTCGATCGAAGCGGGCGGTGCGGGCACGGACCGAATGACGGGGGTTGCCGCCCGAGGGCCGAGGTGGGGATGGACCGACTGCATCGTGGTTCGCCGCCATCCGCGCTGAACGACGCCCCCGGCAAAAACCTGAGCGCGGGTTCAAGGATTTTCAGGCGCCGGGGGAGGGCGGGGCGCCGAAGCCCGGACGTTTTTCGCCGGGCCTGACGCTTCCGAGCCGGGCGGGACGTCGGACGCTTCGGGGTGTTCGGGGGAGAAGTCGTGCGCGGCGCGTTTCCCAGCCTCGCCCGACTTGAGCAGCGCCCGACGAAGAAAAATCGGCGTGATCAGCTGATTGACGCCGGCGACGCTCAAGATGAGCACGGCGGCTTCGGCGCCGAATTCGGGGAACGTCCGCTTGACGATGAGCGCGAGCGCCAGTGCCAGGCCTGCCTGGGGCAAGAGGCCAAGCCAGGTGTACTTCGTGACCGTGTCCGGCGCGTTGGTGACCCGCCCCGCTCTCCGGGCACCCCACCAAAACACGACGCTCCGTGCAACGATCAAGATGGCCGTCGGGATCGCCACGGCCGGCAAGAGGTCGATGCGAATGATGGCACCGGCCACGGCGAAGAAGATGAGGTAGACCGGCAGGGCTGCCGACTCGATGTCGTGAATGAGCTCGCTCGCCTCGATGCTCGTTACGTTTTCGATGAAAACCCCCGCGGCAAGCATGACTATGAGTGGGTCCAGGTGAAGCCTTCTGCCGACCTCTGCGACGACGAGACACACGACCAGCACGAACAAGGCGCGGCCGCCCTTCACGTTGCGGAGGTAGACCCCCATCAAGATCCCCACCAGGAGGCCGATGCCCATCGACCCGAGCAGCTCCCAAGCGATCGCGAGCACCGTCGAGGTCGGATCGGCGTCGCCGCCGGACAAGACCTTCGCAGCGGCGGAGGCCATGGCGAACAGCACGATCACCAAGAGGTCCGAGATGACGACCAAGGCGAGCATGGTCTGGCTGAGCGGTCCGTCCGAACGGGTTTCCTCCAACAGGGCGATCACCACGGCCGGAGATTGCGAAGCCAACGTCACCCCGATGACGACGCTGACCGCCACGCGCAACGCGATTGGCATGCCCTGCATGAAGGGCAACAGCGGCGTGAGGGCGAAAACCACGAGACTCAGCGCGATGGCGCCCACGACGACGGCCCAAATCGTCATCGAGCGCACCACCTTCATGAGCGGGCGAACCTTCTCGAAGTTCAACTCGCCGCCCGCGGTGAGCGCGATCAGGCAGACCGCGGTCCCCTCCACCAAGCGCAGGGCGGTCACCATCTGCTCGGTCAGCAGACCAAGGGCGTAAGGGCCGGCGACGAGACCGGCAACCAGGTAGCCGGTGAGGCGAGGCATGCCGATTTTCTCGACGAGCCGACCCGCAAACAGCGCGCACAGCATCACGAATCCGAACGCGAGCGCGGCACCCGCGACCGCTGGCTGCGACGCCTCGTCCGGGATGAACCCCTTGGCGGCCCGGAGCA
>JAJDAH010000117.1 GCA_029261965.1 Polyangiaceae bacterium
TGGCGAAGAAATACCCCGATCTGGATGTCGAGCTGCGGGGCTAGGGCGCTGCGGGGCTAGGGCGCTGCGGGGCTAGGGCGCTGCGGGGCTAGGCGCCGGCGGCACGCACTCGCGAAACGCTAGCGAAGTTGCTCGAGCACGAGGGTCGCTGCGGCTTCTGCCCAGTCTTCGCCGGAGGCTTCTTCGAGCCACCCCGACAGAGCGCTCGGGGCGGCAAAGTCACCCAGTCTTCCGAGAGCGAACGCCGCGTAGAAGCCCGCCCACTGGTCGTCGCGAACGCCTTCGAGGGTGGCCTGCTCGTATTCATGGTGGGCCGATCCGGCGTCGACCAGAGCCTCCTTGAGATCCTCGAGGTGAGGGAGCGATGTCACGAACGCACCGTACCACGGGGGCTCCGCCGCCCCGTCGAAGCCGTGTTAAGGAGCCATTTCGTGGAAGGAAACATCCTCACCAAGGTCGTCCTGCCGCTCGCCTTGTTCGTGGTGATGCTGGGCATGGGGCTCTCTTTACGTCCCGTAGACTTCAAGCGAGTCGCGGAGTTTCCCAAAGCGCTCGTGCTCGGAATCGTGTGTCAGATGATCGCGCTGCCGCTCGTCGGACTCGGCGTATTGAGCATCGTGGACCTGACGCCGGCGCTCGCGGTGGGCCTCTTGGTGCTCACGTTTTGCCCGGGCGGCACGACCTCCAACATGTTTTCGTACTTGGCGCGGGGCGATCTGGCGCTTTCGGTGACGCTGACGGCGGTGGTGAGTCTGGTGACGCCGTTCACGATTCCGCTGTTGGCCAACATGGCGATGGACAACTTGCTCGGGTCGACCGCGGCGATTTCGCTGCCCATCGGGCGCACGATCGGCATTCTGGTGGGCATCACCATTTTGCCGGTCGGTATCGGCATGCTCATCAACGCGAAGAAACCCGACCTCGCAAAGCGGTGCGACAAGGCGGTCAAGGTGCTGTCGACGGTCGCACTGTTCGCGATCATCGCGGCGCTGGTGAAGAAGGAGTGGAACAACCTTCCGGGGTGGTTCGCACAGGTCGGCATCGCGGCGCTCTTGCTCAACGCGTCCGCGATGACTCTCGGTTACGGGGTGAGCAAAGCGGCCAAGCTCAACGTCAAGCAGTCGATCACCATCGGCATCGAAGTCGGTATTCAGAACGGAACGACGGCGCTATTCGTGACGAGCACGCTGCTGGAAAATCCCGAGATGTCGATTTCGCCGGCGATTTACAGCTTGATCATGTTCGCGACGGGCACGGCGTTCGGGTTTCTGGTGAACATCGGGCGAGAGGCACCGGTCGCGGGGGAGGCCGCATGATCGTTCAGCTCCTGGTCGACGACTTTCTCCGCCGGGCGGCGGAGCTGTACCCCGAGAAGATCGCGGTGGTGGACGGCGATCGCCGCTACACGTACCGACAGCTGCAAGAGCGGGTGAACCAGCTGGCGCATTCGCTGTTGAAGCTCGGGGTGAAGAAGGGTGACCGGGTCTGCATCCTGAGCCCGAACTCGCACTTTTTTCTCGAGAGCTTCTACGGGACGAGCCAGATTGGCGCGATTCTGGTGCCGCTCAACTACCGGCTGGTCGCGGCGGACCACCAGTACATCATCAACCACGCGGGCGTGAAGGTGGTGCTGGTCGACTACGAGTTCACGGGTGTGGTGGACGACATCCGTGCGGAGCTACCGACGGTCGAGCATTGGGTGGTGGCGCAGCACGACGGGCCGGTCCCCGATGGCTGGGTCGGGTGGGAAGATCTCATCGCCGAGGCACCGACGACGAAGGCGGCAGCGGCGGCGGAGATAGAGATGAGCGAGAACGACGTGGTGTCGATCAACTACACGTCCGGCACGACGGCGCGCCCCAAGGGCGTGATGCTCACGCATCGCAACTGTTACATCAACGCGTACAACTTCATCGCTCACCTTCGGGTCACGCACGAAGACGTGGAGATGTGGACGTTGCCGATGTTTCACTGCAACGGCTGGGGCGGCGTGTATGCGATCACGGCGATGGGCGGCACGCACGCGGTCATTCGCGCCATAGATGCGGAAAAGATTTACGAGCTGATCGAGCAGGAGGGGGTCACCTTTGCGTGCATGGCGCCGACGGTGTTGAGCAAGATCCTCGACTACCCCGACAAGGACAAACACCAGATCACGACGAAACCGCGGTTTGTCGTCGCCGGCGCGCCGCCGCCCGCCGCGTTCATCCAGCGGCTGGAAGAGGAGCTGGGGTGGGAGTTCATCCAGATTTACGGGCTGACCGAGACCGCGCCGCTCTTGACCGTGTGCGCGCCGGACTTTGCCACGAAGAAGACGGACTATGCCCGCCGGAGTCACGCGGGGGTGGCGGGTGTGGGCATCGACATCGTGGTGCTCGACGACGAGGACCAGCCGGTGCCGAGGGACGGAAAATCCGTCGGTGAGATTTGCGCGCGCACGAACGTGGTTTTCGAGGGCTACTGGGAGCAGCCGGAAGAAACCGCCAAGGCGATACGCGGCGGGTACTTTCACACGGGAGATCTGGCGGTTTGGGACGAGGTGGGCGACATCAACATCGTCGACCGCAAGAAGGACGTGATCATCTCGGGCGGCGAGAACATCAGCTCGCCCGAGGTGGAGGACGCGCTCTACAAACACCCCGCGGTGCTCGAGTGCGCGGTCATCGGGGTGCCGAGCGAAAAGTGGGGCGAGACTCCGAAGGCGCTGGTGGTGCTGCGCGAGGGGGAGGCCGCGACCGAAAAGGACATCCTCGAGTTTTGTCGCGAGCACCTGGCGCACTTTCGGTGCCCGACGTCGGTCGATTTCGTCGACGAGTTACCGCGCACGGCGACCGGCAAGCTCCAGAAGTTTCGGCTCCGGGAGAAGTACTGGGGCGACGCCAAGCGGCGCGTGAATTGAGCGCGGGTGAGCTGAGCGGGCGGGGGCTCCGGCTCCGGAAAAACAGCGCTCAGAACGCCATGAAGCGGGCTCGGCCTTCCCAGCCGAAGGCGCTGCTGGCGACGGGGTGCGGGTCGGCGCTGGAGCGGCTGACGCTGAGGTGCACGTTGAGCGTGCGGACACCGCGTTCTTTGGGCTCTGCTACCTTTTCGCCGAAGCCGATGGCGTCGACGAGCTTTCCGGCGACGGTTTTCTCCTTCGGCGATTCGGGGCTGAGGGGTTTGAGCTTGCCGTTCTTGTCGCGCTCGAACGTCATTTCGAGGGCGGCTTTTGCGGTCTCTCCGCCGGACTCGTCGGCGCGCAGGGTGATGCGGCCGTGTCCGCAATCACTATGCCCGCTGAAGGTCTCGTCGATTTGGATCGATAGGCCGCGATTGCCGAAGCGGGGATCGGGGGCAGGGCGGCGGACGACGAAGTGGACCTGGTCGCCGTCTCTGGCGGCGTAGAGTTTGACGCCGAGCGGTCCGGTCGCGACGAGCTTCAGGGGCACGGAGTATTGGTTGACCAGCTTCGAGCCGAGGGATCGCAGGTCCACCCAGGCGTCGGCGATGTCGAGCCTGGCGTCGCCGCTCGTCTCCAGAACGAACCGTTCGGAGTGTGACGGCACGACGCTACCCTTGAGATGCTCGAGGTCGGATTCGTAGTAGATGAGCCGGCTGGTGAGCGACATGGCCGGCGGTCTTTTCCGCACGGGCACTTCGCGCTGCGAGTAGCACCCGTTGGTTTCTTGGTTCCATGTGGGGTAGGCGCCGCTGCGGGCTTTCTTTGCGAGCTCGTCGGTCGGCAGGATTTGGATGACGCTCTGGCCGCGCATGCGAGCGACGTGAAAGCCTTTGGCTCGCTCGTGCTTGGCGACGCGAAAGGGGCCGGTTCTCATCTCGAGCACGGGGGTGATGTGGCTCTCGGGGAGCGACTGGAAGTCGACTTTTGCGGCGGCGGCGGGAGTCGCGACGGTGGCGCACACGGCGAGGGCAGCGGCAGCTAGGAGCGCGGGCTTCGGGCTCATCAGAGCGTCTCCAGGAAGGCGACGAGATCGCCACGTTGTTTCGGCGACAAATGCTTCGTTTTGCCCATCTTTCCGTCGGAATCGACGAGCAGCTGTTCGAGCGACTCGTAGCGGCCGTCGTGGAAGTACGGCGCTTTGCCGGCGAGCGACACGAGCGGCGGGGTGTCGAAATCCGCGCTTCGGTCGCTCTCGTGTTTGCTCTTCACGTCGTGTTTGCTGTTGTCGGTGAAGCGGCTGCCGGAGTGGCACGTCGCGCACGCGGTCTGCTCGGAATGAAAGAGCTTTCGGCCGCGGGCGACCGCCGCGGTGTCGGCACGTTCGTCGCGAGCGGGCGGCTTCAGCGACTGGAGGTAGGCGACGAGTGAATCGAGCTCGAGGCTGCGCAAACCTCCCGCGCCGTTCAAGCGGCGGAAGGTGTCCGTCAGGTGGTCTTCGAGATCGTGGCCGCCACCATCCCAAGCGTAGGGGGCCGTGCCGGCGATGCTTCCGGCGAGTAGCTTGGTCCGGCGGGGGCCGTTCGGCGTGGACCAGGTGAGGCCGTCGTCGAGGCCGTCGGGGTGGCAGCTAGCGCACGCGCGGCCGTCGCTCGCGATGCGTGCGTCCCCGGTGGCATGAAAGAGGATGCGGCCGAGGGCGAGGGCCACGGGAAGCTTCCGTCTTGGATTCGGCGCGAGGGCGATCTCGCGAACGCGGAGCTCGTCTTCGAGCCCGGTGAGCTCGTGGTCGCCGACTTTGATGACGCTCACGCTTCGATCGAACTGGGACCAAACGACGGCGCGGCCGCGCTCGGCGTCCATGGCGATGCCCGTCGGGCCGGCGGGTACACGCCAGCGGCCTTTTTCGCTCGTGATGGGGTTGGCGCTCGCCGCGTCGTAAGCGACGACGGCGTCGATGCCGACGCAGCTGACCAAGAGGGTGTCGCTGGCGGCGTCGACGGTCGCGGCGCGGGGGAGCAGGCACGGTGTGGTTTTTTCGTCTTTGAAGCTCCGGAGCGCCCATGGGCTCGGGACGACCAGTGACGATTTCATGGCCCGGCTCGCGCGGACGTCGATGACGGCGATGTTCGCCACGACGCTCTGCTGGTGCTCGGTGCCGTAGCCGGCGGACCGTTGTTTGGGATCTCCCGGCTCCACCAAGGCGTTCGGGGAAAAGACGCGCCCCTCGAGGGAGGAGGATTTCGCTAGTGCAAAACCCTGGTTACCGCGGCGAGTGCCGATGCCGAACTGGCGGAGTAGCTGCTGCTTTTGCGCCGCGATGACCTTGTCGTCCTGCGCGGGCATCCGCTTGAAGTGCGAGAAGCTTTCTTCGATGCGGGTCTCGACCTCTTTCGAGGGCTGGGCGCTCAGCTCGATCGCGACGACTTTTCTCGAATCGAGCGCCACGCGACTCACTCGGCCGCCGCTCGCGTGGGAGACGAACGCGGACTTTCCGTCGTCCGCCACGAGCACGCTCCGGGGGGCGCGGTCGAGCGGGACCGAAAACCGCAACGCGAAGTCGGAGGAGGCGTAAGCGCCGAGCTCGGCGGACCAAGCATTGGCGACGAGAACGGTGTCGCCACCGGGGGTTTGGGCGAGGCCGACGGGCTCTGCGGCGGTGTCCACGCCGCAGCGGCGTGCGAGCGGTTTTCGGGGGTCGCCGGGTTCGAGCACGACGAGCTTCGCGCGATCACGGAGGCCGACGATCAAGCGGCCGTCGGTCATGAACATGAGCTGCGACGGCGTGCCCGAGAGCGGCGTGGAGCTCAGTTTTTTTCCGGTGTCGACGTCGACGACGTGCACAGCCTGCTCGTCGCTATCCGAGACGTAGGCCAAGAGCTGCTTGCCGTGGCGCGCGAGGGCGATGGTCGAGCCGGCCTCGGTTTCGAGCGGGCTGACGGCTCTTGCCGCCTGGCTCCGTCCGCAGTGTTCGGCGCTCGCGGCAGGGAATTTCTCCGGCGCTTGCGCCACCTCGGGCACCGCGGGTTGCCCGCCGCACGCGGCCCCCAACACCCCCAAGACCGCCCAAACCCCAGCATTATTCATGACGATGCTCCTCTTACGCCCGAGCGCGCACGGCCCTTCCCGATAGGGAGAACGGCCTATGGACAACGCGGGGCGCGGAAGGTTTGGAAAATGCGGGAATCTGGGAGCGGAGGAGCGGGGAACGGAGGAGCGGGGAGCGGGGAGCGGGGGGAAAGCGTGTGCCCGCCGACGGCTCAGCGTTTTCTACGGCCGCGGCCGCCGGTCTTTTTTCCCGGACCGCCGCCCCGTGCACCGCCCCGTGCGCCGCCCCGGCCCCGTTGCTGCGCTGGGCCTCGCTGTGACGCCGGGCGATCGGGGACGCGGCTCTTCTTGCCGCTTTTTTTGGCGCCTTCGAAGGCTTTGAGGACCGTGTCTGGAGGGATGCGGCGGGCGTAGACCATGCGGCGGAGCACGGCGACGTCTTCGATCTGGACGGTGATGCGGTCGCCGAGCTCTATCTTGTCTCCCGAGCGAAGGCCGGTGACGCCGAGCTCGTCGTCGTTCATTTCGTAGCGGTCGGGGCCCATCGATTCGAAGCGAACGAGCACGTCGACGAAGGGTTCGTCGAGGGTGACGTAGAGCCCGCCGCCACCGACGCCGGCGACGATACCTTCGATGATTTCGTCCATGTGGTCGCGCATCAAGAGGGTGGCGTAGAGCTTG
>JAJDAH010000118.1 GCA_029261965.1 Polyangiaceae bacterium
CTGTCTGGAGGGCGGCCAGATGGGCGGTCTCGGCAGCGCAGCGTGCCCCCAAATGAGGGCGAACGTCGACGCGCTCAACGCGTCGTTCACGGCAGATGTTCGAGCAAATGCGAAGATCCGCACGTTCGTTCAGGCATCGAAAGACATCGAAGCGACCGCCCAGGCGATCGAGGCCACGGCCGCCGACGCGTGTCTTCGCATCGGCCGGGATATCGGGCTCACCCCCGAGCAAATGGCGCCTCGCCAAGGTGCGGGAGGACGCGCCGAGGGGGCATGCCTTGCCGTAGCTGGCGCGATCGACGCGATCTTTCGTCAGGGCGTCAGCATTCGCGCAAGCGCCACGATGCCCCAGTGTCAGGCAAACGTTCAGGCGGAGGCGCGGTGCCAAGGATCGTGTCAGGTGGAGGTCGACCCGGGCCGCATCGTCGCCGAGTGCGAGCCGGCTCGACTGTCCGGGCAGTGTAGCGGCCGGTGCGTGGGTCGCTGCGAAGGGGCGTGCCACGGACAGTGCAAGGGCCAATGTTCCGCGTACGATGCCAACGGCCAGTGCGCCGGCCAATGCAACGGCGAGTGCAGTGGCGGGTGCACCGCGACCTGCCATGCCCGCTGCGAGGGCCAGTGGCAGGCGCCGCGTTGCGAGGGGCACGTCCAGCCGCCGAGCGCCGATGCGGAGTGCAACGCGAGTTGTCGTGCCCACGCGAACGTCAAGGCCCACTGCACCCCAGCGCAAGTGACCGTGCAAGTGTCTCAGAACACGGAAATAGCCGCGCGACTCGCCGCGTCGCTGCAGGCGAACCTTCCGGCGCTGTTGCACGCGCAAATCGCCCTCGGACAGCGGTTGACGGGCGATATCCAGGTCGTGGCGAAAGTCGGCGGCCAGCTGCCGAAGCTCATCGGGAACGCTGGCATGAACGCCGCGGCCTGCATTGCAGCGGGTGTTTCTGCGACCGCGAAGGCGTCCGCGAGCATCAACGTCAGCGTACGTGCGAGCGCGAGTGTGAGCGGGCAGGTCGGCGCGAGCTGATCCTCGACTCAGATCTGTGCCTTTGCCGTCAAGAGTCGGCGGCCTCGCCCCGGAGGGGCCGCCGAATTTTTGTGAGCAATCACAGATCCAGGGGACTAGCGGAACGTACCAGGGTCGCCAGGAACGGCGAGTTCGCTTCGCCCCATCAAGTGCTCGTCGATGCCGCGTGCGGCCTTGCGGCCTTCGGCGATCGCCCACACCACGAGCGACTGGCCGCGTTGCATGTCCCCAGCGGCGAAGACTCCCGGAACAGACGACATGAAGTTGCGGTCGACCTTCACGTTGCCGCGGCCATCGAGCTCGACGCCGAGATTCTCCAGCAGTCCGCCGTGCTCGGGATGCACGAAGCCCATGGCGAGCAGCACGAGGTCGGCGCACACCTCGAACTCGCTTCCCGAGACCTTTTCGAGCTTGCCGTTCACGAGCTCCACCTTGAAGCAATGCAGCTTTTCGACCTTACCGTTCGAGCCCGAGAAACGATCCGTGGAGACACTGAAGTCGCGAGTGCCACCTTCTTCGTGCGAGCTCGAGGTTCGCATCATCAGGGGCCACAGCGGCCACGGCGTCGCGCCGGCCGGCTCGTTGGGCGGCCGCGGCATGATCTCGAAGTTGGTGACGCTTTTTGCGCCTTGGCGGTGCGAGGTGCCGATGCAGTCACTGCCAGTGTCGCCGCCGCCGATGACCACGACGTCCTTGTCGGTGGCGAGGATCGCGTCTTCTTCCGGTACGGTGTCGCCCGCGACCCGGCGATTTTGCTGAGTGAGGAAGTCCATGGCGAAATGGATGCCCTCGAGCTCTCGCCCAGGGGACGGCAAGTCCCGCGGTGCGCGCGCGCCGCCACACAAAGCTACGGCATCGAACTGCTGGCGAAGACGGTCTGCCTCGATGTCGACCCCGACGTTCACGCCCGCTTTGAACGCGACACCTTCGGCCTCCATTTGCGCCACTCGCCGATGCACGAGGTGCTTCTCCATCTTGAAGTCTGGGATCCCGTAGGTGAGAAGGCCGCCGATGCGGTCGTCCTTTTCGAAGACCGTCACGTCGTGCCCAGCTCGGGCGAGTTGTTGTGCGCACGCCAAGCCGGCCGGCCCGGAGCCGACGACGGCGACCGTCTTGCCGGTTCGGACTCGCGCGGGTTCAGGCTGGATGAGCCCATCCTCCCACGCACGGTCCACGATGTTCTTCTCGATGAGCTTGATCGCGACCGCGTCGTCGTTGATGTTGAGCACGCAAGCCGCTTCGCAGGGCGCGGGGCAGATGCGGCCCGTCATCTCGGGGAAATTGTTCGTCGCGTGTAGCGATTCGATGGCCTCGACCGGTCGATCGCGGAAGACGTGGTCGTTCCAATCGGGGATGAGATTTCCGAGCGGGCACCCCGTGTTGCAGAACGGAATGCCGCAGTCCATGCACCGCGCGCCCTGGGCTTCGAGGTCGGCTTTCGCCATCGGCAGCGAAAATTCGCGGTAGTGCGAGATGCGATTTTCCGGCGCTTCGCTCGTCTCCGTACGGCGCGTGTACTCTAGGAATCCGGTGACCTTGCCCATGCCGTCCTGCCGAAAATCACTTGCCGGGGGCGATGCTCTGCGGACCGCCCTCGGGGCCGGGTTCGCTGGAGACTTGTCCGCCCATCTTGTTCGCGTCGTCGGCACGCTTGCGTGACAGCTCGTCGAGCACACGCCGGTACTCGATCGGTACGACTTTGATGAATCTCGTGATGGTTTCTTCCCAGCGCCCGAGGAGCGCGTCCGCCCGGCGGCTGTTCGTTCGCTTGCGATGTTCGTCGAGAAGTGACGCGACGTAGTGAGCATCCTCGGGGCTCAGAGGCTCGAGTTCGACCATGCTCGGGTTGACACGACTTTCAAACTTCCCCTCTTCGTCGAGCACGTAGGCGTAGCCGCCACTCATCCCGGCGCCGAAGTTTTTCCCGGTGGGGCCGATCACGACGACGCGGCCGCCGGTCATGTATTCGCAGCAGTGGTCCCCAGCGCCTTCGACGACGGCGGCGACGCCGCTGTTGCGAACGCAGAACCGCTCGCCGGCCATGCCGTTGAAGAACGCCTTTCCACCGGTGGCACCGTAGAGCACGACGTTGCCGACGATCATGTTCTTGTGGTGCTCGTAGGTGGCGGCGTCTGGGGTCTTGAGAACGAGCACGCCGCCGCTCATTCCTTTTCCGGCGTAGTCGTTGGCATCGCCGTCGAGGAGTATGCTCATTCCCCTGACCATGAAGGCGCCGAAGCTCTGGCCGGCGGAACCGGTGAACTCGAGTTCAATCGTCTCGTCGGGTAGGCCGACGTCGGCGTAGCGCTTGCTGATTTCGTGAGCCAGCATCGCCCCGATGGTTCGGTGCACGTTGCGTACGCCGAGCTGGATCTTCACTTTTTCGCCGCGTTCGAGCGCTGGCTGGGCCTTCTCGATGATCTGGTTGTCGAGGGCGCCATCGAGCCCGTGGTCTTGCTCGATCTGTTTGTATACGCCGACGCCGGGTCCAGCGTCGGCTGACATGAGCACATCCGAAAAGTCGAGTTTCGAAGCCTTCCAGTGCCCTTTCGAGTCTGCAGTCTTCAGTCGATCGGTCCTGCCGATCATTTCGTTGACCGTGCGGAACCCCATCTCAGCCATGAGAGCTCGGAGCTCTTCGGCGATGAAGAAGAAGTACCGAATCACGTGCTCCGGCGTCCCGGTGAACTTCTTGCGGAGCTCTGGGTTCTGCGTGGCGATGCCGACAGGGCACGTGTTTAGGTGGCATTTTCTCATCATGATACAGCCGCTCGCCACGAGTGGAGCCGTGGAGAAGCCGAACTCTTCGGCGCCCAGCAGGGCGGCGATGGCGACATCGCGACCCGTGCGCAGTTGGCCGTCCGCTTGCACGACGATGCGGCTGCGCAGGTCGTTTTTCACCAAGACTTGGTGGGTTTCTGCGAGCCCGAGCTCCCAAGGAACGCCCGCATGCTTGAGCGACGTCTGCGGGGATGCGCCAGTCCCGCCATCCCAGCCCGAAATGAGAACGACGTCGGCGTGCGCCTTCGAGACGCCAGCCGCAACGGTTCCGACACCGGCTTCGGCGACGAGCTTGACGCTGATTCGCGCGGAGGGGTTGGCGTTCTTGAGATCGTGAATTAGTTGGGCGAGATCCTCGATCGAATAGATGTCGTGATGCGGCGGCGGCGAAATCAACGACACGCCAGGAGTCGAGTGTCGAACCTTCGCGATGACGGCGTCGACTTTGTGCCCGGGCAGTTGCCCGCCTTCGCCGGGCTTGGCTCCTTGCGCGACTTTGATTTGGAGCTCGTCGGCGTTCGTCAGGTAGTAGCTCGTGACGCCGAACCGACCCGACGCGACCTGTTTTATCGCACTGCGTTTGGAGTCGCCGTTCGCTAGGGGGACGAAACGTTCGTAGATCTCGCCGCCCTCACCGGTGTTGCTCTTGCCGCCGATGCGATTCATCGCCACGGCGAGGTTCTCGTGGGCTTCGCGGCTGATCGAGCCGAAGCTCATCGCTCCCGTCGCGAATCGCTTGACGATTTCCTCAGCGGGCTCCACTTGGTCGAGTGGCAAAGGCGTTTCCGCGGCGACGGTGTCCCACATTCCTCGCAGAGTGATGAGCCCTCTTGTCTGCTCGTTGATGGCACGCGCGAACTCGTCGTAGCTGGCGGCGTCGTCGGACCTGACGGCGCGTTGCAGCGACGCGACGGTTTGAGGCGTCCAGAGATGGCGTTCACCCTGGGCGCGGTAGTGATAGACGCCGCCGATGTCGAGTTGGGTCGTCGCCTTCGACCTCGTCGGGAACGCCGCTTCGTGGCGCATCCGGCATTCCTCGGCGAGCACCTCGAGGTCGATTCCGCTGATTCTGGATGTCGTCCCGGTGAAGTAGGGCTCGACGACCTCGGGTGAAAGGCCCAAGCATTCGAAGATCTGCGCGCCCTGGTAGCTCCGGAGCGTGCTGATCCCCATCTTGCTCATCACCTTGAGGATGCCCTTGTTGATCGCCTTGATGTACTTGTCCCGGGCGACCTGCTCGTCGCTGATCTCCGGAAAAAGTTTGTCGGCGACGAGCTCGTCGATGGTCTCGAGCGCGACGTAGGGATTGATCGCTCCGGCACCGTACCCAGTGAGCAAGCAGAAGTGGTGGACCTCACGAGCCTCGCCGGTTTCGACGATGAGCCCGACGCGCATCCGTTGTCCGTTGCGTTCGAGGTGGTGGTGCACGGCTCCCGTCGCCAACAGGCTAGGTATCGGGGCCACGTGCTGGTTGGCGCCGCGGTCGCTCAAGATGACGAGGCTATGGCCGTTGAGAACGGCCACCGAGGCGAGGCGACACATCTCGTCGAGGGCCTTTTTCAGCCCCGCGCCACCCTCGGCGACCGAATACAGGGCCGGGACCGTCATCGGCTTCCGGATGTGAGTCAGCCGCGAGTCGCGGATCTTGCTGAGCTCCTCGGTGGTGAGAACTGGGTGGGGTAGCTCGAGCATCTGCGCCTGGTCGGGCAGTTCGAGCAGCACGTTGCCTTCCCCGCCGACCGAAACCTTGAGGCTCATCACGAGCTCTTCGCGAATCGGATCGATCGCGGGGTTGGTGACCTGCGCGAAGTGCTGCTTGAAATAGTTGAATAGGAGCTGGGGCCGATCGCTCAAAACGGCGAGGGGTGAATCGGTCCCCATCGATCCGACCGGCTCCTGCCCATCTTCAGCCATCGGCGCCATGATGATGCGCAAGTCTTCCTGCGAGTAGCCGAAGAGTTTCTGGCGCGTGAGCAGGGGCGTCTCTTCTATCGTCGGCTCGGTGTCGATGGCCTCGATGTCGCCGATTCGAATCTTGTTCTGGTGCAGCCAGCGGCCATAGGGTTTTTGTCCGCACACCTCGTCTTTGATCTCTTCGTCCTCGACGATGCGACGCTTTTCGAGGTCCACCAGGAACATGCGCCCCGGCTGCAGGCGCCCCTTGCGCAGGATGCGCTCGGGCGGGAAGCCGAGCACACCGGTTTCCGAGGCCACGACGGCGATGTCGTCTTTCGTGACCAGCCAGCGCGCGGGTCGAAGTCCATTGCGGTCGAGCACGGCGCCGATCTTGCGCCCGTCGGTGAAACACAGCGCAGCGGGGCCATCCCACGGTTCCATGAGGCAGGAGTGGTACTCGTAGAAGTCGCGCTTGTATCGCGACATCTGCTCGTCGTTTTCCCACGCCTCGGGCACGAGCATCATCATCACGTGAGGGAGCGGCCGACCGGCGTGCATGAGCAACTCCGCGACAGCGTCTAGTGTTGCCGAATCGCTGAGGCCCGGGGCGATAGTAGGAAGCAGGTGGCGCACGTCCTTGCCGAAGATGCCGCCATCGAATAGCTGCTCGCGCGCGTGCATCCAGTTCACGTTGCCGCTCAACGTGTTGATCTCGCCGTTGTGGCAGAGGGTCCGGAACGGTTGCGCGAGCTCCCACGTCGGGAAAGTGTTCGTGCTGAATCGCTGATGCACCATCGCCAAGGCGCTCACCACGGTCGGGTTGGCTAGGTCGCGATAGAAAGCTGCGAGCTGCTCGGCGAGCAGGAGGCCCTTGTAGATGATGGTGCGCGAGGACAGGCTCGGGACGTAGAACTTGCTCTTCTCTACGAGAGAACTCTCGCGGATCGATCGCTCCGCCCACTTTCGAACGACAAAGAGCTTGCGTTCGAAGACGTCGTTGTCCGGGGAGGTCGAGCCGATGATGGCTTGGCGAATGGTGGGGGCCGTCGACCGAGCCATCGGGCCGACGGATCCAGCGTCGACCGGCACCTTTCGCCAGCCGAGTAGTCGCTGGCCGGTGGCAAGGATCTTGTCCTCGAAGATCTGCTTGACCTGGCGACGCTCGGTCAGGTCGACCGGCAGGTGCACGTTGCCGATCGCGTACTGCCCCGGCTCGGGGAGCTCGATGCCGGCGGCGGCGCACTCGGCTTTGAAGAACTCGTGCGGCATCTGGATCAGGATCCCCGCTCCGTCGCCGGTCAGTGGATCGCAGCCGGTGGCTCCCCGATGAACCAGGTTCAACAAGATCGCGAGCCCCTGCTCGACGATCTCGTGGGAAGCGACACCCTTCACGTTCGCCACGAAGCCAATTCCGCAGGCGTCGTGTTCGAAACGCGGGTCGTACAGACCCTGTCGCGGGGGCAGACTCATCGGTCGTGTCCTTCCCGAAAAGGGAGGAAACCGGCTTTGACACGCGATGACGCGCCGCACAAGGGCGTTCAGGCCGGGCGCGGCAGGTTATCGCAAAAGCCGCGAGGGGACTGTAGGGAAAACTGTGCGGAAAAAGGCGACATCCGCCAGGGTTGGCCGAGCGCCGAGCCGGATGTGCGTGATATGGCTTGGTTTGTGATCAACCTCCGAGGGCGCCTCCGCCGCGTCGCTGGGCCCCTGGGTCTGGCCTTCGCCGCCGGCTTCAGCCTCGGGGCGTGCAAGGAGGCGGCCCCCGCGGGCCCGGGCCTCGCACCGAGCGCGTCCGCGAAGGCGCCGGCCGTATGCGTGAAAGGGCGCAGCGTCGACCCGCCCCGGAGCGAGCTTCAGCGCGCGTTGGCGGACTACGATCAACGCCAATACGAAGCTGCGGCCCAGCAGCTCGGACGACTGCGCGACTCCTACCCCGAAAGTGCCACCGTGCGGATCTGGCGTGCGGAGGTCGCGCTGATTCGGCCCGACGGCGAATACATGGAGCGCGCCAACCTCGCTGAACGTTATTACGCCGAGGCACAGAAGCTGGTCGAGCTGGGGTGTGCCCCGCCGGAGCCCGCCGCGTACGCGCTCGCGCTCGGGATCGCCTTGGTCCGTCTCCGGAAAAAGGATCCCGAAGGCGCGCTCGGCGTTCTCGAGAAAGCACTCGAGACTTGGCAGAACTCGGCGGAGCTTCACTACAATTTGGCCAGGGTCACGTGCGCGCTCGGCAAGCTGGAAGCGTGCGCCGAGCATTTCTCGAAGACTCTGGCTCTCGCGAAGGCCCACGTCAGACCGATCTTCATTCGCAACCACAATTCACTCGACGACTGGATTCGCCGTTCGAAGACACAGAGCGAGTTTCCCGCGCTCCGAGCCGACCCGCGCTACGAAGAGATGGTGCAACGCGCTCAGGGCCGACGCGGCCGCTAGATCCGCATGGCCGACCCCCGAGAGGCGAGGTTCCGAGCGGCACTCGAGGAGTTCGAGCGCGCGAACTCCGAGGATCCGAACATGGTCGTGATCGACGGCATCGAGCGGCCGAGGGAAGTGGTGCAAGCAGAGCGGTACGCGCGCTGGGTAGGGCGTCTGGATTCGGCGGCGTCCGAAGCGCTGCGGTTGGCGGCGCACTGCCAACACCTCCGACGCTGGGAGGTGCCGCGGACGTCGTACCCCGAAGGGCGGACCGGCTACCTACTTTGGCGTTCGGAGCTCGCGAAGTTTCATGCCGAGAAAGCCGCGGAGATCCTCCGTGCCGTGGGCTACGAACAGTCTGTCATCGGCGAGGTGACGCGCATCAACCTCAAGCGGGGTCTTCGAACGAATCCAGACACGCAGTCGATGGAAGACGCGCTGTGCCTTTCGTTCCTCGAGAACGAGATAGAGGACTTCGCCGCCAAGCACGATGACACGAAGCTCCTCGGCATCGTGCGCAAGACTTGGCGAAAAATGAGCGACAATGCCCACTCGATCGCTCGCGAGCTTCCTATGTCGAGCCGGGTCAGCGACTTGGTTGCGCGAGCGATTGCTGCCGAGGACGCGTGAAGTCGGCTTTCAGTCCGACGCGTCGTTGTTTGCCGCCGCGTCGTCAGCGTCAGCGTCCTTGCAGCATCGGAAACCGGCTTCGTAGCCCCAGTCCTCTTCCTTGTGGAATTTCACTGTCGGACGGCAACGGCAGCGCACCGGTCCCCACCAGCCGCCCTTGAGGCCGGATCGATTGGGGTACTTGGCGCCCGGTAGGTTGACCCACTCGTTGGCGTTGCCGTTCATGTCGTAAACGCCGAACGCGGAGATGCACTCGGGCCGAGAACCGATGGGTTCGCGTTGGTCGAGGTGGTCGAAATGCTCCTTGCACCGCGCGTCCTTCATGCACGCGTCGTAGCGTTTGAATGCGAGTTTGCGGCGGCGATACGGCCGGTCGATGAGGCATTTGTTTTCGTCGCGGGTGTAGCCGTAGCTGTAGGGCAGCGCTTCCTCCCCTTCACACGCGAACAGCCATTCGTTCTCGTCGCACAGACGCTTGCCGATCGATTCGCAATGTTCTTTCGCCTCGGTCCACTGCACGAGCACCAGCGGCTTCTTGCCCTTCTCGTTGGGCCACTCGTATCGATCGATGCAAAACCGCATGGGCTTTCGTTGCTTCGACACGCACTTCGAGGGCTCCTCGTACTTCATGCACCGTTCGCTGACTTTCTTGTCGGCGAGGTATTCCGGGTGATGCTCGAGGCAGCGTTGAATCGCCGCTGGACAAAAGTTGCCTTCGACCAAGATCATGTTTGCCGGGCAGGAAGACGAGCGAGCGCTACCCCTCCCGGCGTCGGCAGGAGCCGCGTCGGCAGGAGCCGCGCTCGCCGCGGCGCTCGATGGCACTGCCGGAGCGTCCGCGCTCGCGGAGGCCGGTGGCGTATCTTTCGGTCCGTCCCGGTCGCAGCTCGAAGTGATCCCGAGCGCGAGCACGCCGAGGATTCCGGCTCTGATGACGGAGGTGGACACCGGAGGCGCGCCTACCACGCCAGGGCCCGAGCTACCAACGCCTCGGCCACGGTAGCGTGTTCCTTGGCGAGGGACGGACTTCTTCGATAGCTTCGGCGCCGTCGTGAATGCTGTGCGAATCACCCGGTGGCTCCCGTGGTTGCTCGCGGCTCTCGCGGTGACCGAGGCAGTGCTCAGCGTGGTGCGGGGGTGAGAGGGCGCTGGGCCTGCGCCCTCTCGCTGGGCGTTTTCATCGCCGCGCTCGTGGTGCTGATTTTCTCGTCACGCCTCATTGGTCCGTCGTTTGCGGAGCTCGGTCGCCTCGGAGCGATCGAGTTGGCGCGCCCGCTCATCGCGAACGCGGCTGACGACGGGCTGGCCACGCTCGCCGGTGCTGAGGCGAAAGGGGTTCTTCGTCGCATCGATGCTCATGGCTCGCTCGGAGTTCTGCTTGGCGCGTGGTCGACACTCAGTATCGGGCGCGTCGGCTTGCTCGACTCGTTGACGAGCGCGCGATTACCCTGGCTCGTGCTCGCGGCCCTTTGTCCGGCATTGCTCTTCGCGCTCGTGCGGCCGAGTCGCGGCGTCGGGGTCGCGGCCACCGCCGCGGGCCTCTTGGTCCTGTTGGGGCGATGGATGCATGCCGCGACGATCACCGACACGTCGGTCACCGTAGCTGCGGTCTGGCTCGTCGTCCTATTTTGCCACATTCGTTCGATCGGCGGCGCGCACGTCGGTGACCGCTCGGGCCGACGCGCTCTTTGGGCGATCGGGGCGGGGTTAGCTCTGGGCATCGGGTTCGCGTTCGCCCGTGCCTCGGCGTGGGTCGTGTTGATCGTCGTCGTTCACTACGCGCTCGTACACGGGCGCGCGTCGGTGCGGCTGCTTCGCCGGGGCAGGATCCCCGTGCCGACGTCGCTGGTGGCCATGAGCTCGGTAGGGCCGGTGGCTGCGTACGCCGCGACACCGGGCCTTTGGGGCGCGAGCCCGCTCGACATTGCGGGGTGGGGACTGTCCCCACTACGGCTCGATGTCACGGCATCCGAACACTCCGGCCGGCTCGTCACGGCGCCTCCTTTTCCGGGTGACTACACCGCGACTTGGCTCCTCTACACGACCCCTCTCGTGATCGTACTGCTCGCCGCCCTCGGTGTCGGGTTGACATTGCATGCCGCGCTCGGTCGGCGCTTCGCCGCCGGGAACCTTCGCCCGCGACTCGACCGTCACGGGGTCGCTGCGCTCGGCGTCGTGGGAGCTCTCGGCGTCGTCGTCGGACCATCCCTCGTTCCCGCTGTCGCCACACCGTTTCCGCCCCGCGCCGCGGCGGCATTGGTGTTTGTCGCCGTGCTGGCGGCGATTGGTCTGCACGGGGTTTCTGGGTGGATTCCGCGGCCGCGCGCACGGCCGTTGTTCATCGCCGTGACCGTCGCCGCCGTGGGCGTTTCTGGCTGGTACGCGCCCGGCACGGGGGCCGCCAGGTTCAGCCCGCTCATCGCCGGTGCGGGGATCGCGCACGCCGAGATGCTTCTATCGACACGCGATGGGAGCGAGCTGAGCGCGATGGTGCCCGCCATCGACGAGCTGGGCCGTTCCGAAGTGAAGTTGAACGCTCCTGGTGTGCCCGCCGATCTCTGGAACACGCTCGCCAGACACGGTCGGATGAAGAGCAAGATCGTGCCGAGTGAGTCGGCGCCTTGGACGTTGCGACGTGGCGTGGCCTCGGGCGGCGTGACATTGCACACCGTCGAGCGTGCAGATCTGAGCTTGTGGGTGCTCGAGAAACGTTGACTATTTGGCGCGCCACGCTTGCACGACCGCCAGGGCTGCGTGTTCCGCGCGTACTCGGATGAGTTGCTTGCCCTTCGCGTCGACACACACCGTTCCCGACGGATTGAGCAATGCAAATGGGGCCTGCAGATCGTCGCGAGCCGTCAGCTCTCCAGATGGGCTGAGGAGCTCGAGGTCGACGTCCTCATTCGAGTCGATCGCTGCCGCGACCCTGATGCACTTGGACGGGTCGTCGATTCCGAGCTCGAACTCTGCGAACGCCCCGGGCTCGAGCTTCGTTCGGGGGGCTCGTTCGAAAAGCGGCACCATTCCGTGGGCGCACGCGCGGCCCAGCGCCTCGATGGTTGCGTCTGGTTTTTCCGGTTCGACGCCGGCGTAACAACCGTCGCCAAGCGTCAGTGGCGCCGGCACCGGCACGGCGCTCGCCGACGCGGGTGCCGGGGCGCTCGTTGGCGGCAGCGCAGCGGACCCGGTGCTCGGCTCGTCGCAACCGGCCAGAGCCAAGACGGGAAACAGGACGGCGCTCGGGAGTGACGTCAGCGGCCGACTCACAAGGGCGCCATCGTGCACGTGCCAGAAAACTGAACCCCTTTGTCCATGAAGATTTCTGGAGAATGAAGCGAGCCGCTGACTTGGGCCGGCACGTACAGCTCGATGGACTGGGACGCGCGCACATTGGCGTCGACGCGACCTCCCTTGATGATCACAGTCGCAACGTCGATCTCGCCCGCGACGTCGGCTCCCTCGCCGATGACGAGAACGCTTTCGCTCCGGATTTCTCCTCGGAAGCTCCCGTCGATGCGGACTTGCCCCTCGAAATGGAGTTTTCCTTCGAAGTGCGTGCCCCGCCCCAGCAACGCGGTGATTTCGGTAGCCGGCAGTGCCGCGTCCATCGGCCGGAATCGTAGCAGGATGCCGTCCGACTCCGGTCGTCACCATCCCGACGCAGCTCGGCAAAATGTCCGTAAAGCCGCTAACGGCCCCTGACGGTCACGGCGAAAAGTTCAAATATTCAAAGGGTTGGCGCGCGTGGGCAGATCGGAACGGATCCTGCAGAGGCGCGGCGGGGACCCGTGCGGTGCCCCGGGCAGGCTCGTTTGTTTTTCACGCGAGCCGCTCGTTCGGTCGATCGCCTCTTGATGGAGCTCTTGATGAAAACCCGCCTACGCTTGGGAATTCGATTGGTTGCAGCTGCCGCGCTGACGGTGTCTGCCGTTTCGGCACAGGACGATCCTCCCGAGCCGGAACCGGCCCCCGAGCCTGCTCCCGAGCCCGAGCCGGAGCCGGCGGCCCCGGACCCGCCACCAGCGCCCGAGGAGCCGCCGCCCCCGGCGGAGCCGCCAGCACCCGTGCAGCCGGCGCCAGCCCCAGCCCCTGTCGGACCGACCCCTGCGGCAGCCGCTCCTGCAGCGGGTCCGGCAGCCCCAGCTCCAGCCGCCGCGCCTTTCGGTTTCCCGGGTTCCTCCGCTCCAGGTGCGGACACCGGAGCGAAGAAGCCGGCTCCGGCGGGCGACGACGAGGAGGAGGAGCCTCTCGCATGGCGAGGGACCAGCCTGGGGTGGAACAACACCACCACCACGGACACCGTGGGGGTGGGCCAGGACCGCCAGAGCCGCAACCCGACCTATGACATGACGTTCACCCTCAACCCGAACTACTTCTTGTACTCGGACGACGACCAGGGGGTCTCGGCTCGGGCGAGCATCGGTACGTTCCGCGAGTTCACCAACAGTGATTCCGCCACTCGTCGGGGCGAATGGAGCGCCACTGATTTCAGCTTGACCGCCGCCTACAGTCGCACGCTCTACAAGGATGGTGACTTCGCCACGAAGCTCGGGGCGAATGCACCCAACTTTTCGTTTCCCACGTCGCGCGCGAGCCACAACAACGGAAAGATTCTCGGTCTGGGCGTTGGGCTCAGTCTCGGTCAATCTTTGCCGCTGCTGGGCAGTGAATCACCCGTCATTCAGACATTCACCGTGACCGGCAACGTCGGATACCGTCACACGCTCACCGATGCGACGACTCCAGTCGACGGCAACCTCAACCGTTTCCGCCAAGTGGGTACCGACGTCAACGTGGCGAGCGATCAATTGAGCTCGGCCGCGCTCGCTCGACACACGGTGCCCATCGGCGTCACGGGGACGGTGGGTCTCGCTGACAAGGTGAGCTGGTCGACCACGTTCGGGTTCAACCAGGTTTTCAAGTACACCTTCAGCAACGACATCTCGCCGTGCGAGCTGCCGAACGTCAATCTCTGTCCTCCGGGTACCGAGATCGACCGCGTGGAAGATCCCCAGAACCACTCGGTCATCACCAGTTTCACTACCGCGGTGGCCGTCAACGTGCTGCCCCAGGCCACGGTGTCCCTCGGCTACACCAACGCTTCGCTCCAGCTCGAGCCCAACGGTCAACGTGGGGAGTTCTTCAGTGGCCCGTCGTCGGTGTTTTTCCTCAACGTCACGGCCTCTCTCGACAAGATTTACACCACGATTCGCGACGCCGGCGACTCGGAAACGGCGAAAAAGCCTGCATCGAAGAGCAAGGCCGTCGCGAAGCGCTGAGTCTCCGAGCCCCCTTTTCGCCCAGCGCTAGCCGCGGCATCAGCCCGGGGTGCTTCGTGTCTCCTCATGGCTAGCGGCCGCCGCGTGTTTCGGGCTCGCTCCCGCGGCAGCTGCGCAATCGCTGGATGCGGACGCTGACGGCGACGACGAGGAGTACATCCTGGCCTTCGAGGCGGATCGCGTCGAAGTCGATGGAGACCTCCGCGAGCTCGAGCTCCGCGGCAATGTCGACGTGCAGGTCGGCCGCTACCGACTGACGAGCCAGTACCTCGAGGTCGAAAGGACCAAGCGGGGCGTGTTCGTCCGCGGTCGCGGCGAGGTTGCCGCGTGTCCGTGCCCGGAGTCGCCGGTGACGGTCGGTTTCACCTGGGCGCGGCTCGCGCCCCCCACCGATTATTTCGTACGCAACGCCACCCTTCGCGTGGGAGGGGTCCCGATCCTGTGGGTCCCGGTGCTCTGGCTTCGCTCGCCAGATCGAGTAGCGCTCCTGCCGCCGAAAGTCGCTTGGCGTGGTCACGACGGCCTGCTTCTCGGCTCGGGCGTTCACGTGCCGCTCGGCAGCTCCAAACACACTCTTGATTTCACGGCCGCTGGGTACGTCGAAGGCGGCGTCGAACTCGAGGCGCGGCTCCTGACCCCCGAAACGACCACTCGCGTCACCTGGGACCGGCTTCGCACGGATCTGCTCGCGATGGAGGCTGTGGGGTTCGACGCTCCAGTCGAGAGTGCTGCGGTGAGCTGGCGGATCGACGCCGTTCGTGGCCCCGAACGCGGGCGCCGCGCGACAATCGATCTCGAGGAAGCCTCGAGGCGGTACGACCGCGCCGCCGTCGCGGCATATCGCACGTCGCCGCGTGCGAACCTCGCCCTCGGTGTCACCGCCGACGCCGCTCGCGGCGGACCACTCGACGAGTTGGGCACGGCCGGGCCGCGCGTCCACGTAGGTTTCGCCGAAGCCGTGGGCGACGTCGGAAGCGCGGATTTCGCTCTCGACGCGCGTTCCCTTCGCACTAGGGGCCAGGCCGAGCTGACGACGGTGGCCCAGCGCGGCGAGCTTCGTTTCGACGCGCGTCCGGGCCCACTCGCCGCGTCGCTCGAGCTCGACGAGCGCACATCCGCGACCGTGAGCGAAGTGCTGGATGGCACGACCGCCGCTGGCAGGGCTCGTGTGGAGCTGTCGCTCCCCCTGGTTCGTCAGTTCGGTCGGATTTCCCACTGGGTGCAGCCCTTCGGCGAGGGCACGTTGGGTGGCGTCGAGACGCGCGGGGCTCCGTTGGACGCGGGCTCACTTCTCCCTGGGCGCTTCATCGCCGGCCTCGGGGGCGTGAGGACGCGACTCGGAAATCACTACGCGCGCTCGGCCGGCAGCCTCGCGCTCCGAGCGGGTGTGGTCGAAACTCGACAGAACGTCGAATCCGTCGTGGCCTGGAGGGCGTCGACGGCATCACGGCGAATTGGCCTGAGTGCCGAGGGTGGCTGGACCCCAGAGCGCGACGCGGTCGTCAGCGTGGCACGGCTGCGAGTGGGCGCGAGTGACGACATCCATCTGGGCGTTTCTGCGGAGGGCAATAGTGGCGGTCCGCTCCGCCTCGTGCGCCTCGTTTCCGACGACGGCTGGCACACGCCGGTGTCGCCGTGGCTCGATGGCGACGGGTGGAGCACGGGTGCGTCGATGGGAATTCCCTGGACGAGCTGGCTTGCGACCCAGGCGGCCGTCGATTGGGATCTGACCGAAGGGCAGCTCTTGGCGGTGCGAGGTTCCATCGCCTATCGGCACCCCTGCGGGTGTCTTGCGGCGCTTGCGTGGGCAGGCCACCGCATTGGGCGTGACGGCTTGGACGCGTGGGTCGCCTTGGATCTGATCCCGTAGAAAGACCCAGTGAGAGCCAAAATGTGGCCGCTCGGGGATAGGCGCCGCGCGGCAATCTGGAACGTCGCGCTCGAGTGCCAAAGCTTTGACGCTTCCCTTCAGGGGCTCGGTCGGTCGCCGAATGCCGCCGCTTCGGTTACCCTCGGATCCGTGTCGGACGACGGACGCCCGGAGCGCAGTGAGCGCAGTAGCTCGTTGCCGCCGGCGTCTCGTCCGGTGACCGGCTCGAACGTTCTCGTAGCTGACGATGACCGGGTCACTCGTGACCTGCTCGCCGGGATCCTTCGGGGCCACGGCTACAACGTCGAGACCGTCGAGGACGGTCAGTACGCGGTCGATCGAGTGGGGAAGGGGGGCATCGATCTCGTCCTACTCGACATCATGATGCCGCGCCTGAGCGGCCTCGAAACTTGCCGGCTGCTCAAGGGCATGACCACCGCGAGCTTTCTCCCGGTAGTTCTGTGCACGGTGAAAACCGACACCGCGAGTCGCGTCGAGGGACTCAAGATCGGAGCCGATGACTACGTTTGCAAGCCGTTCGACGAACGTGAGCTTCTGGCGCGCGTCGAGGCGATGTTGCGCATCAAGCAGCTACATGACCATGTCGAAAAAGCTCGAGCCAAGCTCGAGCAGCTGAGCGTCCACGACGATTTGACGGGACTTTACAACTATCGCTACCTCAACAGCCGCTTGAACGAAGAGTTCAAGCGGGCCGAGAGATACCACGATCCTCTCGCTTGCATCGTCATCGACATCGACCGGTTGCAGGGACTCAACGACCTCGGCGGGCGAGCGTTTGGGGACAGCGTGATCAAGGCCGTTGCCGACGTGATCCGTCGCAGCGTGCGAGAAGTCGACGTCGTCGCCAGATACGGGGGTGAGGAATTTCTGCTCGTCCTGCCGAGCACGCACTTCGCCGGATCGGTGACGGTCGCCGAGCGAATTTGGCGTGAGGCGTCGGAACGGTCGTTCGTGGTCGATCTCGCGAAACCCACCAAGGTCACGGTGTCCATCGGTGTGGCGTTGTATCCGTCCCGCGACGTGCGCACGAAAGACGCGCTGCTCCGCGCAGCCGATGCCGCGCTCCACCAAGCCAAGCGAGATGGTGGCAACCGAATCTGCGTTTTTCAGCAGCAAGGATATCTGTACACCCCGGCGGTGGGTCCGCCAGCCCGAGATGCTCCCGCGGAAAAGGCCGACAAGCGGTCGAACAGGCCGCCTCGACGTTCGAGCCGCCCCCCTCCAGCCGACACGACTGGCTCGACGCGGCCCGATAGCGGTTCGCCGCCCTCCTCCCGGGCCCGCAAATCCGACGCTCCGCTCTCCCGCCGAGGCTCGAGTTGAGCTTGCCCGTACCGGCGGAGGTTCCCGGCTCCTCGCCCCCTTTGGCGAAAACCGAGAGGCCCGTTCGCGCGTTGGTCGTCGACGACGAGCCCGAGCTCCGGCGCAGCCTCGTGCGGTTACTTTCGAGTCGCGGCATGGAGGTCCTGAGCGCTCCAGACGGGAGGTCCGCGCTGCAAATGATTGGTGAGGGAGCCATCGATGTCGCCCTCGTCGACCTGATGATGCCCGAAATGAGTGGCCTCGAGCTCCTCGACCGGGTCAGGACCGAAAGGCCGGAGGTCGAAGTCATCATGATGACGGCGTTCGGGGACGTCGAAACCGCGGTGACCGCCGTTCGGTCGGGCGCGTATCACTTTCTGACCAAGCCGTTTCGAAACAACGAGGAGGTCGTGCTCACCGTCGGCAAAGCTGCCGAGAGGAGACGCCTTCTCGATCGCGCAGCCATGCTCGAGCGGCGGCTCGAGGAGCAGGACAAGTTCGGCGAGCTCGTTGGGAATTCGGCTCGCATGCAGGAGGTCTATCGGCTCGCCGTAGGGGTCGCACCAACCGCGTCGACCGTCCTCATCCTTGGCGAAAGCGGCACCGGAAAAGAGCTCACTGCACGCGCCATTCATCAGCATTCCCCCAGGAGCAAGGCACCGTTTCAGGCGGTCAACTGCTCGGCAATCCCCGTGGACTTGGTCGAAAGTGAGCTCTTTGGCCACGTGCGCGGCGCTTTCACCGGGGCCACGACCACCCGACAAGGTTTGTTCGAAGCCGCGAACAACGGCACGATTTTCCTCGATGAAGTCGGGGATTTGCCGGCACTCGCCCAAGTGAAGCTGCTGCGAGTCCTCCAGGAGGGCGAAATCAAGCCTGTGGGCTCGAACGAAACGAGATCCGTCGATGTGCGCGTCGTCGCTGCGACGAACGTCGACCTGCGGAGCAAGATCAGCGATGGCGAGTTTCGCGAAGATCTCTTCTACAGACTCAACGTCGTTCCCATCGAGCTGCCACCGCTCCGCCAGCGCACCGACGACATTCCGGTTCTCGCGCACCATTTCCTGAAAAAGTACGCCGATCGCCTGGGTCGCGCGGTCGAGAAGATCGCGCCCTCGGCGATGCAGCTGCTCCAGCGCCAACCTTGGCCAGGCAACGTGCGCGAGCTGGAGAACGCGATCGAGCACGCGATCGTTTTCTGTAAGGACACGACGATTGCGTCGTCGGACTTGCCCTTCGGTCGCTCTCCACGTTTGGTGGACGAGCCGGTTTCTAGCCGCCCGGGCGACTTATCCCTTCCGTCGTCGCTCATCGACTTGCCCTACCGAGAAGCGAAGCAGCGGGCGACGCTGGCTTTCGACAGTGCGTATTTCACCACACTGCTCGAACGGGCGGGCGGTAACGTCTCGGAGGCAGCCCGACTGGCGGGCTTGGACCGATCGAACTTCCGCCGCGCCGCCCGGAGGGTCGGGGCCGTGCAGAAATCTTGATCATCCGGTTCATGAAGCGCGGCTCTCGAAGGCAAGCAATTCGGCTAGTGCGCCGCGAAGCGGCACTGTCACGCGTTTTGCACTAACCTCGCTCGTGCTGATGCGTTCCGATGTCATCGCCATCCTGGCGGCTTGTGTCGCACTGCTTGGGTCCGGCCACGCGCGGTCCGAGCCAGCGCCGAGCGTGACTGGCGCCGGGGTCACGTTGCCGGGTTCGCGTCCGACGACCACGCCGGAATACACGCTCGACCGCTGCCTGAGCCTCGCCGAGCGCAACTACCCGAAGGTGCACGAGGCGCGGAGCAAGCTCGACCGCATGC
Organism: Polyangiaceae bacterium; assembly: GCA_029261965.1. Classification (GTDB taxonomy): domain Bacteria; phylum Myxococcota_A; class Polyangia; order Polyangiales; family Polyangiaceae; genus JAJDAH01. The sequence continues at coordinate 19,029 of JAJDAH010000118.1, forward strand.
GCGCGCAGCTGCGCGAGGCGAAAACGGCTCCCTACAGCCAGTTCAACCTCGACGGTGGGATGATAGTAGCTCCGACCGTGCGGGGTACGAACATCTACAGCCCAAACACCGACGATGCACTCACCTCGAACATGTCGCTCGCCTGGCGAGTGGGAATCGAGGGGGTCGTGCCGTTGTGGACGTTCGGGAAGATCTCGAACTTGCGCGACGCCGCGGAAGCGCAGACGCGCGTCGGTCAACACGACATCAAGAAAGAGCAGAACGAGGTCAAACTCTCGGTCCGCGAGGCGTTCTACGGCGCCCAATTGGCTCGCGATGCGCGCGCTCTCGTGCAGAGCGCCATCCGCCGCATCGACAAGCATCTCGGATCGCTCGAGAAGAAGGTCGACGAGGGTGACGGCGACGACATCGAGCTCTTGAAGTTGAAGATGTACCGCGCCGAGCTCGTCGCGCGACAGGTTCAAGCTGGGACTCAGGAGCGTGTCGCGCTCGCTGCGCTGCGCTTTTTGGTCGGTGTGGATCGGAAGAAAGCGTTCGACATACCCGATGAGCCGTTGGAGCGCGTCTCGCACACCCTCGGTCCGCTGGCGCACTACCTGACGGCCGCGCGGCTCTATCGGCCGGAAGTCAACATGGCGCGCGCGGGTGTGGTGGCGCGCCGAGCGCAAATGCGACTCGAACGCTCGAAGTACTTCCCCGATCTCGGCCTTGCTCTGCGCGCCCAGTGGGCCCAGGCGCCAGAAATCACGGATCAGGTAAACCCCTTCGTTCGCGATCCTGCCAACTTCGTTCGATACGGGGCCGGTTTGGTCTTGCGATGGAAGCTCGATTTCCTCCCTCAGGCAGCTCGCGTGGCGCAGGCGCGGGCGAATCTCGAACAGATGCGCGCCACCGAGCGCTTTGCGCTGGGTGGCGTCGCTGTCGAAGTCGAAAGAGCGTTTCATGAGGCCCGCGGCGCCAAACGGCGCCTGGAAGCGTTCACGGAGGCGACTCAGTACGCCAAGCGCTGGCTCATCAAGGTCCAGCAGGGCATCGACATCGGGACTTTCGACGACGAGGACATCGTGGATCCTGCCAAAGAGTACGCGCTCAAGAAGTTCGCGAGAATGTCGGCTGTATTCGACTACAACATGGCACTCGCGAAGCTCGCCTTGGCGACGGGTTGGGATTCGGTAGCGAGCGCTGCCCCTCGCGGCTAGTGTGGTGGACCATCCACGCGATGGAAGAGACTCGGCGGCCTCGCCCTGTATGGGCCCCCGCCCAGTTTTTCTGCAAGTTGAGCAGATCCAGGGAACGAGTGCTCAGAGGACGAAGGCGCGTGCGCGCGACTCTTCTTCGTCGAGCTTCTTTTCGATGCTCTGAAGGCCGTTGGTGATGGCGTCGGTCGCCATCTGGAAAATCGCCGGCAAGTTGCCTTTGAGTGCTTCGTAGTACCGTTGCCGTTCCGTCGAGTGAATGATCACGGGGGGGTACTCGCTGCGAATCAGAATGATGTTCATGAACATCCGGCTGACTTTTCCGCTGTCTTGCGAGAACGGAAACGCTCGCAGGAGATCGTAGTGCGCCCGGGCGGCGATGCGGATGGGGTCCTTGATTTTCTTTGGCTCGGGACCGTTGAGCCAGTCGACGACCTGGCGCACCTTGTAGGCGATCTTGTCCGGCGTCGAGTACTCGTGAAAGTACAAGCGGTGCTGCGGAATGTCTTTCCTGTACTTGACGCTCTTGAGATCGCCTTCGTCGGGATGGAGCGTCAAGTAGAGGCGTTTGATGACGTCGATGTTCAGCGGCACGCGTCGCTTCTCCGCCAGCTCCCGCACCAGGTCGAGAGCGCTCTTGTGTCGTCGGATCTCTTCGCAGACGGGCTGGAGGCTCGAATCTGGGACCACCGTGATATTGGGGTCGATGGCGGTCTTGAGTTCCTGGAACGTGTAGACGACACCCTCGAGGGCGCTGTCGTGATAAATCCACGACATGTCTAGACTTTCTCGGTACTCGCGCTGAAATTCCTCGCCGGCTTTTGTCAGCCGACTCCTCACCGAAGCGTAGCGCTCGGTGATGCGCGCCGGCGGCGCTTTCGGTGGTGGGCGTGCCGTCGGCGGTCGATAGGCCGCCGTCATCGGCGAAGGATTGGGTGCCGGTACCGGTGCGCTCGTGCGCAGCCTCAGGTTGGCGAATTTGCTCTCCGGGAGGCTCGACTGACCCGCCAGGTGCTTGGTGGTCCCCGACTGATTCGGGATCATGTTCGGCGAATAGACTCGCTGAGTACTGCTACGGCTCCCCGCACCGCGCTGAGCCCGTCCGCTCGCCCGAGCCACTCGACCTTCGAGGGCCCGCCGCTGAGCCTCCTTTTCGGCGCGAATGCGCGCTCGCTCGGTTTCCTTGGCTTTGCGATACGCCTCGCGCTCCGCTTCGCGACGCGCTCGCTCTTCCTCTTTCTTCTTGCGAGCTTCCTCGCGTAGGCGCTCGCGCTCGGCTTCCTTCTCGGCGCGGATCCGCGCTCTCTCGGCCTCCCGTTCCTTACGCTCTGCCTCTTTCTGAGCGGCCTTTTCCTTCTTGATCCGAGCGCGCTCTTTTTCGCGTTCCTTCTTGAGGCGCGCGTTGAGTTTTTCCTGTTCCCGGCGAGCGCGCTCTCGTTCGCGTTCCTTTTGCGCCTTGATGCGCTCGCGCTCTTTCTGCTTTTTCGCCTGCTCGCGCTTCTTCAGCAGCTGCGCGCGTTCTTTTTCGCGCGCCTTTTTCTCACGCGCCTTCTTGTCGCGTTCGCGCGACTTTTGCTTCTGCGCGAGTGCCTTCTTCTTTTTCGCGAGATCACGGGCGCGGCTGGCTTTTGATGCCTTTTTCGCCGGACGCTTCTTCGGAGCCTTGCTCGACTTCCTCGCGGGCTTCTTTTTCGCTGCCTTCTTTGCGGGCCGCTTGGGCGTCGGTTTGGCCCGCTTCTTCGGTGCGGCCTTCTTGCGAACCGGTTTCGAGACTTTCGTCCTGCGGGTCGACTTTTTGGCGCGCCGCGTCGAAGACTTCGCCGGTCGAGAGGCCGACCGGCGGGACGACGCGCGTTTCGCGCTCTTTTTTGTCTTCTTTTTTCGACTCTTAGCCATTTGCCGATGGTGGCGAAGGCCCGCGCGGCAAAGGCCAGTGCCCTGCGTTTCGCGGCCCGGCGGCTGGGACACCCATGGCCCCAAAAAGGCTGGGCGAACCTAGTCGTCTGGATGTCAATCCGTCAAGGGCTGCGCGAGGTTTTGGCGTCGATCCGGCCAGAGGCCTTCCAACCTCAGTAGTCGTCGAATATTTCGCTGTTTTTCAGCTTGCCTGGACGGGCAGTCAGGATTTCCGCCCCATCGCCGGTCACGAGCACGGTGTGCTCGAACTGCGCGGACAGCGTTCCGTCGAGCGTAACCGCCGTCCACTCGTCTTCGAGCACCTTAACTTCCCAATGCCCGACGTTGATCATCGGCTCGATGGTGAACGTCATGCCCTCTTTGAGTCTGAGGCCAGTGCCCGCCTTTCCGTAGTGCGAGACTTTGGGCTCGTCGTGGAACTTCCGGCCGATGCCGTGGCCGACGAAGTCCCGCACGACCGAGCAATTCTGCCCCTCAGCGAACTCTTGAATCGCGGCGCCTATGTCGCCGAGCCGCGCGCCCGGTGCCACCTGAGCAATGCCGAGCTCGAGTGACTTGCGAGACACCTCGGTCACCTTCCGCGCTTCGGCGCTCGGAGTACCGACGTAGAAAGTTGCCGAAGTATCCCCGTGGTAGCCCTTGTAAAGGTGCGTGACGTCCACGTTGATGATGTCGCCTGCGAGCAGCTTTTGAGGCCCGGGGATCCCGTGACACACGATTTCGTTGACTGAAGTGCAGACGCTCTTGGGGAAGCCCAGATAGTTCAGCGGTGCCGGCTCGGCGCCTTTTCGTAGGGTGTCCGCATGCACGAACTCGTTGATTTCGTCGGTCGTGATGCCCGGTCGAATGATGTCGCCCACTGCCGAGAGGGTCTCGCCGGCGAGCCGGCCCACCTCCCGCATGAGTTCGATTTCGCGTTGAGTTTTTATTTCGACTGAGCTGCGGCGAAAGTGCATGAGTTGTCAGTAGCCAGAAACGTCACGCATTGCGCGTGCCCGTGCAACCTTTGCGCGGACTCGTGCCGTATCGGGTTCGGCTCTCCAGTGGGTGACTATCGTCCCTTGGTCGTTGAAGCGACGAAAGATCAAAATGAGCGATCGCCCGAGGAGCGATTCGCCGGCGTTTCTCACGAGGGGATAGATGCGGTTGGTGTTGGTGACGAGAAGATCGATGGGGTCGGCGGCAGGGTCGCCCGCAAGCGCTTCCCCCATGGGCCGGAAAGTGAGGCTGATCGCGTCGTTTTCGCGGGTCACGGTGGCGATCTTGACGTGCAAAACCGAATCCGCCCTCCGAATCCGGCTTTCGAGCAGGCGATCCGACGAGTCAGCCTCAATCGCCAGCCCGAAGATTTCCACCGCCGCGCTGTCGTCGAAGAGAAGCGCATCCTCGGCGGCATAGGTTGGATAAGCTGCGGGATCGGCGGCAACTGGCCCCGAGACGTGAGGTCCGCATCCCGCGGGCCCGCTCAGCGCTCCGGTCGCGAGAAGCAGCCCAAGCAGCTCGAACGGTTGTCGTCGGTACATGAAGATCTTGGTCGATTGGATGCCGCGAGCGAGTAAATCGTTCCTACCCCGAAGGTACGCGCCGGGGATTTTTGCGCCAGGGCGAGGCTCGGTCGCGCTGATTTTGCCGGCGGATCGACTTTTTCCGCCCAAAGATCGATGATTTGGGGGTGCGTCTCCGTCTATCGATTGGACCCGCGCTTGAGGCGTCACTCGTCGCGATGCTAGGTTCACGACACCTAAGGATTTCGGGAGGATACGATGAGGCTTAGAGCCGTTTTAGCGCTCGCCGGCACGCTGATGCTCGCGGGCTCAATCGCCGCTCCGTCCGTGAGCGCCTCTCCACAAGTCTTGCTCGGTCGCTTCTTCGACGACGACTCGAAGAAGAAAAAGAAGAAAAAGAAAAAGAGTAAGGCCAAGGCCAAGGGGAAGGGGAAGAAGGGCGAGGCTGTGGACAAGGGTCCCGGTCCTACCAAGATTTCCAAGAAAGTTCGTCTGCGGCCCAAGGGCCTTCAATGGGGACAGAGCGTCAAAGAGATCTCGAAGCTCTACGAGAAGGTCTTCGAGGACGAGTTCCGGCCCCTCTACAAGCGCGTTCAGCCTGGCGTGAAGATGCAGGCTCTCGACGAGGAGCTTCGCATCAAGAAGGGCCTCATCCGGCGCAGCCTAGTGAAGTTCGGCGCGACGCCAACCGGCGTCGACTACACGTCGCTCAAGGGCGAGTACACATACCGAAACAAGGAGAGCAAGACGCGCCTCGTGTTGCGGAGCGGTACCACCCGACATTTCTTCTTCTTCGACGACCGGCTCTGGAAGGTCTACGACGAATATCCGCTCAAGAAGGGCGGCCCGCTCGGAAAGACCTACAGCGGCGCCATCAAGAAGCTCACGAAGAAGTTCAAGGTCGCGCCACGAATGCGCGAGGGCGGCAGCGAAGGCGGCCCCCGGCTCACCGAAGGCGATTGGGCCGATGGAACCAACGTGATCCGCGCTGTTGATCGCGAGTACGAAAACATCATCGGTATCGTCTACGTCGAGCAACGAGTTTTCGAGAACCTCGACAGTCACCGTCCCAACAAGCCAGTCGACCCGCACGCCATCGACAAGGACGTCGAACGGGTGACCGCGCCCCCGAAAAAGGGCGAGTCCGGCAAGAAGAAGAAGGCCAAGAAAAAGTAATCGTCGACGAGTGACCCGAGCCGGTCACTCGTTCGTGATCGCTTTCGCCCCTTCCGGAACGATGGCGCCCGACGTCACAGTGACACGGATGTCCGGGGCGACCGAGCGCAGTGCGGGCTCGATGATCCGACGCTGTGCGAGGGTGTTCCCGGGGCACCCCGAGTAGCGACCCGTCAGGTGGAGAGCCACGGATTGCGGAGCGACGTCCACCACGTACACCCGACCCCCGTCGGCCCGGACCAAGGGCTCGATGACATCCTGGACGACACGCAGGACTGCTTCGGGACTGGCCGCCATTGCCGCGGGTGAAGTTACCATGTGGGTTGACCGACCCGCGAGGCTTCCCGTAGGGTCCCGCTCCCCCGACCCCGCTCCCGGGGCACTGGCGCCCGTGGACGGAAGTGCTAGTTTCGCGCCCGAGGGGCACCGAGGACCATGGCTGTACACATCCGACTCGCTCGCTACGGCACCAAGAAGGGCCCATTCTACCGGATCGTCGTCACTGACCAGCGCAACGCGCGCGACGGGCGATTCATCGAGAACATCGGGACTTACGACCCGAGCGCCGACCCTGGCAAGCTGGACGTCGATCGAAGGCGCCTCGACTTTTGGCGTGGGCGCGGCGCTCAGGCATCGCACACCCTCCAACACCTGTTGCGCAACAATCCTCCGCCGGCGGCGGGATAGCCCCCGAGAGCGCGTGAAAGAGCTCATCTCCACCATCGCACGGGCGCTCGTCGACGAGCCGGACAGCGTCGAGGTGAAGGAAATCGAGAGCGACAACAATTCGCTCATCGAGCTGCGCGTCGCCAAGGACGACATCGGCAAGGTGATCGGCCGCGACGGGCGGACCGCGCAATCGATGAGGACGATTCTCAGCGCCGCGTCGACGAAGCTCGGCCGACGCACGCATCTCGACATCGTCGATTGAACCTCGTCGAGCTCGGTCGCATCGGGCGTCCCCATGGGCTCAAGGGAGAGCTCAAAGTGCACCCGCACTGGGTCGGCGGAAGTGCGCTGGGCGAGGCGAGGGCGCTCTTCGTGGGCATCGAGGGCGAAGAGCCCCGATTGATGAAGGTCGAAGCCGCCCGCGCAGCGGGAAAAACCGTGCTGCTCAAGCTGGAGGGCGTCGATGATCGAGACGCGGCTGCCGAATACACCGGGGGTCGGGTCGCCGTCGAACGAGCGACTCTTCCCGAACCGGAGCCTGACGAATTCTATCTCGTCGACCTGCTGGGCTGCGAGGTGGTCGGCCCGGAGGGCACGATCGGCGAGGTGGTGGAGATCCGCACCCATCCGACCATCGACACGATGCTCATCCGGAGCGCCGAAGGGCAGGTGCACGAGCACCCGATCGGTGAGCAATGGCTCGAAGACGTCGACCTCGACCAAGCCCGCGTGACTCTCGTCAGCACCGACGGCCTGATCTAGAAACTGACGTGCGCATCGCGGTCATTACGCTGTTCCCCGAGCTTTTTGAGCCATTCCTCGCGACCAGCTTCGTCGGAAAAGCCGTCGATTCGGGCGCGCTCGAGGTACATCTCGAGCAACTGCGAGATCACGGGCTCGGCAAGCACCAGAGCGTCGACGACACGCCGTATGGCGGGGGATCAGGGATGGTCATCCGTGTGGATTGTGTGATCGAGGCTGCCGAGCATGTCGACGAAGTCCTGGCCGAGAAAGCTCACCGTGTTCTGCTGACCCCCCAAGGCAAGCCGCTCACCCACGCACGCGCGCGGGCGTTGGCGGAGCTGCCGGCGGTGGCCCTGGTGTGTGGACGCTACGAGGGGTTCGATGAGCGAGCTCGAGAGTTCGTCCACGAAGAGGTGTCCATGGGTGACTTCGTCCTGACCGGCGGCGAGGTTGCCGCGATGGCAGTCATCGAGTCCGTCGTGCGAATGGTCCCGGGTGTGCTGGGCAACGAGGACTCGGCGAAAGAAGAGTCGTTCAGCCCGTGTTGCGACGGTCGGCTCGAGTACCCTCAATACACGCGCCCGGCGAGCTTTCGAGGCCTGGACGTACCCGCTGTCCTGACGAGTGGCGATCACAATAAGATCGCCGAGTGGCGCCAGCGGACATCGGTGGCGCGCACCCGTGAGCGCCGCCCGGACATACTCCGCGAGGACGAGGGGGAGTAGTGCGGCGTATCGCAGCCGCATTGCTTCACCATCCGGTCCTGGATCGCGGGGGCAGCATTGTGACGACAGCGGTTACGAATCTCGACATTCACGACATTTCCCGCAGCGCGCTGACCTACGGCGTGAGCGATTTTTTCGTCGCCCATCCTGTTTCGGCGCAACGCGAGCTCGTGACTCGCATCACGTCCCACTGGACGGACGGGGCTGGCGCTCGACGGATCCCGGATCGAAAGCCAGCCATCGAAATCGTCCGAGTCGTCGAATCCCTAGAGGATTCGGTGGCGGCACTCGGCGGCGATGCCGAAGTCTGGGTCACCAGTGCCCGGCCCTCAGCGCAACCGATGCTCGACTACGCCGCTGCGCGTCGGCGGTTGATGGACGTTGGTCCTCCGGTTCTTCTCACCTTCGGTACCGGCTGGGGATTGGGCGGGCAGATAATGGCCGACGCGGCCGCTCAGCTGGCGCCCATCGAGAGCGATGGGTACAACCACCTGAGCGTCCGCGCGGCCGCCGCGATCACCTTCGACCGGCTCCTCGGCGCCCACTAGGGGAAACGGCGTTTGCGACTATGGCTACGGCAGCTGATAGGGCCGGATCCCGCGGAGCGACACGCTGGTCACAGAATCGGGGAAAACTCGCACGTCCGCGTATCCCAGCGTGACGAGCTTGCTCGTGTCCCCGTCGGGGATGAGCCCGGTCGCCGACACTCGTACTGGTCCCGGGTTCACGTCGAGCGCGGTGTAAAGGGCCGTGCGTCCGGTGCCGATGGTGTCGCGGTTCAAGTCCGGTAGCGGGTCGTCTTCGTCGGCGTTGAAATAGACGAGCGCGACGCGCGACGTCGACACGTCGACCGTTGCGTTCTGAATTCGCACGTTGCCACAGTCGTGCACCTCGCCGCCGATCACGCCCCGGCCGGCGGTGATGGTGCGCCCGATGGCGACCGTGGGGATCGTGGCAAAGTCGTCCTCGGCCAGCGCGTTGACGTCGCGGTCGTACTCGTCCCCGACCAGGTCCGGGTCGTCCTCGCCGATGTACACGTTGTATGTATAAAGTGGCCGCCAGAGATCCGACGCCGTTGCGCCACTGGTCAAGATGACCAGCTCGGTTTCGGTGGGCACGTCGGGGTAGGTGTACTCACGGTTTTTCCTGTCGTCGACGCAGGTCGATACGTCCTCGAGCGATTCGGGGAACGTGGAATCGGTGACGACCGGCGTTCCCACGAGCTCACCGAGCGTGCCGTCGGTGGCAGCGTCGCCGGTGCGTTGAACCTTGAATACTTCGAGGCGAACACCGACGAGGTCGCAGCCGTTTGCGAAGCTCTTGACGACGCCCTTCATCGTCACCATTCGGGACGTGCCGCGCGCCGGCGGATCGTCGAAGCAGGAGAGGTCGGGCGCGCCCGTTCCGGAAAATTCCTTCGTGTCCGTCGTGCGCATCAAGTGCGGCTCGGGCCCGCGTCCTGGCTCGCCGACGAGCACGCAGCAGCTCTCGACGGGTCGGCCCGAAGCGCGCGAGCAGTCAGGTTCGACGTTCGCGCATCCCTGGTCGGCGCATGCCATGTCGTTCGCCGGGCGCCCGGTGTTGTCGCACACTCCCGGCCCGTTGCTCGTGAGGTCCGCAAACGGATTCGTGCCGCCGTTCGACCCGCCAGTCCCGTTGGATCCCCCGGTTCCGCCGGCGCCGTCGGAGCCCCCACCGCCGCACCCGAGCAGCAGCGCTCCGAGCGCCACTACGGGAACAAGTCTCAAGCAAAGAATTGGTCGCATTCTGTACCTCGCTGCCCTGATGGGCCGGAAATCGCGAAAAATGAATCTGGACCCTCGGCCTGCCGTCTGATGGAGCAGTCGATGGGACTCTCTGACCCTCCGGAACCTACCGAAAAAAACGCCTACTCGCACGCTTTTGCCGGGGTCGGCCTGGGCCGGCCTATCGGTTGGCGGCGAGCCGAGCCACTCGGTAAAGTGCGCTAACGGTGCCGGGCGTGATGCAAGAAGGATGGGCGCGAGCGACGCGACTTCGGGTGCGATGGAGCGTGCTGACTGCCATCGGCTTGTCGTTGGCCTTTCCCGCGCAAGCTGACTCGCACAGCGATCTCCGGAAGGAGGCGCGTCGGACCCCCAAGGATCCAGAAACCGCGCTCGACCTCGGGCGGCGGCTTCGGCACGCGGGGCTTTTTCGAGAGAGCGCCCACCTGCTCCAGCGCGCCTACCTGAACCAACGCAAGGTGTCCGCGGTCGCCGCGCTGCGCTTCGAGCGGGCGCGGGCGTTGATTGGCGACCAGAAGCAGAAGCACGCGCTGCGCGAATGCCAGCTCCTCGTCAAGGTCGAGCCGATCAAGGGCCACGCGTGCGTTGCAGAGGCTCAGCTCGTGTTGCGTCGCGCGAGCCTGGCTATCCCCGCGGCCGAGAAAGCGCTGTCGCTTTCGCCGAACGACTACGATGCAAAGGTCGCATTCGCTCGGGCACTGTTCATGAAAGGGCAGCCGGGCCCGGCGAAGGACCGGTTCGACGAAGCAATCGCCATCGACACCAGCCGTCCGGAGGCGCACCGGTATCTCGGTGAAATGCTCGCCGCGTCCGGCGATTCCTCCGCTGCATTGTCGTCGTTGAAGAAAGCTCACCAGGCCGACGCTGGTGACCCCGAAATCGCGTTTGCTTTGGCCGAGGCACTGGGTGCGGATGCTGAAGCGGAGCGTCTGCTCGTTCAGGCGACCAAGATTCGGCCGACGTTCGGGGAGGCGCACGCGGCTCTGGGCAAGAAGTTGCTCGAGCGAGGCGAGCATTCCGCCGCGGAAACATCGCTCCGCGCGGCGCTCAAGATCGACGACAAACAAGCCGGTTGGCACGCGTTGATGGGCCGCTTGTTGCTCGATCTTGGAAAGCCCGACGAGGCGTTGGCCGCGTCGAAGAAAGCGCTGTCGATCGTCGCGAACAACGCTGATGCGAAGCTGGTGGAAGCCGACGCGCTCGCCGCGAAGGGGCGCATCGACTTGGCCATCGAGGCCTACAGCCTCGCGGCGAGCTGGGCGCGGGCCAATCCCGCTCCACTCGTTCACGCTGCGGTGGCGATGCTTGCCGGCGGACGGCCGACCACGGCCCGCGCGTTCGCTGACCGTGCGGTCGCCGAGTTCCCCAAGTGGGGTCCGGCCTGGGAGGCGGCGGGCGACGTTTTCGCCCACCAAAAAGACAAGGCGAACGCGAAGAAGGCGTACCGAAAGGCGCTTCGGGGGCAGGGGCCCGTCGACAAGGCCGCCGTGAAGAAAAAGCTCGAGAAGCTCCGGTAGGCACGAGCGACCTTGCGCCTGCTCGATCATCGCGGGCCGTTGCTCCGGCGGTTGGCATATCTCGGGTCGAGATATGGGCCGACGCCATGGGTGCGGTATAGCCCGGCCGCTTTCGGTTGGCTCTTCGCGGCGCTGCTGCCCGAGCCACGAATGCGGGTCCTCGGCAACCTACGCCGCATCCTCGGTCCTCGCACGCCGTGGGAAGAGGGCATCGATGTCGCCAGAACGTTCGGCGTGTACGCCCACTGTCTGACCGAGTCGCTCGGTTCGGCGCGGCCGGATGCCAAGGCCGCCGAGCGGCGAATTCGTGGCCGCGAGCATCTCGAGGCCGCCCTGGCTCTCGAGCGCGGCCTGGTCATCGTCACCGCGCACACCGGCGGCTGGGATTTTGCGGCCAGTCTTTTGGGGGTCGACTACGAGCTCGACGTCGTCGTTGGCATGGAAGGCGAGGCGAGCCCTGCGGCGATGCGCGTCCAGGACGACATTCGGCGCAGCGCGGGGGTCAGCGTCGCCAGAGTCGGCACGACGCCTTTCGACGGATTGTCGCTCCTGCGGCACTTGCGGCGGCACGGCGCCGTCGCCGTGCAACTCGACCGCCCACCCGCGCTCGGCCGCACGACGACCGTGCGTCTCTTCGAGGAGGACTTTCCCGCACCGGCGGGGCCTTTCGTCCTGGGCGCAACGGCGGGCGCTCCGGTAGTGCCCATATTCGTCGCGCGAAGGGGCTACTTCGACTACGAAATCGAGATCGCCCCGATGATTCGGTTGGAACGAAAACCCTCACGCCAGGCAATTCGAGGCGCTGCGCAGGTCGCGGTGAATGAGCTGGAGCGCTTCGTGCGCGCCCATCCGACCCAGTGGTTTCAGTTCGGCGGATGAGCGCTGGCGGGGAGGCCCGCAGTTTGGCACAACCCTTCGCGGTGGCCCTTCACATCGGTTGCGCGTCCTTGCGCGGCAGCATCGCCCGATATGCGCAGCGGTTCGACATGCTCGAGCTGCGAGCGGAGCTCGGCGCCTTGCCGCGGCCGCCACGCCTGAGGGAATGGGCTCGGCAGGTTGGCGACGATCTGATCTTCAGTGTGCGTTTGCCGGTCGCGGTTGCCGGCTTCGAGCCCGACGCGGAGCGGTCGCTCAGCTACGCGCTCAAAGCCGTCGATGCGCTTGGGGCTCGTTTCATCGTGTTGACGACGCCCCCGGCGATTACGCCGACCTCGCGCAACTGCGATCGCTTGAACGAGTTGTGTCGGCGAATGGCCGGGGGACCGACCATCGCGTGGGAGCCGGGCGGCGTTTGGGAGACGACTCGTGCAGCCGAAGTCGCCGCCCAGATGGGTGCCGTGCTCGTTCGAGACCTGTCGGTGGACGAGCCGCCCCCCGGGCCCTTGATTTACACGCGTCTTTCGCGCCTCGGTGGCGGCGGTCGGGTGCGTCTTGCAGTCGCCGAGCGCGTGGGGCACGCGATCGGCAGCTGTGACGATGTATTCGTGGTCATCGAGGGACAAGGGGCGGGCAAGGCCGCCGACATCATTCGCGCCGAGGCAGGAGCATGAGTGAGCCATATGCGAGCGGAGGCAACGATCCGGTGGCAGCCGAGGCCACCGCGGACTACTTGCTGGACGGCGGCACGGCGGTTGGCGCGGTCGCCGCCGGCTACTTCGCCGCGGCTGGCGCTCACGCCGGCGTGCTGCTCGGCCCCGCGTCGATTCTGGTCGCCGGCATCGGTCTCGGCGCACGGGCCTTCGACGGTCGCTCTTGCCAGCCCGGCTTGGGCACCAAGCGGCCTCGCGGCTTCCAGGAAGGCGAAGAGGCCCCGGACGCCGCGAGGATAGCGGTGCCGTGCGCTGTGGCCGCGGTACTGGTCGCGCACGCCTACGATTCGGGGGACAAACTCGGCAAGATCCTCAAGGTCGGCATCTCCCGTGCGAGGAGCGCTGGGGCGGACGCTCGAGCGGCATTGTTGCGACGCATTCGAGTCGTGGGCGCAGCCGCGCTCGGCGAGCCGTCATTCATGCGCCCCTTGCTCCACGTCGCGGGTCCGAGCGAAGGCGGGTTGCTCACTCCCGCCGATTTCAGCCAAGTACCCGAAATCGACCACGCTGCAGAGCGGCGTGAGGTCGCCGGCAAATCGCTGCTCGTCACCCCCTGGTCCGACGCCGAGCCCGACGATCCCGAGCAGTCGGCCGGTGTGGGATGTGTCGTCAGCGCCGTGGATCGTCGGGGAGTGTTTGCTGCGATCGCTTATCGCCGGGTTCTCGACGGTCTGTTGGTCGACGAGTTGGAGCTCGAAGCGCCGGCGCTCGCCGTGCCGGTGTCCCGTGGGAAAACTCGCGTCAAGCCTGGCGCCAGGCTGGCCACCCCAGTTCCGGTCGCTTTCGAGCTGGACGGGGATGCTCCGATGTCCGCCCTGGCGGCGCCTTCCGCAGCTGGTGTGCACGCCGAGTGGCTGAAGTCCCCGAAAATCGTGGTGCGCCGAGGCTGAACCCGAAGCTCACCGGTGCGTTGAAAGAGACGCCTCAGGCGATTTTCGCGCCGTGCCGTTTCGCGTAAGCCATCACGCCGATCTTGTCGATCGTGCGGAGATCTCGCGTCGTCACCTTGAGCGTGACGAATCGGCCGAGCTCAGCCACCCACAGTCGCCGCTGCTGGACATTCACGTTCTGCCAGCGCGGCGTCTTGATGTTCGAGTGGGAGACGTTGCGCGCGCGCATTCGCCTTTTGCCTGTGATGTCGCTCTTAGCCATGGTCTCGAAGGGGCGCGAAGCTAGCTCATGGCCGACGGCTGTTCAACCGAATGGCCCGATTTTCGCGCTTCTTGGGCAAAATAGGCGGCAAGCAGCTGGTAACAGCCGAGGGCGGCCAGCGTAGCCGTCGCCCCCAGGGCCACCGCAGTTGCCGGATATCCGAGGGGGCCCGATTCAGCTCCCGCCAGCGGCGTGAGCTCCCTGGAAGCGATTTCGAGCGAGAGCGTCCCAAGAACCAAGCCCGCGGAGAGCGAGCCGCCGCCGGTGGTGCGCTCGTCCATGAAGCCGAACAGGCCACAGGTGACCGCCAAGACGCTCAGAACATGGCTCGCGCGCGCAATCAGTGGGGACGCGGCGTCGAGCACGGGAATGACCTGCATGCCGACGAACGGCAGACACGCGAGCAGTGCGAGCAACAGGACTCGTCGCGCAGTGCGAAACGCGCGGTAGCGGGCGCGAAAAATGAGAGCGGCGGGGAGCAGCGTCATCGCCACGAACCGGGCGACGTCCCGCGCAACCGCTCCATCGATGGCCAGTCCGGCCAGCGGCCCGGCGCCCCGAACGCCCAGCACGAACAAAGCGAGGCCGACCACGAGCGCGGTCCCCGCGCGCAGCGCGTAGGGGAACGGCAGTAGTGCCAGCGCACAGAGGGCGCCCGCAGCGGAATACGCGATGTTTGGCGCGAGAACTCGTGCTTCCGGCGACCCCAGTCCTGCTTGGAACGCAAAACCCAAAAGAGCGAGGGTCAGGGCGATGGCACCGAGCCAGAACCTCGCGGCCGTTCGACCCGGCTCGATGGGGGCGAGTTCCTCTCGCAGAACTTCTGAGGCCAGCACCGGCTTCTCCGGCTCGTTGACCGCACGATGGATGCCCGAGCTCGGCGCCCGGTCGACCCGGGCAGCGGAGGACTCACGAACCATCATGGGTGCTCGAGAGCATGAGTGCCCAAGGAGCGTAGCCGAATGACGGCGTGGGCGCTCAAACCAAGCGGAGACCGCCGAGCTCGCGGACGAGGACCCGGCAGAAACGTCGCACGTTCTCGAAGTCGTTCGGCTTTTTCTGGAGGGTCCGTTCGTTCATGTACAGCCTTCGACTGATCTCGAGCTGCAATGCGTGCACGCCCTCGCGGGGTCTACCGTAGTAAGACGTGCTGAAGCCTCCTCGATAGGGGTCGTCATGAGCCACGCTCCAACCCCACCGCGATCCGAGCGTCTCCGGAAGCTCGATGACGCTCGCGGCCGCCGTGGTTCGGCCTCGGCTGCCCGGAACCAAATCGGCACGAGCGGGATCCTGGTGCTGCGCCCTGGCTCGGCTGGGCATCGAATGTCCGCACAGGAGCACGGCGAAACCGAACTTCCGCCGCTTCGCCTCGAGCAGCTCCGCGAGCTTGGCGTGATATGGCCGATAGATCGTCGAGAGGCGTCGTTCGAGCTCGATACGAGAAATCGGCTCCCGCAGTGCAGGCTGCTCGTCCGTCGTAGTGCGCCAAATCAAGCCGTGGGGCGCGGCTCGAGCAGAACCGCCTTCGGCGGCCTGGCTGTCGACGTCGGTTTCGCCGCGGTTGAGATCGCAGACGTAGCGGCTGACGTGGGCGCAGAGCAACGACGCACCCTCTGCGGGCGCGTCTTGATAGAGCTCATCGACGAAGAGGTCGGCGTCGCGACCGAGCGAACGCACCGGAGCGACGAGTCTCGCCGTCGCTTCGGCGTCGAGCGCCAAACCGGCGTGCGGCACTTCGACGACCACTGGCGACTCGTCCCTCTGGGGCTCGATCACCGAAAAGTACACGACCCGAGATGTAGCAGGGAATCGCGTGCGACCGTACCCTGCGGAGGTGTATCACCCCCGAGGGTGCGAACGTCGATGGGCCGCGCGGATGCGGTCGCGGCTCACGTGAGTGTAAATCTCCGTCGTCGTGACGCTGGCATGGCCTAGTAGCGTCTGCACACTTCGCAAGTCTGCACCACCGCTCAGCATGTGAGTCGCGAAGGAATGGCGGAGCTGGTGTGGGTGGACTGCGCCGGCCAGCCCTGCGCTCGCCGCGTGGCGGCGGACCATCTTCCAGAACGCCTGGCGACTCAGCGCGCGGCCACTGGGGGACGGAAAGACGAGCGGGGACCGCTTGCGGTTGCGCTTCGATTGGAGTCGCACATCGTGTAGCTCGCGGGCGCTCAAGTACTCGTCGAGGTGCGACAGCGCAACTTCACCGAGCGGTACCAGCCGCCTTTTCTCTCCCTTGCCGGTCGCGCCGACGACGCCTCGAGCAACGTCGATGTCTCCGATCTTCAGGTTGACGAGCTCGCTCACGCGCAACCCCGCGGCATAGGTCAGTCCCAGCATGGCGCGATCCCTCAGACCGCGGAGCTTGGTGGGGTCGGGTACGCTCAGGAGTCGGCTCATGTCCGACGCCGACAAGGGTTTGGGCAGCTTGCGGCCGAGCTTCGGAGCGGTCACCAATTGGCTGGGATCGCCGTCGATGGCGCCCTCTCGCACGAGAAACTTCAAGAACCCGCGAGCCGCCGACAGGTGACGCGCAGCACTTCGTGCGCCAAGCCCCGCGTCAGCAAGCTCGCCCATCCATCGTGTCACGAGCGCGAGGTCGATTCTTGCGGCGTCGGTTACCCCTCGCTCCGTCGCGAATGCCACGAAGCGACAGAGATCTCGGCCGTAAGCTGCGACGGTGTTCGCAGCCAGGCAGCGTTCGGTCCGGAGATGATTCAGGTAGGCGTCGACGTGGTGGTCGAGCGGCACGGACGAAGACTACGGCGCCGACGAGCTCCGGGCGAATTTGCCGGTGCGGCGACGCCGGGCCAACACCGAAACCAAGCCGAGCAGCAGGCCGAGAACCGGCGTCGAGCCCCGTGGCGAGGCGACCGAGCAGCCGCCTGTCGCCCCTGGGTCGTACGGGGCGGCTGACGGCGTGCTCGCCGCGCCGGAGCAGGCCGTCTCGCAGCTCGGCTGATTGCCGGTCATGCAGTAGCACTGGCTGAAGCAATCGCTGTACTGCTCGCAGCTCTGTCCGACGATGATGGGTGGTGTCGATGGCGCGGGCGGCTGACCCGGGCCTGGGCCTGGCGTGGGCGCTGGTGGCTCCGGCGTGGGACTTGGTGGCGCCGGAGGCGGCTCCGGTGGCGGAGGTGGCTCGGGCGGCGGGTCGGGGGCGAAGGACGGCCCACAGCTAGCGCTCATGGTCGACACATTGCCGGTCGCGCAGCCCGCGCCCCAGTCCCCACCTCCGAGCTGGGGGTCGAGGGGGAAAGCGCCGCAACCCGGTCCGGGCGTCCAGACCCCGTTGTCGTGGCACGGTGTCACGTCGATGCCGGACGTCTGCTCGATCCAGTCGATGCCCACGTGCATCATCGAATAGAAGCCACCGCCGCCGCACTCCTGCGTGCCGTCGGAAGGTCCGTAGGACGTGATGCCGAAGACGCGCCAGCTTCCGTCGTTCAGTTGCGTGAACAGGGGGCCACCCGAGTCCCCGAAGCAGCTGTCCTTTCCGCCGCCGCCGACAAACGCTTCGTCGTTCGCGATGTAGTGAAAGGGCATCCTTACATCGCGTTTCGGCCCGTCGCCAAGGCCGTCGTTGGCCTGCCCGAACCCCACGGCAACCACTTCCAAGCCCGGCTGAAGCATGTCCGTTTCGCAGCCCATCAAGATGGGAATGATCGGAACGTCCGTCACGGGTTGCGACAAGGTGCAAAACGCGATGTCGCGCCCGCTGCCTTCGCCCCAGTAGCCGGGGTGTGTTTGACAGTTCGACGTGGGCACCGTCCGCACCGGAAGGTTCTGGTCGTCCGCGAATGTGACCGCGTTGATGTGACCACAGTGCGCTGCGTATACGACCACTTCGGGGTGCACCAGGGTGCCTGTGCATGAGCGGTCGAGCGAAACGGTGCTCGGCCACGCACACGGAGGGATGACGTTTCCACCGTAGATGGGTTGCGGGTTCTGAGCGTGCGCCACCGTGCTCGTCAGCCCAAGAAGTCCGAGTCCGACGACGGCGAAAGCGAATGAACCTCTCATGATTGCCCTCTCGAAGCGCTGCGGCGCGGCCGCCCCGGGGTCCGTTTGCGGACTGGGGTGCGCCGACAGAGTTGTGGCGAGCGGCGCACACGCGCCGCCGCACTACCGGGATGGATTCAGTGCTCACCAGAGTGCGGTGCGAGCCGGACAACTCTGGTGTCGAAGTGATAGGTCTATTACTCCCGCGACCCGGGGCGGTGCCATCTCAAACGGACGCGAAAACGACCGTTTTCGCTCACAGCCGAACTTTTCGACTCGAGCCGTCGAGGGCTGCACCGAACAGTGTCGCTATCGACCCGCGGCGTCGTTCATCTCGCGCAGCAACGCCGTGGGATCATCCAGGCGCATGAGGGCTTCGCCAACGAGGGCGGCGTCGGCGGGCCCCCGAGCGACCTGCCTCACGTCGCGCGGCGTGCGCAGCCCCGAGAGATGAACTTTCGTGACCGATGTCGGCAGTGCTTCGAGGACTAGCGCGGCGCGCGATGGGTCCATCGCCAGCGTATCGAGGTTGCGCGCGTTTACCCCGATGAGGTCGGCTCCGGCGTCCAGCGCTGCGCGACTCTCGGTTTCGTCGACCACTTCGACGAGCGGTGTGAGCCCGTGCGCTTGGCTGGCTTCTATGAGCGAGGCCAACCGATTCGGTCCGATGCATCGAACGATGAGCAACGCCGCGTCGGCTCCGTGGGCCCGTGCGGTTTCGAGCTGAATCTCGTCGAGGATGAAGTCCTTGCACAAGAGCGGAAGAGCGCACGCCTGGCGAGCCTCCTGCAGATGCTCGTAGGACCCGTCGAAAAAACGAGCGTCGCACAACACACTGACCATCGAGGCGCCGGCAGCTTCGTACGCTCGAGCTCGCGGTCCTACTTGGAGCGCGGTGGATAGCAGCCCCGCCGACGGAGACCGACGCTTGATCTCCGCGATCAAGCCGAGCCGCTGCCCTGTCGAGCGACGCAGCTCGACGGGGCGTGTCGGCGGAGGGTTGGGGAGTGCACGAGCGCGCAGAGCTTCGATTTCCTCGGCCTTGTGGGCGAGAATTTCGTCGAGCACACCCATCAGCCGGCGCGCGCCTTCATGGCACGCCGGCGCCAAGTCTCGAGTGTCGCTCGAGCTTTGCCCGACTCGATGGTTTCGCGCGCCTTTTGGGCCGCCTCCTTGGGCTCCAGCTCGTCAGTCACGACGAGCGCAGCCGCGGCGTTCAAAACAATCGCGTCGGTGCCGGGGTGCAATTCCCCTCGAACGATCGCCTCGAGGGCCACGGCGTTTTCGGCCGCACTTCCACCGCGGAGGGCGTTCGGCGGGCTCTCATCGAGACCAAAGTCGCCTGGAGTGACCTCGAGCTCCGTGAGCTCGCCATCCCGCAGCTGGGTGACTCGCGTGGGCCCGAACGGGCTGACCTCGTCGAGGCCATCGACGCTCCGGACCACCCAAGCGGCTCGGGTCCCGAGCGCGTCCAGCGTCGTGGCCAGAACCCGCCGCAGGCTGTCGTCGAACGCTCCGAGCAACTGATGGGTGGCCCCCGCCGGGTTGGCGAGGGGACCCAGGCAGTTGAAAATCGTTCGCATCCCGAGCTCGCGACGAGCTTGAACGGCGTGTCGCATCGCGGGGTGATGCGCCGGTGCCATGAGAAACGCGATGTTGCACTCTTCGAGAATCGGCGCGGCCGCGTTCGTCGGCAGGTCGATGGGGATCCCGAGGCTCTCGAGCACGTCGGCACTTCCCGCGCGGCTCGAAACTGCCCGATTTCCGTGTTTCGCGACTGGAACTCCCGCCGCCGCGCACACGATCGCCGCGCCCGTGGACACGTTGAGCGTGCCCATGCCGTCGCCCCCCGTGCCGCAGGTATCGAGAACGCGAGGCAAGCCGTGTTGGACGGGCACCATGGCTTGGCGCATGGATTTCGCCGCCGCTGCGATCACCGGCGCTGATTCGCCGCTGAGCCGAAGCGCGCTCAGAAACCCGGCCACCTGAATGGGCGTCCAATCGCCCCGAAGGATGGTGTCGAAAACCCTTTGGGCGGTGGCGGTGCGAAGACCGTCGCTGCTGGCGATCTCGTCGAACACATCGGCGAAGCGCAGCTGATCGCTCATAGCGCCGCCAGCCAGTTCTCGACGAGGGCCATGCCCTGCTCGGTCAGGATCGACTCGGGGTGAAACTGGACCCCCTCGATGGCGAGGTCGTGGTGGCGGATGGCCATGATTTCTCCGTCCGGTGTTCTGGCGCTGATGGTGAAGCATTCGGGCAAGGACGCTTCCTCGACGATGAGCGAGTGGTACCGGGTAGCTTCGAACGGCGAAGGCAGACCACTGAATATCGTCTTGCCGTCGTGTTCGATGCGAGACGTCTTGCCGTGCATGAGCTTCGGTGCCCGGACGACGTTCCCCCCATGGCACTGGGCGATCGACTGGTGACCCAGGCACACGCCGAGGATCGGCACGTGCGGTCCGAGCTCTCGAACGACGTCTAACGTGACTCCAGCGTCGTCGGGCGTGCCGGGACCCGGTGACAAGAGCACTCCATCGGGCTTCGATTCGAGGACCTCGTTCGGCGTCGTGCGGTCGTTGAGCCGGACGTCGCAGGTGGCGCCGAGCGTCTCCACGTACTGCACGATGTTGTACGTGAACGAGTCGTAGTTATCGATGACGACGATTCTTCGGCCCACGCGAGCAAGCGTCGCTCGTTGTCCGAGGCGGGTCAAAGCTCCGAACAGCGCCTGGGCCGGAAGTGGGCTGCGCTCGCTTCCAGGGGCGCTCTGTGCAAGCGCAGGACCGGATGCCGCGGGGGGGGGGCCCGGACGTGGTCCGCCGGCCGAGATGCCGCTCGGGGGCGGTTTCTAGCCGAGATACGAGCAAAGGTTGGCTGGCCGGGCAGGTCGAATCGAAGCTGGGCGGGACCCTGGACGGCCTGGCGCAATCAATCTTGCCCGCCGGACACACGGCCGGTACTGTGGCGCCCGATTTTCGCTCGTTCGGAGCTGTATCAGCTCGGCACGTTGGCGAGGAATAAATGGCCGACGAAAAGAAGCCCAAGATCGATCTCAAAGCACGTCTCGGAAAGAAGACGGTGGCAGCGCCAGGCGGTACGCCGGGCGCGGTTCCGCCGCCGGTTGGAATTCCGAAGCCCATCGGGATCCCGAAGCCGGTCATGCCCGGACTCGGGTCAGCGCCCGAGCGGTCCGCGCCGAAGTTGGACGCCTCGGATCCCTACGCCGCGATCGAGGCGGATCAGGCCCCGGCGAAGGCCGAGCCTCAAGCCATCAAGATCGAGATGAGCGAAGAGGTCGTGGCCGCCCAGAAGAAGGGGCGCGCGAAGGTGGTGATCCTCGCCGCCGCCGCCGCGGTCGTGGGCGGCGTGCTCGGCTACACGATTGGTACGGGGAGTCAGAAGGCCACGGTCGCCGACGTCGCTCTCGAGGGCGCAAAATCGCTCGTGACCGAAGTCGATACGGCCAACGCCGAGGTCGAGGAGCTCAGCGAGGTGCTCAAAGCCGCAGGGCTGAAGCTGAGCGACAACAAGTTCCCCGCTGACGAAGTGTCGAAGCTCGGCGCGATCCGCATCGGATTCGACGGCAGCAATCTCGTCGGTAAGGGAATGGGCCGCTTCAACGCCAAGACGGCCGGTCTCTTGCTGAAGTATGCGAGTGCCGTGCAAGCGGCGAACGATCAGAAGGAGAGCCTGGCGTCGATCTTGTCGCTCAGCAAGAAGGGCATCGAGGACTACCTCGAGCAACAGTCGAAGCCGAAGGTGCGCTGGTCGGTTTTCGTTTCACGACATGGCAACGGTCCGTGGGCCGTCATGCAGCCGCTTCCGAAACCATTCCTCATCGAAGAGAAGGAAAAGGAAGTCGACGGCAAAAAGGTCAAGTACGCGTGGCCCAAGGAATTCGAGATCGTCGACGGCGGCAAGAAGCACAAGCTCAAGCGGTACACTGGCGGTGACGCCACCCGAGACAACAAGATCATCCCCGTCGACCCGTCGACGCACGGGGCGGTCTGCCCTTCGTCCGTACTGGTTTCATTGAAGCGCGAGCTCCGCACGATGCAGGAAGTCCTTCGAGGCAAGAAGGGCGATCCCGGCAAGGAAGACCAACCGGGTCTCGTCCAGCTAGGGGCGGACGTGCTCGAGGCGCTGAAAGAGATCGGCCAGCCCAGCTGATTCGCTCCCGCGCGAGCGGATACTCTTTCGTTCTAGCTGCGAGGAGCTCGGCCGTAGGCGGCCCCGCTCGAATCTGCGCACACCAGCTCGTATCCGGCGGCCAAGAGGGCGGTGCAACGTTCGGCCAAGCGCTCGTTGCCATCGCTCGCTCCGCGGCGCAGCAAGCGTGACAGAAATCCCTTCGGCGAATCGGGCTGAATCACGACGCATAGCCACTGCTCCGCGCCGAGCGCCGACGGCGACGGGAGAGCAGCGACCGCCGCAGAAACGCTCAGGCAAGACGATGGCGACAACTCGACGGTCGCTCGCAGTTCGTCCTCCGGTCGCAATGGAGGTGTGCCGCTCACGCGGCGCTGATCCGGTTGCGGGAACTCGAGCCCGGGGCGACCGAATCCGGTGCAGGGGGCGTGCGCACGATTTCGACCTTCGAGACGTGTCTGTCATCGGCCTCACGCACCACGAATTCGAGATCTCCCACCGTGACCGAGGCGCCTTCGGGCGGGACTCGACCCACGCGAGCGACGATGAATCCGCCGAGCGAGTTGTAGTCACCTTCCTCGGGGAGCTCGGCGCCCAAGTACCTGCTGAGGTCGGCAATCGACACGCTCGCGTCGACCATGAGTCGTCCGTCGCCCAGGTCGACTATGGGCGCTTCCTCCCGGTCGTGCTCGTCGCGGATGTCACCAACGATCTCTTCGATGAGGTCTTCGAGGGTCACGACACCGCTCATTCCACCGAATTCGTCGAGCACGACGCCCATGTGCTGACGACGGCTCCGCATGTCCTTGAGGACACTCGATGCCGATTGTCCCGCGGGGATGAAGAGCGCGGGCTTGCGTGTGATGTCGTCGAGGCTGATGTCGGCAGCCTTGCTCTTGCCCAGCACGTGGGTGAGGTCCTTGACGTGAAGAATGCCGACCACGTTGTCGGTACTGCCGTCGTAGACCGGGAAGCGCGAATGACCCTTCTCTTCCGCGACCGTCAGCACGTGCTCGATCGGCGTCTCGATTTCGATCGTCGTGACCTGAGTGCGGGGGATCATGACGTTGCCAGCCGTGAGGTCGCCGAATTCGAGAACGTTGCGGATCATTTCGCCCTGGTCGTGTGCCAAGGACCCGTTCATTTCGCTTTCGTGCACGATCAGCTCGACCTCTTGCTCGGTGACCTTGGCCGAGGTGCGAGGGACGCTTCGTGAAACGGCGGCGCCTATCCACGCTATGGGTATCGCCAACGGGGCTGCGATGAGCTCGAAAGGCCGCAGCACCCGAAGGAGGAACACCGCGCTCGACTCCGAGCGTCGTGCGGCCACGAGGATGCCGATTTCTGCGGGCACGCCATACGCGAGCAGTGCGGCCAGAGCCGCAACTCCCGGTTTGAACACCGTCGCCTCGGGGACGATTCGCGCCAGCAGTATGGCGCTGAGTGCGATGCCCAAAACCCGGAGGGTGAGCCAGCGGGACTCGATCGCCTGGCCGTTCTCGATGTAACGGTCGATGGCCTCGCGCGACCTGTCTTCTAGGGAATCGCGGAGGGCCACCTGCCTGGCGGTGGGGATGTGACTCAGGGCCGCGTTCGCGGTGGCGAACACCGCCGCAAATAGTGCTGGCAGGACGGCGATCGCCAGATATCCAGCGAGTTGTGGCGGCGAAAGTGGTGGATCCAACTTGGGTACCCGGAGGGTCACGTCGCCGTGTCCCCGTGGTCAAAAATCTACTGGTGCCGAAGAAACCACGCAACCCATGCCGGCGCGTGTCCGATTCGGTGGCGTGGATGCAGAGAAGCTCATAACGAAGCGTCGGGTCTCGGTGGCGCCGGCGCGCGCCTCGGTGAAGGGCAAAAAGGACGGGCTTTTTCGCCAGTTCCTCCGGAAATCCGGGCGTTTTCCTACCGAGACCCGTTCGAGTGGCGCAAAAATCCTCGACACTGCCACGGGTCGTTCGCGCCTGTCAGATCTCACCCGCCCGCCGGGTGGCACCGCGACACCCGATCGCACCAGCCCACCAGCCCGCGCGGCGTTTGCGCTCGAAGATGGCCACGGCGACGGTCGTCGAGGGGGGGCAGAGCGCCCGGAGCCCGATGAATCGGCGCTTGATGCCGAGCCGAGGCTCGACGTCACGGATCCCTTGGTGCGCGTTTTTTCGTCAGCGCGACCAGCGGGCCGGCTGGATGCTCTCGAGCCGCAAACGCTGCTTCTCGGTCCGAACGAAGACCTTGCTCGCCTCGTTCGTCGATTCGCGTGGGGAGGCAACGGAAAGAGGGGTACGGCGCGCGTCGAGATTGGCGCCGGCGAGCTCGAAGGGGCGACGCTTCTCATCGAAGCCGAAGGAGATGACATCGATGTCGACGCGGAGCTGCCGCCCGGCGTGGACGCTGTCGACCTGGAAAAGCGGCTGCGCCAGCGGCTCACCCGTCGCGGTTTGGTGCTGAGGACCTTTCAGGCTCACTGACGAAAGCCACGAACGACGTGAAAGGTGTCTTGTCGAATCTCGCCGAGCGCGACGGCGTTGTCGCCCGAATCGAGCCACGCGACGACGCCCGCGTCGTGGATTCGTGCCAGCTCGGCCGGACGTTCTTCGAAGTGAGAGCTGCCGAGGACCTGCCCGTGTCGCGCCCTCTGCTCTCCCTCCGTCGACAGGTGGGCGACCGGCAGGCATCGTTCAATCGCCCGCGTGAGGGGCAGCAGCGCCGGCACCTGCGGGAGCGGCCAACCCGCGGCATCCTCGAGGGTGAATGTGCCGCTCGCGAGTCTACGGAGAGCCGACAAGTGAGCGGGGGCTCCGAGCCTTTCGCCGAGATCCCGTGCGAATGCCCGTACGTAGAATCCTTTGGAAACCTTCAGCTCGACGTCGACCGACGTTTCGCCGACGCTCAAGAGTGCGAGCGAATGCATCGTCACCGGGCGAGCGGGTAACTCGAAGCTCTCTCCTCGACGAGCTCGACGATGAGCGCGCTCGCCATCGGTGCTGATCGCGCTCACGGTAGGCGGAGTTTGAGACGTGCGTCCCCGCTCTGCCTCGAGCGCTAGCTCGAGTGCGGCCACATCCAGCCAACCGGGTTCGAGTTCTCGGGTTTCTGTGACGCGGCCATCGGCGTCGAGCGTCTCGGTCGTCACACCGAAAACGACGGTCGCGCGGTAGAGTTTTGTCTCCGCCGTGACGTACGGACTCAGCTTCGTCGCCTCTCCGACCAAGAGAACCAATACACCGGTCGCCATCGGATCGAGGGTGCCGGCGTGTCCGACGGCTCGTGTGTCCAGCGCGCGGCGAGCGCGGGCGACGACATCATGACTGGTGAGGCCGGCGGGTTTGTCGACCACGAGAACGCCGGGATTTGGCGGCTCCGCTTTCAGCCGAACCACACGCTCTTGCGCCGGCGAGTCGTCTCGTCGAGCACTTCCTGGATGCTCGCGCGGACACGGTCGGCGAGCCTCCCGACCAAGACATCGTCCTCCGCGGCATCGGGTCCGTACTCTGCGAAATCGAGCTTTTCCCCGAACCTGATTTTCCACTTGGTCGGTGCAGGCAACAAGCCGGCAGGACCAAGCCACGGAAACGTGGCAGTGATCGGGATGTAAGGAAGACCGAACGCCTTGGCGACCGACTCGACGCGATAGAACATCGGGTTAGCTTCTTCCGCGCCGACGATGGCGCAGGGCAAAAGCGGCGTGCCCGTTCTGAGGCAAAGGCGAATGAACCCCCCCCGGCCGAAGCGCTGCAGCCGGTATCGTTCTCGATAGAGCTTGCCGATACCCTTCACTCCTTCGGGGAACACGGCCACGAGCGCCTCTTTCCGAGTCAGCAGGCGCTCGGCGTTTTCCTGGCAGGCGCGCACCGCGCCGATGCGGTTCATGAACGCGCCGACGAAGGGCAAGTAGTAGATGAAGTCTTCAGCGAGCCACCGCAGCTCGCGTTCGGCGCGGTGTTCGAGCCGAAGGGCGGTTCGCAGCATCATTCCGTCCAGGGGCAGCGTTCCCGAGTGGTTCGAGACGATGACTGCCCGACCGGTGTCGGGCACGTTGTCGATTCCCTGGGTTTCGGTGCGAAAGTACTGCTTGTAGAGGAAGTCCTGAAACGGACGGATCCGCTGCTCGTAGGTCGGATCGAGACCGAAATCGTCCACCTCTTCCGAACGGTGTCGCATACCAAGTCGGCCCCACTGACGCAGGTAATAGTCGCTCGATATCAGCTCTCGGGCGGCGTCGACGACGCTGCCGTCGTCCGACCCAGGGCGCTCGAGTGGCGGCAGACGGTCGACGACCTCTCGGGCGACGGTGCCGAGGTTCTCGCCGATCGACGGCGGGACATCGCTCGGCTCGCGCGTGTTGCGACGAATCATCGTGTCGAGGCGCGCTTCGAGCTCGCGGATTTGATCGTCGACCGCGCCTTTTGGGCTCGGGCCGACCGGCAAGGATGCCGAGCTGGGCGCGAACTCTGGTGGCGGGCTCCGAGGGATCTGGAGCGCGTTCCAAGTCACGGATCTCTTGGGGATCGCTCTCTTGGTCTTCTTGGTGGCGCTCCTTTTCCCCGCGGCGCTCCTTGTCCCAGTGGCGCTGTTGTTTGTGGCCTTTTTGGCCGGCGCCTTCCTGCCTGTGGGCTTCTTGCTCGTGGGCGCCTTGCTCGTGGGCGTCTTGCTTGTGAGCCTCTTGCCCGTGGGCGTGTTGCCTGTGGGCCTCTTGCCCCTGGGCTTTTTGCTTGTGGGCTTCTTGCCCCTGGGCTTTTTGCTCGTGGGCGCTTTGCTCGTGGGCTTCTTGCCTGTGGGCTTCTTGCCCCTGGGCTTCTTGCCTGGGGCCTTCATGACAGGCGCTTTTTTTCTCGTCGCCTTGGTGGTCGTGGGCCGCTTGTGCGTCTTCTGCTTCCTGCCAATCCCACCGGTGTTGGCCTCGCGGTCGACGGTGTCCGCCGACTTTTTGGTTCCAGTTCGGGTCGTTTCCGGTTCCGGGGCTTTGGCCGTTTGGTCGGTGGGTCGCTTCATGAGGCGACGAGTCGTCTTCATCGACGCGCTGGGGGGCCGCTTGCGTGGGCTAGTCGACTTCGGCCCTGGGCGCTCACCGCTTTGCTTCAGCGCCGAATCACTCTTGCGACGATTGCGCCTCATGGTGGGTTCTCCGACAGCAGGCGCGCGTCGCGCAAATGTTGGGCGCTGGCGTAGTCGATCAGCGCTTCGCGCGTCGTGTACACCGGCGTGAATCCCATGTCCTCGCGTGCTGCGTCGCCGTCAGCGACGCACAAGTACTGCAGGTAGTCGAGAAACGACGCCGGCGCTTCCGACAGCTGCGCCACCCACGCAGCACTGGCGACCATCTGCAAGAGTGGTCTCGGTAGAGGTAGAGCAACTCGTCCGGCGAGCATGACCACCGTGCTCAGCGGCAAGACGCCATCCCCGACGATGTTGAAGATGCCGGGCGTGTCGCGGTCGACGGCGAGCTTGAACGCAGCAACGGCGTCGGCTTCGTGCACGAATTGGCAAAGTGGATCGAACCCGAGGATCGTCGGCGTGAACCGGTGGCTGAGGTACCGCGTCACGTAGTTGCGAATCGTCGGCCCCAGAATGGGTGCGGTTCGTAAAATTGTGACGATGCGGTCCTTGTCCGGTTTCGCGTAGCGCAGCACGTCCGCCTCGGCCTCCATCTTGTCAGCGAAAAAGGGTTCTTTCCGTGACGCTCGGAGCGGGTGTTTCTCTGTGAGGTAGTTTGGGTTGGTCGGATGGGCCCCGTAGAGCAGGACCTGACTGCGCATCACGACTTTTCTGACCTGCGTGCGGCGGGAGGCATTCAACAGATGCATCGTGCCGACGCTCTCGAATTCGTGAGCCCACGCCGTCGTGTACGTGGGGGACGCCAGGAAGCCGAGGTGCACGAGCGTGTCCACCCCTTCGGCGGCGAAGATTTCCGCAACTCGTTCTTCGGCGGTTGGCTGCGTCAGATCGACGTCGTAGATGCGGCTCTTCTGGCCGGCGGTCGTCGGGCTCTCGACATCGATCGAGACGATCCGCCGGACGCGATCGTCTTCTTCGAGTAGGCCAATGAGGTTCCGGCCGAGAAACGCGGCAGCGCCGGTGACCGCGACGACCTGCGAGCCCGCGGCACGTGGGACGACGTCGTCGGTGCCGGCTTCGGCGATCGGCCGGTCGGTTGACCGGTGCTCGGGGGGCCGCGGGCGATCGTCGCGTGTTGTCCGGTCGCTCGGCGGTTTTTGCGTACTTTTTGCCATGAGCTTGGGGAGCCGCTCGAAAGCGATCGCGGCGTCCGTGCGGAGGGAGAACCTACTCGACCGTCCGAGACCGGTTCAACAGCGGCCGCGCAATCGGCTGGCGATGGTCCCCATGCGGGATGTGCGCACGTGACCACACACGTCACTACCTTCACCCACCAATCGGCAGAAAACACCACAGAAAGTCTCCTTGTGATCGAAATTTTGGCCGACCCGTGATGTAGAATTTGACTCTAGGAGACATGCGCGCATACGCCACCGTCAGGCTCGGTCCCTACGAGCTAATCGAGCGCATCGGCGCTGGGGGCATGGCCGAGGTGTTCGTGGCGCGCCGGGTCGGGGCCCGCGGGTTCAGCAAGCGCTTCGCCGTCAAGCGCATCCTTCCGCAGCTAGCGAGGGACCCGCGTTTCGTCGACATGTTCATCGACGAAGCCCACATCTGCAGCGCCCTCGAGCACCCGAACATCGTGGACGTGCTCGACTTCGGCGAGCACGACGGCGAGTTGTTCATGGCGATGGAATTCGTGGACGGGCTTTCGGCCGCGAAGCTACTCAGGTCCGTGGCAGCGAGAGGGGAACGTTTCCCTCTCGGTGTCGCGCTGACCATCGTTCACGACGTCCTGCGCGCCTTGGGTCATGCACATGCCGCTTGCGACGAGCACGGCCGACATCTCGGAATCGTTCATCGCGACGTGTCGCCGGGTAACATTCTGTTGAGCCGTCTCGGAGACGTGAAGCTCTCGGACTTCGGTATCGTTCGCAGCGTCTCCGTCGAGCGTCGGACGAGCCCGGGGGAGCTGAAGGGCAAGCTCGGCTACATGTCTCCGGAACAGACCGTCGGCGGAGAGGTCGACCGGCGCTCTGATCTGTTCATGGTCGGAATCGTGCTGGCGGAGATGTTGCTCGCCCGACCGCTGTTTCCCGGTCAAAACGAGCTGGAGATCCTCACCAAGATCTATGAAAGCGATCTGCGCGTGCTCGACCGTTTCGGCGGCGAGTTGCCCAAGTCCGTGCAGGTGTTGCTTCGTCGAGCTTTGGCTCGCGATCCCGAAGGGCGCTTCCAAGACTCGGACGAGTTCTCAGACGCCGTCCGATCAGTCGCTGAAGAGCAGATGTTGCCGCTCGACGACACGGAGCTGACTCCGTGGCTGTCCTCGCTGGGCGTGTTGCCAGCGACCAGCGGAACCCACGAAGTCGTGGTGCATCGTCGTGCAGAGGTCGACGTGGCGCCCGTTGCCTCACCACCGCTCCCGAGGACTCCGCTCCGGTCCGCCGAGCGCCGTTCGCCCCGGACGCCGGCAGTCCGGGCGGTGCCACGTCCATCGGTAAGCCTCGGAACTACCTATCGCGTCACGACTTCCGCAGGACGTCACTTCGGTCCGCTGACCTTGCCGCAAGCCCTCGAGCTACTCGGGACGGGTCGAATAGATCGGAACTCGCGAGTCTCGCTCGACGGGAACGAGCAGCGGCCACTCAGAACGGTTCCCGAGCTTGCCGGTCTCGCGCGTCGACCCGCCATGCGATTTACCGACGAACTGGAAGCCAGGGCGGCCAGTGTGCGGAGGATCTACCGGCCATCGATGCCTGCCATCTTGTTCGACCTGGTCGCACGCCAGGAAACCGGACTGCTCATCTCCAAGAGCGGCAATCGCCGCAAGCGCGTGTATTTTTCCGATGGCGCGCCGGTATTCGTCACGTCGACCGACCGCGAGGAGCTGCTGGGGCGACGCCTCGTCGCTGCTGGCTTGGTTTCCGAAGCCGATGTCGAGCGCGCCCTGGGACCCGGTCATCCCCCCGATTCCCGGTTGGGGGATCGATTGGTGCGGGCCCGAGCCATCCGCCCGCCATTGGTTCTGCGGGCCGTGGTCGCTCAGCTGGAGGCTCGGTTCGTGGAACTCGGAAGATGGACTGCGGGGGAGATGCTTTTCATCAGGGGAGAGCTGTCTGGCGAGCCCGAGCTGCCGTCGCCAGTTCCAGCGGCCGAGTTGATCGTTCAGGCGGTCGGCGAGGGCTACGACGACGCGGAAATCGCCAACATCGTCGGCCCTCTGCGCAACAACCCGCTGACTCGGGTCCCCGGCGTGGAGATCGCCTCACTCGGTCTGCCCGACCGTCAAGCGATCGCGCTCGGTCGCGCCGCGGGTGCGGCATCGCTCGAAGATCTCGCCGTCGAGCTCGTGTCCGGTGGCATCGCCGATCCGGACGAGACGCTGCGAGCAGTTTTCATCGGTCTGTCCGCCGGCATCTTGGCGGCGCCGGGTTGGCCGCCGAGTTCGGGCACGCGGCCGATCGCCATCTGAGTCGTCGCCGACCACTATTCGGATGGCCCCGCGTCTCGCGGTGCCGGCGCGCAATCCGCTTGCATCCATGTGAGTGCCGATTCCGTACGTAGCCAAAGATCTAACCGAGTGCCCCGGGTTGCCATCGCAAATCCCTCGGCGAAGGCCACCGCCATGACGGACGAAGAGGGTCGCCCTCGTTCGTCGAGCAGCAAGGCGTGCACGAGCGAGCGCGAACGAGTGCGGCAAGATTCCGGAGACACCCAAGCCACGATCGCTCCCCCGTCGAGGGGTCGGGCGAGGGCGGCGTCCGGATTGGCTTGGCCGTGACTGACGAACTTTTCGTTTTCGAGCGTGCGGACTTCGATTGGAAAGTCGTTGCTGGTGCACTCGTCGAGCGGCCGCCCGGGCAGGATCACGACGGGGCCCCTGGGTGAAGCCACGATGTCGAGCACGCCGTGCGGCGTATCTAGCTCTTTGACGAGCTTTGCGGCATCGCCGACTTTCCACAGTGAGAGCTTGGATTCTGACGAGAGCGCTACCCAGACGCTGTCGTCGATGGACACGACTTCGATCGGCCGCCACGGTTCGTCGGGATCCGCCTCGATGTCGACTCGTTTCCAGTCGGAGAGGGCAGCGCCCGGAGCGCCAATCAGCAAGGTGGCCCCCGGCGCGATCGTTGGGCGAGCGTAGGTCGTCAAAAGCGCGCACTTCTCGTCACACTGAAGATCGGCGACCGAGAGCTGGTCGCCCACCAGTGCCACACGAGTCCCGTGGCCGCTAGTCCACACCTCGGCGGTACGTTGGTTTTTTCGGGCAACGTCCCAGGCGGCGACCCAGCCGCTCGCAGCTCGGTCGGCCGCGGGCGGCGTTTCGATTTTTTTCCACGGGAAGTCGACGACCTGGCGAGTCTCGAGGTTTACGATTCCGCTTTTCTCCACCCGCGAGCCGTCCACGGTGGTTGCCATGACGAGCTCGTCAGCGCCGTGGGTTGCCGCGAAAAATCGCACGCCCGGGCCGGGCAAGGCGGAGTGCCGCACCGGGAGCTCGAGCCGACACCCCTTGGGTAGTCCGAGTCCGCGAGCGTGGTTTTCACTCGACCAGATCGGCGCACCCAGCAAGTTAGGCATGGGCTCGGGCGGTACGCTGCCTTCGGTTCGAGCGTCTGCGGAGGGATTGACTGCGCTGTCGGCGTCGCATGCCCGGCATCCGCCGAGGAGCGAGACGAGAAGGGCCGTACCACAAGCCGAGAATCTGCCGCGGTTCACTGTTTGTCGCCTGGTGGAGGCGTGCGCTGGGCTGGTGGAGGCGTGCGGTGGCCGGGCAGAGAGGACCGACCGAGAGTGCGGATGCTCGGAGGCGAGGAGTCAGGCGGAGCCTCGCCGCAGTGTGCCAACACGCTGGCTCGGTCCAGCGGTTTGAACAGCGTTGGGCGTCCAGATTCGCGGAGATAGTCGGCTTCGGATTTTCCGAGAGCTCCACCGGTGATGAAAAGGAATCGATCGGCGACTTCGGGGCGCCGAGCGCGAATGCGTTGGTGCAGCACGTCACCATTGACCCCCGGCAGAAAAATGTCGCAGAGCACGAGATCGGGATCGTAGGTAGGGTCGAGCAGAGCGATTTCCGCCTCGGAAGCGGTGGCCGCGAGTCGCGCCACGTGCGGCTTCAGGACGCGTCTCAGGCTGCGGGAGAAGAGCTCGTCGTCGTCTACGATGAAAATCTGACGAGTCGTATCCGATGGCTTTGAAGCGGTTGGAACCGAGACCGGGTGCACACCGCTGTCGTCGATCATCCTCGGCAGTACCACCCGAAAGATGGCGCCGCGGTTGCGACGGTTCTGCACTTCGATGTGCCCACCGTGATGCGCGACGACGTCGCGGCAAACTCGCAGCCCGAGTCCCGCGGGTCGATCGGTGTTGCTGGTCTTGAAGAACGGTTCGAAAATCGACCGAATCGAGTCTTGGGGGATCCCTGCGCCGGTGTCACCCACGGTGAGCACGACGTTGTCGCCCTCGGTGGCGAGCTCGACGTCGATTTCTCGGGAGCCGGTGTCCGCAGCCTCGCACGCCTCCGCGGCATTCATGACCAGGTTCAAAACGACCTGACCGAGGTTGTCGCGTCGACCCATCGTCAGACAGCCCGGCGAAAGTGTCTCTCGCAATCGTATGCCTCGGCGCTCGAGCTCGGCTCTCGTCACCCAGAGGGTGTCGCGAATGACGCCGCACAGATCGAGGTTTTCATGATCCGACTCGCGCTCAGCCAACATCGAGAGCCGGCTGAGGGTCTCACCGATTCGTCGCGCCGCCGACTCGATGTCACCAGTGAGCTCGCGCAACTCGTCGAGAACGGCGCCCGCCGACGGATCGTGGGGTGGCGCGAGTTTTTCGAGCTCCACGATGAGCCGTCCTTGCTCGCGGGCATGTCCGTCGAGCGCGCTGACGGGGCCTCGTAGCTCGTGGGCGACGCTCGCGGTCAGCATCGCCACGGTCGCCAGCCGCGCTGCGGCCGATCCTGGCTCCGTGGCGACGTCGGCTCCGCGTTCGATGGCGAGGCCCATGGCGACGGCGCTCGCGACGGCGTCGGTGACGAGCTCGGTTTCGCGGTCGGTCGGCTCAGCGTCCTCGAAGAGCAAGATGAGTACCCCAACCGCAGTGCGCCGATGTTCGACCGGCACGGCCAGGGCGACTGCCAGGTTCGCGTCGTGAAGACCCGCAGTCTCCGGTTCGCGATCGAACTCGTAGCGAACGAGGCGTCGCGCGTCGATCGTCCGTTCGGCGATCCACCTGAGGGAGTCGCGTCGGGATGGTGGAGGCCGGCCCCGAAACCCTCTCTCGGCGACCGGGTCGAGCGAGTCGGCGGTCGAGAACGCCGCACCGGCCTGCGCAGCCGTGCAATCCAAGAGGACATCGAGCGCCTCTTCGAGGATCCCGCCGGCGCTGTCGTCCGCTAAGCGCTTGAGCAGCCGGTGCAACGACTCGATGGTGTCCGGTCGGGCGCTGTTCGGCATGGGGGCAGTGAAGCCTAACGCTTCACAAGTGCTTGCGCAGCACAGGATAGGGCCGAAAATCGTGCACCGTTTCGAAACCGGCCCGCTCGAAAATACTCGTCGGGCCGGTCCAGAGTTGCTCAGCGGGCACGTCGCCGTTTCTTGGAAACGCTTCGATGCTCCGCGCTCCCCACACGCGCGCCGCCTCGATACCGCCGGTCAGCAATGCTTCCGCGACTCCTCTTCGGCGAAAGTCCTCGTCGACCAAGAAACAACCGACGACAAAAACACCGGTGCGATCGCCATCGAAGCACTCCAAGTTTCGGTAGAGCCTCTGCCCGTAGAGTTTTTTCACGGTCGACGCGGGGCTGAGCTTCATCCACCCGACCACGACTCCTTTGGAAAGCGCGACCATGCCGCGGGCTTCGTCGGATCGACTGGCCACCGCTCGACGCAGCTCCCGCTCGTTCGTGGAGCGCGCTTGTGAACAGCGCTCGAGCCAGTCGTTGCTTCCACCTTCGAAGTGCCAGTACCGACAGTGACATGGGCTCCCGGTGCGTTCGTACAGCCCGGTCAATCCGCTCTCGTGCTCCGGTGAAGCAGGTGCGACGTGCACGTCGCCTGGCGAGCTCATCGACCGCCGGCCGGCGGCGGCCGGTTTCCTCTCGCGGGGGACGCCGCTTCCCACGTCGAGGCCAGCGTGAAGAGCCGCTCTTCGCCGAAGGACGGCGCGAGGAGCTGGAGGCCCACGGGAAGCTCCCCGCGGCCTTCTCTGTTCTTGGCGGGACGACAGGGAATCGACAGCGCGCAAATCCCGGCCAGGCTCGCGGGCAAGGTGTAGACGTCGCCGAGGTACATGGCGAGGGGATCTGCGGACTTTTCTCCGATGGCGAACGCCGGCGTCGGCGTCGTAGGCGTGGCGATGACGTCCACGCGCCCGAAGGCCGTTTCGAAGTCTCGTCGGATGAGGGTTCGAACCTGCTGAGCTTTCTTGTAGTACGCGTCGTAGTAGCCCGCGCTCAGAACGTAGGTGCCGAGCATGATGCGACGTTTCACCTCCGGCCCGAATCCAGCGTCGCGTGTCGCGCCGTAGAGCGCTTGCAGATCCCCGTGCGCCGGCTCGACGCGCAACCCGAAGCGCACACCGTCGAAGCGCGCGAGATTGCTCGACGCTTCCGCGGTGGCGATGATGTAGTAGGTCGCGATGCCGTAGTGCGTGTGTGGAAGCTCGATGGGCACGATCTCGCAGCCCGCTTCTTCGAGCGTGCTGATGGCTTCGCGCACGCTGGTTTCGACCTCTGGGTCGACGCCATCGCCGAAGTAGCT
Organism: Polyangiaceae bacterium; assembly: GCA_029261965.1. Lineage (GTDB taxonomy): Bacteria > Myxococcota_A > Polyangia > Polyangiales > Polyangiaceae > JAJDAH01. The sequence continues at coordinate 53,960 of JAJDAH010000118.1, forward strand.
TTCTGGCACGCCGAGACGGAGGCGATCGAGTGGCCGGTCGCAAGCTTCTTCGTATCGGCCGACTGGGACTCGGGCTGCCGTCGAATCGCGTGGGTCGGCCCCCGCAATGACTTCGAGCACCCGCGCCGAGCTTCGCACATCGCGAGTAATCGGCCCGACTTGGTCCAAGCTCGAAGCGAATGCCACGAGACCGTGGCGCGAGACGCGCCCGTAGGTTGGCTTCACGCCCACGACTCCCGATAACGCCGAGGGTTGTCGGATCGAGCCGCCGGTGTCGCTGCCGAGAGAAACGGGGACGAGTCCCGCAGCAACGGCAGCCGCGCTGCCGCCGCTCGAGCCTCCGGTGATGCGGGTGGGATCCCACGGGTTCTTGACGGGCCCGAACGCGCTGTTTTCGTTGGAGGAGCCCATGGCGAACTCGTCCATGTTGGTCTTGCCGACCAAAACAGCGTCGGCGTTCCGCAGCCGCGAGGTCACGGTGGCGTCGTAGGGCGAGCGCCATCCGGTCTTCTGGCTCACCCCGTCGCGCGTGAGAATCTTGGACGCGCACGTCGTAGGCGAGTCGATGGTGCAAAGTGCGTCTTTGAGGGCGACAGGAACGCCCGCCATGGCACCGAGCCGCTCTCCTCTTGCCCGGCGCTGGTCGATCTCGCGAGCGGTTTCGAGGGCCACGTCGTCGGCAACGTGGAGGAAAGCGTTGAGATCCTCCCGACCTCGAATCGCCTCGAGGCTGGCTCGGGTGACCGCCTCCGCGGACCATTCCCCGTCACGTACGTGGTCGGCGATTTCGGAGGCGGGTACGCCGAGATCGATCATCCTTCGTCCACAAACGAGGGGACCGCGAACCCGCCCTCGTTCTCGCGCGGTGCCTCGGCGAACACCGTGTCGTGGTCGAGTCCGATGGAGACCTCGTCGTCCCGCGTCGGCAGTTGCTCGACGGTGATGTGTGCGGTCGGCGGAACGCCTTCCGTCGGTACGGTCGACAACTCGTCGATGTACTCGATGATTTCGGTGAGATCGCGGGCCAAAGACACGACTTCGGCGTCGTCGAGCTCGAGCCGAGCGAGCTTCGCCACGTGCAAGACGGCCGCGGTCGTTATCTTCATGGTCGAGCGCGCGCTAATCTACCCGTTTACCGCTGCGATTCACGGTGAAATGCCCGCGATTGCTCGGGCGTCTGGTAGAAGACCGGAATGTTCCGGGACGCGGGCGTGCCCCTGCGGTTGAACCAGGGCCAATGGGGGCCACCCCCCGGCGGTCCACCTGGCGCGCCCTACGGCGGAGGAGCTGGCGGATTTGCGCCCGCCCCGCCTCCGCCACCGCCTCCAGGTGGCGCGCCGCCGCCGCCGAAGCCCGTCACGGGAAGCCCGCAGACCATGGCGATGTACGCTGCCACTCTCGATCCGAGCACCGGACTGCCGCAGGGAGAGAGACCGCCGGCGAGCACTGCAGCCATGATCGCCCTCGTTTGTGGGATTTTGCTCTGCTTGGGCCCACTCACTGGAACGCCGGCGGTGATTGCCGGCTATCTCGGAATGGCGGCGGCGAAGAAGAATCCGGGCGACGTAGGGGGCGGAACCCTGGCGATGATCGGGCTCGGGCTCGGGGTTCTGAATCTGCTGGGCTCGTTGCTCGTCCTGATCATTCTCGCCTTCTCGGCGCTTTGAGCTTTTTGCGCAACCGGCGGGTGCCAGCGACCGAATAGCGGGCTCAAACCACGTTCTCGACGTGGTCGGCCGTGCCGGATACCCTGGGCATCCGCGCCGCGGATGGAGACGTGATGAGCGAGTCGCAGCGCGAGTTTCATGACGGCGAGCTGATAGGCGGGACCCGCTATCAGGTCGTCAGCATGATCGGTGCTGGTGGCATGGGGTGCGTCTACCTCGTCGAGCACACCGAGCTCGGCAAGCACTTCGTCCTGAAGTCGCTCCTTCGCGAGCTCGCCGGCCGTAAGGATCTCGTCGCGCGCCTGCGCAACGAGTGGCGCGCGCTGGCCAAGCTCGAGCACCCGAACATCGTCAACGTGACTGACGCGGGAACCAGCGATGGCGGCGTCCCGTTCTACGTGATGGAGCGTCTGGACGGATGCACTCTCGGTCAAAAGCTTCGCGCCGCTGGGAGACTTCTGGTTCCCGACGCCATCGATGTGGCCGTTGGCGTGCTCGACGGGCTGAGTGCGGCTCACGACATTGGGATCGTGCACCGAGACGTCAAACCCCCGAACATCTTCGTCATGGCGAACGGCAGCGTGAAGTTGCTCGATTTCGGCATCGCCAAGGTGCTGGACCGTGACGCGGCGAAGATTACCGGTCGCGGGCTCGCTGTTGGCACGCCGCGCTATATGTCCCCCGAACAGGCGCGCGGGGAGAGGGTGGACGGTCGCGTCGATCTTTATGCGACTGGTCTCATCCTGTTCGAGATGATCGCCGGTCGGGGGCCTTTCGACGGCACCCGCGACGCCAACGAGTTGCTGCTGGCGCAAATCGGCACGCCGGCGCCGGCGCTCTCGTCTGTGGCGCCGGGCGTGGCCCGCGAGCTCGACGGACTCTTGCATCGACTCCTCTCGAAAGATCCGCGCGATCGGCCGCAAACCGCCCGCTCCGTCGCCAACGAGCTTCTGGCCCTGCGCGCACGGTATCGACGACAACCGGCAGCGACCGACGCTCCTACTCCACGGGTGGACTTCGACGCACGAACTGAAGGCGCCGAATTTCCCCCGGCGGCGCGAGTGAGTGGCTCGCCGACAGCCACCACTGCCGTCGACGGCCGGGGCTCGTCACCGGATGCTCTTTCGGGTCCTACGCCCTCGACGGCCCCACACACGCCCTCGGCGAGCTTCCACGACGCGACTGACACTTTCGCCGACACACCAAGCACGGCTCACGATCTAGCCGACGGTGCTGCTGGTTCCACAGCCACGGCGATCGAGGGGCGCGCGGAACGTTCGCCGCCGAAGGCTGCCGCCCTCGCGGGATCGTCGTCGGATGGGGCTGCCTCGACTTTTCCGACCGAAGACGTCCGCTCCACGGTTTCTGAGCGCGGTCCGACCAGCAGCGGCCCCGGGCTGCACGACCGAACCCTTCGCCTCGACGAGCTGACCCGAAACGAAACCGCGCCGACGCACACCGCCATTTCCAACACCCCGACCGGTGAAACACCGCCTCCGGTCGCACCGTTCGAGACACCGATGCCGAAGCCCGGCCGGTCGGCGTCAGGAGCGAAGAAGCTCGTCGTCGCGGCCGGAGCGGCCGCGGTCTTCGTTTTTCTCGGCGGGATCACTTGGGCTTTCTGGCCCGATCACGAGCGGGCTGAGGCCAGTGCGCAGGCGGCGGCGCCCGCCGCCGGGACCGCATCCTTGCCGGCTAGCTCACTGCCGGCCCCGCCGAGCGCTGCCCCGATCGCCGCGCGCTCCGCAGCCGCCCAGCTGCCATCGGCGCCCTCCGAGCCGCCCTCAGCTAGCTCCGAAGCGGCCTCCGCGGCCTCCGCTCCGCCCCGGGATTTGTCCACGGATACCCGGGCACCTCCGAAAAAAGCCGTAATTTCAGGCACAAAGCCGAGTTCGACTAAAACCACCTCGGCGACCCCGCGGGTGCCGCGGGCCGCGCCGCCCCCGCCGGCGGCAAAAAAGCCCCAAAAGCCTTCCCCGACGCTTCTGCCCGGGTCGGGACTCTGACTTTACTGGACGAAGGTCATCCCGTAGATTCCCGGCCCTTCAAACAATCGTCGGGTCTTCGAGCTTCGGAGGCGCGGCAATACAACACACGCCCCGCGCGCGAACGTCGTGTCCGGTGCTTCGGAAAATCCGAAGTTGGTACGACGGCGGGGCGGCGGAATAACCGAAAGGAGCAGCGCAACATGACCGATACTTCAACCCCCGTCGAAGGGGAGGTGACGCCTGTGGAGGCGCCTCAGCCTCCTGCGGCCGAAGCGGTTCCCGCCGAGCCCGCCGTGCCGGCTGTGCCGGCTGAAGAGCCCGAGCCTCCGCCGCGCCCGCCGCGCGATCCTGCGGCCCCCGTCACGGTTCGCGAGCTATTCGAGGCTGGCGTGCACTTTGGTCATCAGACCAAGCGGTGGAATCCGAAGATGCGCCCGTACCTCTACGGCTCGCGCAACGGTATCCACATCATCGACCTCGACCAAACCGTGCAATTGTTCAAGAAGGCGTTTTCGTTCGTGCACGAGACTGCCAGTCGCGGCGGGCACGTATTGTTCGTTGGTACCAAGCGACAGGCACAGGACATCGTGCGCGCCGAAGCGAAGCGCTCGGGAATGTACTTCGTGACCAATCGTTGGCTCGGCGGCACGCTCACGAACTTCCGAACGATCAAACAAGGGCTCGACCGATTGCGCACTCTGGAGCGCATTCGTGAAGATGGAACCTACGACCAGCTTCCGAAAAAGGAAGTCAGCTCGCTCGAGAAGGAGAGGGACCGCCTAGAACGCTACATCGGTGGTCTCAAGGGGATGGGCTCCTTGCCGCAGGCAGTGTTCATCATCGATCCCGCTCAGGAACTGATCGCCGTGAACGAAGCACGCAAGCTCGCGGTTCCGATCGTTGCGATAACGGATTCGAACTGCAATCCCGACGTGATCGACTACGTGATCCCCGGCAATGACGACGCCATCAGGTCGATCCGCTTGATCACCGAGGTGGTCTCGGACGCCTGTGCGCAGGGCGCTGCGCGTCGCAAGGACCAACTTCAAGGTCGCGAACGTGAGCAAGGTGGTCGTGGTGGGCCCGGTGGCCCCGAAACGATCGTCTATCGCCGATAGTCCAACGCAAAAACAGAGACTGACTAGGCGCGCGGTGGCTACCGGCGGCGCGTCGTTAGATTCCGAGGAAGCCAATGGCAAAAGTGACGATGCAACAAGTCAAGGAACTGCGTGAGCGCACGCAGGCAGGCTTGAACGACTGCAAGGGAGCCCTCGACGAAGCCGAGGGGGACATGGAGAAAGCCGTCGAGGTCATCCTGAAGAAGGGCCTCGCCAAGAGCGCGAAGCGGGCCGGCGCGATCGCCGCCGAAGGCGAGGTCGCTACGCGAGTTGCGTCGGACGGAACCAGCGCTGTCATCGCCGAAGTGAACATCCAGACCGACTTCGCCGCGCGCAACGAGGATTTCAAGAAGTTCGTCCAAGACGTGCTCGAGGTGGCATCAGGTGCGAGCGCAGGCGAGGACCTCGGCCCCCGAGCGTTTCCCGGGGGCGGGACGCTCGAAGAAGCTCGCCAGAAGCTCGTAGCGAGACTCGGCGAGAACATCACGGTCCGTCGCTGGGCGAAGGTCGAGCTCGCGGGCGAAGGCAAAATTCACGACTACGTCCACATGGGCGGAAAGATGGGAGCGCTCATCGTGGCCAAAGTGGGCTCTGGCGCGGCGCTATCGAAATCCGCGTTCGGAAAGTTCGTCGAAGAAACCGCGATGCAGGTCGTAGCAACGGCGCCGCTCTATATCGACGAATCAGACGTCCCGGACTCCGCCAAGGCCAAGCAGCGCGAGATCTTCGCCGCCCAGCTCAAAGAGGAGGGCAAAGTGCCCGAGGAGCGCTGGCCGAAGGTTCTCGATGGCAAGGTCGGAAAGTGGATGAAAGAGGTCTGCCTTCTCGACCAGCCCTCGGTCATCGAGAGCAACAAGAGCGTGGACGCGGTCCGCGCTGATGCGAGCAAAGCTCTGGAGACCGAGGTCACCGTCAGCGAATTCGTTCGCTATGAGCGCGGTGAGGGTATCGAGAAGCCGAAGGACGATTTCGCGGCAGAAGCCGCCAAAATGAGCCAGACCTGAGCCGGGAGCTCGGCCCCGGTTGGGCGGAGCTTGAAGACGGCGAGCTCGCGGCGCAACGAACGGGTGCAAGTGGGGTCACTAGAAGCCAAAATCGCCTCGAAGGAGGCCCGCGTGGTCGTGATGGGGATCGGCTACGTCGGGCTACCGCTCGTCGTCGAGTTCGCGCGCGCCGGGTTCCGAGTCACCGGCTACGATCGGGACCCGGAGAAGGTGCGACTCCTGAACGCTGGCCAGTCGTACATCGGGGATGTCGAGCAGAGCGACATCTCTCCCCACGTCTCCTGCGGGCGGCTCGACGCCAGCGACGACCCCACTGTGCTGGCGGAGGCCGACGCCGTCGTGGTTTGCGTGCCGACACCGCTCAACAAGACGAAGGACCCGGACATCCGCTTCATCGTCGACGCCACGGACACCATCTCGCGCCACCAACATCCCGGCATGGTCGTCGTCCTGGAATCGACGACCTATCCCGGCACGACGAACGAAGTGCTCGTTCCGAAGTTGACCGAAAACGGAATGACCTTGGGTCAAGACGTGTTCGTCGCGTTCTCTCCCGAGCGCGTCGACCCGGGCAACGAAAAATACAAGACCCACAACACGCCCAAAGTGCTTGGTGGTGCCACCCCGAGATGCCTCGAAGTTGCCACGGCGTTGTACTCGCACATCATCCAGAACCTGGTCCCCGTGTCGTCGCCGGAGGCCGCGGAGATGGTGAAGCTGCTCGAGAACACGTTTCGCGCCGTGAACATCGGCCTCGTCAACGAGATCGCGATGATGAGCCGGCGGCTCGGCATCGATCCGTTCGAAGTGATTCGGGCCGCTGCCACGAAACCTTTCGGGTTCATGCCGTTCTATCCCGGTCCGGGTCTCGGCGGCCATTGCATCCCCATCGACCCACTCTATCTCTCGTGGAAGCTTCGGAGCTTGAAGTATCAGGCCCGGTTCATCGACCTCGCGGATGCGATCAACAGCAGCATGCCGGGCTACGTCGTCGAACGAATTGCCGATGCGCTCAACAGCGACGGAAGAGCCGTCAAGGGCTCCGAGCTGCTCATCGCTGGCGTCGCCTACAAACGCGACGTGAGCGACGTCCGGGAATCGCCGGCGCTCGACATCATCTCGAGGCTGCTCGAGCGGGGGGCACTGATTTCCTACGTGGATCCGCACGTGCCGGACGTGAACGAGCACGGGATCGAGCTCGCGAGCGTTCCGCTCGACGTCGACTTCGGCAGCTACGACGCTGTGGTCGTGATCACCGACCACAGCGCCTTCGACCGAGAGAGAATGCTCCGGCAGGCGAAGATCATCGTTGATACACGCGACATTTTTCGTGGCGTCGAGGGGGACCGTTCGAAGCTCCACGGTCTCTGACGTCCACCGAGGATCATCGAGAAAAGTGCGGTGCTATCGCCTCGAGAACTCGCTCATGGCACCGCCCGTGGCTGGCTACGACGCCTCGGTTCGAGCGCAGCGTTTTGCCGAGCGAGAAGTCCAGCGGGCGCCCGTCGATGTCAGTCACACGTCCACCGGCTTCTCCGACGATGAGCGCTCCTGCGGCGTGGTCCCAAATTTTTTCTTCGTAGCCCGGTCTCGTCGGCAAACGCCAGTAGACGTCGGCGTTGCCCCGCGCGACTGCCGCGTACTTGGCCTGGCTGTCGATCCGAACCGCCGTGGCGCGTATTTCGAGCGACTCGCGCAGCTCCCGGGACACGTCGTGTCGCGAGTGTCCGGACTCGACGGATTCGCAAATTCGGAGGTCCGAGGTCGTTTCGGTTTTCGACACGCCGACGGGCGTCCCAGTCGAAACGTCCAGAGCCGATTGAAAAACTCCGCCAGCGCGTCGGGCCCAGAGCACGGCACCGCTGCCCGGCGCCGCGGCGTCGAGCGAGAGGCTCGGGCACCCGAGCACGCCGATCACCGGCACACCGCCTTCGATTTTCGCCAACGCCACCGCGTATTGCTCACCGCGCAGAAATCCCTTGGTCCCGTCGATCGGATCGAGAACCCAGAACGATTCGGCCGGACTGCCAGTGCCGATGTCGATGAGCTCGAGCGTCGCCTCGGTGGTTTCCCCAATCGCGTCGGCGATCCTGTCGAGGATTGCAGCATTGGACTCGACGCGGAGCTCGGCCGATCCCTCTTCCGCGACCAGGGCGAGTCGTTTCATGTGGCACGAAAGCGACCGGGCCACGACCGCCTGCGAAGCGAAGTCGGCGATGGTGACGGGGCTCTTGTCCGACTTGTCGAGCTTGCCCAGATCCGAGGACCGGGCCACGGCCAGGCATACCTTCGACGCGTCGCGGACGGCTTCGATCGCCCATTCGAGGTCGTCGCTTCCAGAGGGGTTCATCAGTTTTGTGGTGCTCGACAGCCGGCGTTCGTCCAGTGGGCGGCGACTCGCTTAGCACGGTTCGGCTCGCCGAAGGTAAGCTCTCGGGGAGATCGCGGTGGAAAATAGCGGAAGCGAGGCGGCTTCGGAACCCCGCCCGCGGGGTGAGCGTCGCCGCCGCCGACGACGGCGAGAGCGAGGTCGAAACTTAGGGAGGCGGACCCAGCTGGGACGGCTGGTCGACGAACACGGTCAGACGTACTTGCTGGTCGCCACCGCGTTGCTCGTGAGCCTTTCGGTGTTGGCCATCGGTTCGGTGCACGTGACCACGCTCTTGGTGGTTTCTATTCTGGGGGCTGGCGTACTCGCGATCGCGCTTCGCATCGCTCCCGGCGCCGTCAAGGCGCCTCTGCCTGCGGTCGTCATGGTGGGGCTCGCCTTCTATTGCTTCTTGCAGAGCATCCCTCTGCCCGCCGCGGTGCTCGGCGCCATAGCCCCGGAGAACGCTGAAATTTGGCGAGGATCGACGCGGGTACTTGGAGAGGCCTCGCCGTCGTGGATGAGCATTTCGCTCGACCCCGGCGCGTCTACTGTCGAAGGGCTGAAGTGGTTTTTGTACGCCGCTGTCTTCGTTTCCGCGGCGACCCTCGGCGTGTACAAGGGTCCGCGATCGGTGGCCATGATCGTTTACGTGTCGGCGCTCTTGGCCGCCGCCGTGACGATGATGCACGGGGCCGCCGGTGCCGAGAAGGTGTTTGGTGTCTATTCGCCGCGGTACGAATCGGCGCGCTGGAGCCTCGGACCGCTCATCAATCCGAACAACCTCGCGGGCTACTTGAACCTGGGGGCGATGTGCGGGCTCGGGTTGATGCACTCGATGGGGCGCTCCGCCACTCGCTACCTGGTGCTGCTCGGGTCGGCATCCTTGATGGCAGTGGCGTTCATCAGCGCCTCGCGGGGTGGAGTGCTCGCACTCGTCGTCGGGATCTTGATTCTTGTCGTTCTGACCTATGCGCAGCGCCGCCTTCGCCGTGTGTCGGCCCGCGTCGCCCGCGATGCCACGTGGCTTCTCGCGGCCACGGTTCTCGTCGGGGCAACGTTCGTCTATCTCGGCTTGAACGACGCGTTGGTGAAGGAGTTGTGGGACGAGCGAATTGACAAGCTCCTACTCTTCGATTGGTCAAAGCCGATGGTCGCGGACTTCTGGACCTTTGGTGTTGGCCGCGGGGCGTTTCAGACGGTTTTTTCGTTCTATCGGCAGGGCGGGGGGTACATCATCTACTCACACCCAGAGAACTTCGTCGTCGCCTGGGCTGCCGAGTGGGGCGTGGTGATTGCGGCTTGTGCACTGTCCGCGCTGGTGTGGTCGCTCCGACCTCGCAAGCTCGGGGCCTACGATTCGTTGACTTCGGCGGGCATCGTTGCGGGTCTGGGGGCCTTGTTGTTGCAGAACCTCTTCGACCTGTCGCTCGAGGTCCCCGGCGTGGTCATCGCACTGCTCGTCGCCGTCGGGGGAGCATGGGGAGCGAAAAAAGCATCTATTGGGCGGTCGAACGATCCGCCGCCGCCCGAGCCGTCATCACGGTTCACGAGTCTCGCCATAGCTGGCTTGGTCTTTGCGGCGGTTTTGGCGGGTGTGCGTGGCGGACATCCCGTCGATGCCGAGCGAGAAGAAATGCATGCGGCGTTGAGTGCGATCCGACCGGATCGACCGGGCTCGGACGTCTATTTTCGGAAGCGGCTCCGTGAAGCGATCCATCGTCATCCGGCGGATGCGTACTTTCCCTTTCTCGGGGCGCTCGCGGCGTTCCAATCGCCGGGGCAGGACGCCATGCCGTTTCTCCAGCGGGCCCTCGAACGAGACCCGTTGAACGGAAAGGTTCATTTGGCGGTAGCGGTCGCGTTGGTTCGGCGCGGAGCTCGGCTTCAGGCGATGGCGCATCTCAGGCGGGCTGCCGAATACGACTCATCCATCCGCCGCGCCGTAGGGCTGCGTGCAGCGAGCTTGGCAGAAGACGAGACTGAGTTGATGCGGGCGGTTCCAGAAGGGCTCGCGGGCGCCGAAGTTTTGGTGGCGTCGACTCACGGTCTCGGACCGGACCGCATCCCGCTCCGCCTCGCGCGCCTACATGAAGCATTGCGAAAGTACCCAGACTATCTTCCAGCAAGGGCCGGCATCGCCGGTGCGCTGCTGCGCGCCGCAGAAGCCGAAACCGCACCGTGCGAAGCTGAGGAGCGCGCCCGGTGCCTCGAGCAGGCGGAAGAAAACATCGTGGTCGTGAAGAGACTTTCGGTGGGGTCGAACTCCCATGTGCTTCTCAGCGCTCGCCGGCTGATCCTCATGGGCTCGATTGGAGAGGCGGAAGAAATGCTCGCTCGGGGGTGCAACCAGCGTCGCGGCAACGTCCAGTGCCATCGACTCTGGGTGCAGACAGCCGCAAAACTCGATGACGACAAGAAGCTGCAGACTGCGATGGACTCCTTGATGACCTCTGGGTGCTCCACCGCCGAGAAGTGCGCGACGATGGCGATGTGGATGGGAAACTTCATGGCGACTCGGGGCGACGATCGAGCGGCGTTGAGCTATTTCGATCGCGCGGTGCGCGAGCGCCCGACGGGCGCGAGATGGAAGCGGCTCGCCGAGGTGGCGATGCGCGTTGGGGCGTACTCGAAGGCTCGGTACGCGCTCGAGCGTGCGAGCCGCGGGTCGAAGAATGATCCCACACTCAAACCGCTGCTCGATGCGGTCCGCCGACACGAGCAGAAGAGCCTCATCGAGAAACTGCCGTGATGAGCGACGAATCGGAGACGACGTGAGCCGGACGCTGAGAGTGGCCATGATCACCCCGTTTCCCGAGCAGCCTGACCGGGTTGCGGGCGGAGTGGCGGGGGTGGCTCGGTGCCTCGCCGCGGAGCTCGCCCTTCGAGGCGACACGGAGGTCGTCGTCGTGGCCCCGGGGCCTCGGCGAGAGGTCCGCGAGTGGCAGGGGTGCTTGCTCGAATACGTGCCTCGCCCACGCATGCCCGGAATCATCACCTATTGGACCGAGGTCCGCCGCCGGCTGCTCGCGGTTGCCGATTCTTGGGCTCCGGACGTCGTGCACGTACAGGCGATGGCGGCGTGGACCCTCGGGTGCCGTCATCCGAACGTGCTCACGATTCACGGCATCAGCGAGAACGACACCCGCTTGTCTGGCAGGACGTTCTCTCGTCTCCGGGCCGCAGTCATGGCTCGGACTGAACGAGCGGGTAGGACGCGGGCAACTGATGTCATCGTCATCAGTCCATACGTGGAAGAGGTGCTGGCCGAACAGCTGCCGGGGCGCATTTGGCGTATCGAAAATCCCATCGATCCACGATTCTTCTCGGTCGAGCGCAATGAACGAGCCGGACAGATATTGTTTCTCGGTGTGCTCAACCACAGAAAGAACCTCCGCGGCCTTCTTGCCGCTCTCGCTCGGGTCTCGCGCGAAATTCCTGATGTGCGTCTCCGCGTTGCGGGCGCGACACCGGATCCCGCCTATCTCGAAACCTGTCGCCACTACATCGCCCGCCACGGACTCGAAGAGCACGTCGAGCTCGTCGGGAATCTGAAGGTCGACGAGGTTGAACGCGAGCTCGCGCGGGCTTCTTGTCTGGTATTGCCCTCATTTCAGGAAACAGCGCCACTCGCCATCGCCGAAGCGATGGCATCCGGCGTTCCCGTAGTCGCGTCGAGGCGCTTCGGCATTCCCCACATGGTCGAGGACGGAAAGACCGGTTTGTTGTGCGACCCCGACAGTCCCGAGAGCATCGCGTCCGCACTCGTGCGAGTGCTTGGGGATGACGAGCTTCGCCGGTCGATGTCTGTAGAGGGTCGGCGAGTTGCCCGATCCCGTTTCGAGCCGACGGCGATCGCTGAGCGCACCCGAGGCGTCTACGAGTCGTTGGCCACGGGCTCCGCCGCGAGCCCGCCTCGAGGCTCGGCCATGTTATGAACATTGCAGGTAAAATATGGCCACCTCCCGGCCGGCTGGACCGGTGGCGTTGCGGACAACAATGAACTCAGCCCGAAAACTGCCCTCCGCGAAAGGCGATCCCCCGAGACCCAGAGTCGTGGCGCGGCGTGTCTACGAAATCTCGCGACCTCGCATGTGGCGCATCCTATTCATCGCGGCATTCGCCACGGTGGCCAGTGGGTTCGAAGTCGTGGCGCTGATGGTGCTCGTCCTACTCGCGACAATGACGTCGAAGGGAGAGACCAGCTACGCCGTCGATGGCATCGGCTGGTTCCAGCTCGAGGCAGAGCTCGGGGTGATGCAGCTCTTGGTCGCGGGTATCGGTGCCGCTGGGTTTCGGTTCGTGACTCAAGGACTGCAGATTCGAATGCAATCGCGGTTGGATACTCAATACGCCGCCGAGTGGCGCACGCGACTGGTCAAGGCATTCCTCGAAGCGCCATGGGCACGAAAGGCGAGCACGAAATCCGCCGACCTGTCGACACTTTTCCTGATGAATGGCGAGCGTGTGATGATCCTGGTGGGCGCACTCACGACCATCGTCGTTTCGGTCGGAAGCATCGTCGTGATGCTGACTTCGGCGATCGTGCTCGGACCGCTCATCGCGTTGGCGCTCATCTGCGGCGTCATCATTCTGTTCTTCATGCTGGCGCCGTTGACTCAGGCTGCACACAAGGCCGTTCACGAGATAGCGTCCTACAACATGGCATTCGGGAGGAAGGTCGGGGAAACAGTCATGGTTGCGCGCGAAATCGAGGTTTTCGACGTCGGCGGGCGAGTGAGTGAAGTCGCCGAGGAGCACATCGAAAGCCTACGCGCGCGCAGACAGCGAACGAACTCCTTGGGACGCCTCGTTCCCCTCGGATACCAGTCGGCGGTGCTCGCCTTCGGGTTCGGGGGCATGGCGTACGTCGTCCTACAGGGCACGATGCGCCTCGAGCTCTTGGGAATCGTCGTGGCATTGATGCTGCGCACCGCCCGCTACTCCCAAGCCGTTCAGACCGGCTACCACCAGATTCTGCAGACGTACCCGTTTTTGGAGCAGCTTCGCGAGGCGGAGCAAGGTTACCTCGAGGACGCCGTCGAGCCCGGGCGGAAAGCTTTGGCTCACATCGACAGAATCGAGTGCGAGCAAGTCGTGTTCTCGTATCCCGACGGGACACCGGTTCTCGAAGGCGTGTCGTTCAGCCTGGAGCGCGGCGAAATGATCGGCGTCGTTGGGCCGTCGGGCTCCGGCAAGTCGACGCTCGTGAAGCTGCTCTTGGGCCTGCACCGCCCGGACGCCGGACGGGTCCTGGTGAACGGGACACCGCTCGCGGAGCTCGACCAAGCGTCGTGGCACGCGCTCATCGCTGTCGTTCCTCAGGAACCGCTACTCATCGACGACAGCGTAGAAGCCAACATACTTTTCTATCGAGACTTCAGCCCCGAGGCGGTGATCTCGGCGGCGAAAAAGGCCGTCGTGCACGACGCCGTCACCGAGCTCTCAGGTGGCTACGACACGCCGGTGGGAGAAAGGGGCACATCCCTTTCGGTAGGGCAACGACAGAGGCTGTGCATCGCTCGAGCGCTGATTGGCGCGCCCGAGTTCCTCGTGCTCGACGAGCCCACCAGCGCCTTGGATGTCCGGAGCGAAGCGGCGATTCAGGCGACTCTCGATGCGCTGCATGGCGAAATGACTACGGTCATCATCGCGCACCGGCTGAGCACTTTGGAGAATTGCGACCGGGTTTTGGTGCTCGATGGCGGGCGAATCGCCGGATTCGGCCAGCCGGCAGAGCTGGCCAAAACGAACGCATTCTATCGAGAGGCGCTCGCCACCATGCACCAAGTCAACTCGTCAGAAGCGATACGGAACGACTGATCTGGCATCGCAGAGACGCGCGTGCGTCAAGCGTCCGCCGAATCTTGCTCCGCCGACGGCTTCTCGTCGACGTCCGACCCGTAGCCGTCACGTTTGTACTGATAGTAGTGATACTGGTACTTGTACTCGTGCCGATCGAAGTTGACCGAGTTGAGCACGGTCCCCGCGAGCTTGCCGCCGACATCCGCGAGAGATCGAAGGGCCTGGCGAGCGATGTCTTTCGTCGTCCGAAAGGCACGCACGACGAGCACCGCTGCATCGACGCGCGTCGAAAGGATCGCGGCGTCGGTCACCGGAACGACGGGCGGACTGTCGAGAATCACGCGATCGTATCGGTCCTTCAGCTCCTCCATCAGCTCACCGAAGCGTTTGCTGTGCAGGAGCTCCGCTGGATTCGGTGGAATGGGTCCGCTTGGTAGCACGCTCAGGTTTGGCACCCGGGTGGTGAGGTCCACCTG
>JAJDAH010000119.1 GCA_029261965.1 Polyangiaceae bacterium
CCTCGACGCGGCACTCATTCCCTCGACGCGGCACTCATTCCCTCGACGCGGCACTCATTCCCTCGACGCGGCACTCATTCCCTCGACGCGGCACTCATTCCCTCGACGCGGCACCCATTGCCCCCTCAGCGCGACTGGTGCGGCTCGTCGAGTCGGGCGTCGAGGTACGGCGCGCCGGAGGCGTATCCGCTCCGGTAGAGCAGCCAAAGGTGCTCGTGCCGTTCGCCGAGCTCGTCGAGCGTGAGGTCCCGGTCGAGACTTCGGCCGGCGGTGCTGGCGACCGAGAAGCGCGGTCCATCTTGCCCTTGGTGCACGAGCAATCTTTCGTCACGAAGCCTGAGCACCACGATGACCCGTGCGCCGTCGGCGGTGCCGAGTGCCGAGCCCGTCTTGCCTGGCGCAAGATCCGGCGATTGCACGGTGGCCGCGTCGTCGGCGGGGGCAAGATCTCCAAGGGCCGGCCCCGAGCAAGCGGCGACGAGCGCCAAAGCGAACGTGCCGCCGACCGAAAGTAGAAGTCTCTGCATGTCGCGATTGTAGGGGGTGACACGTTTTGGCCAACTTGTTTTGTGTACTCCCCCGGCCCGTGTACCTTGGGTGCATGAAGAAGAAGGGCAGGCCAACCCGTTCGGGTCGCACGCCTGCGAAAGCCAAAAAGCCCACGAGCCGCGCCGCGCGGAAGGCGCCGGCGCGCCGAAGGAGCCCGCGCTCCGCCCCCGGCTCGAGGAAGCTCGCTGAGCTCAGCACCCGATTCGAGCAGCTGCGAAAGAAGCTCGACGACGAGGTCGGCGCGGCGAAGGACCTCGGTCTGGTGCTCGAAGAGGGGGAGCGGTTGATCGGCGATGGCTATCGCGATTGGGTCGAAAAACGCCTCGAGATCACGATGGAAGTCGCGCGAAATCACCGCCGCGTGCTCGAGGTCAGCCGCACCAATCCGGCGCTGTTCAAGAAGTACAAGGGGATCGGCGCGGCGAAGATGACGCGGATTGGTCGCGTGATTCCGGCCAAACGCGACAAGGCCCTCCGGAGCAAAGCCGGCGCAAAGAGCGTGCGCGACATGACCGATGCCGAGTTCAACCTCGCCACCCGGCCGTACCTGAAAAAAAAGCCCGTTATCACGGGGAACATGTTGGCCCACGGTCTACGGATGAAGGTCCAGGCCATGGTCGAGCAGTTGTCGGCCTCGTCCACGTTGCCTCAGGTCGACAACGGTGCGATTCGCACTGGGCTCAAGGCCGATCTCGGCCGGCTCCTCAAGGCCGCCGAGACCGTGCGAAAACGACTGCGCTGAAATCCCGCGCCTGCGGTCCCCTCCCGGAGCTCCGCGGGTTGGCGGGTCCAAAGCCCGCGGACGGCGTCGCCACACCGGACCCCCCTGGCGGTTCGGGTGAGGTTTCCCTAAGTTCCCGCTCACGCGATGGCCAAACGACGTCAACTCGAAGCGGGCGACACCGCGCCAAATTTCACCCTCTCCACTCAAACCGGCGACAGCTGGGAGCTCTACCCGAGCCTCGAAGATGGCCCGGTGGTGCTCTTTTTCTATCCGAAAGACGACACGCCGGTTTGCGCGGCCGAGGTGTGCGCGTTTCGGGATCGGCACGAAGTGTTCACCGGTCGGGGCGCGCGGGTGGTCGGTGTGAGCTCCGACAGCGTGTCCTCACACCAGAGCTTCGCGAATCGTCACGATCTGCCGTACACGCTGCTGAGTGACCTCGGTGGCGAGGTGCGGGCGTTGTTCGGGGTGAAAAAGAGCCTCGGGTTCATGGATGGTCGAGTGACGTTCATCGTCGACAAGGGCGCGGTGGTGCGTCACGTGCACCAAGCGCAGTTCGGGGTGAAGGGCCATGTCGAGAGCGCGCTCGAAGTGCTCGACGGTCTCTAGGTCCCCCCCCGGCCCCTGCGACTCAGCGGCACAGCTGGCGTGCTCGGCGCACGCCCTTGGCGCCGTCGTTGGTGATGAATCGTGCGCCGACGTCGAGCCACTCACCGCACGGCTTCAGGGTCGTCTTGGCGACGCGCGTGCTCTTCGTCTTCGCCCGGGCGTTTTTGGTCGCGCGGGGCGCGACGCCGCGAATGAACATCTCGTCGAGCTCGATGTGATTCGTCGTGAAGTCCGTGGCTTCGGGTACGGCGGCGACCGTTGCACTCGCTCTAGTGGTCTCGTCGTCCGGCGCCGAGGTGAACGCGTTCGCGTCGATCTGGATGTACGCGGCAGAAGCCGTGAGAGCGGCGGCTGTGACGAAGCTCGAAGCGGCGATGACTTTTTTCCACATGGTGAAGACTCCCGGCTGGTGTGTGTCGATGTGTGCTGATGTAGTTGCAGGGCGCGTGCCATCGCGTTCGGAGCCCAAAGACAGCGTTTCGACGGCGCTCGTCGGTGGCGAGTGCAAGTCCTTGCACCCCTTGGCGGTCACGACCGTGCACCCGGTTGCACGGATGGCTCGGGGCGAGCGCGCCTGGCCCCCGCCGCTGCCCCGCCGCTGCCCCGCCGCTGCCCCGCTCAGCTGCTGTCGCTCGGGCGACGTGGCTCAGAGCCGAATCGTCAGATCGAGCCGACCGCCCTCGAACGGAGGAAAGATGCGGCACACCCCCGACACACAGCGCAGGCCGCCGCGGCGCTGGCCGACGAACAAGGCGACGTTCGATCCGCTCGTGATGTTGTACTTGGCTTGCCCATTGAAGTAGCGGCGCGGAGTGGCGGGATCGGTGTCGAGCTCCACCCCAAAGGACATCGTCAGCTTGTCCCAACCGAAACCGGTGACGTGCTGCGCCTGGGTGTAGGTTTCGTTCGGCCCGCCGAGCGTCTGCCGCCGGCGGCGGTGCCAGCCTTGTAGCTGGAGCGAGAAGGGTCCGCCGAGCGCCCGAATCACGTCGTAGCGCACGTAGACCTCTTCGTAGAACACGTGGGTCTCGAGACCGCGACCGTCGCTGATTCGGCGATCGGTTTCGTCGATTCTACTCCCGACGACGGCTTCGGCTCGGCTCTGCCGCTCTTGGGACGTGATTTCTGTTCCGACGGCAAAGTCCCAGACACGATTGAGGTCGTCGTCGCTCGTGCGACAGGTCTCGTTGCTCGCGGATTCCGCCCAGGTGTCGTATCGGCCGACCCAGGCGAACACGCTCTCGTCGTCCCCGAGCTCGACGTCGAGCTTGCTGCGACCACCGGTCGTGCAGGTGTTGAAGTCCCCGAACTCCGTGTCCACCCAGAACGCCTCGGTAGTCGGTGGAGACGAGTACTGGACGACGGCGAACTCCGGCGCCTGGCTGAGATCGACGTTGGCGGCGAGAGGAAAAAAGCTCCGGTAGTGTTTGAGCTCGGTCGTCAAACTGAGCGGTTTGGCAAACAGCGCCAAGCTGCCGTAGACGGCGTGGCCGCCGAGGTCGACCTCCGGCGTTTGGGAGTGCTGGAGCTGTTGACCGGCGACCTCGACGTACGCTGCGCCGTGACCGAACAGATCCGGGAAGCTCGCCGAGACGCTTCCGGTGAGCATGGTGTCCGCAGTGCGCACGATGTCCTGGTTCACCGCCGGCTGACGATCGAGGAGCGAACCCTGCACGGCGAGCTTGACCTTCTTCAGGCTGCCCTCGAGTTGGGCACCGAAAAGGTGATCTGGCGCGTAGCTCGGACTCGGCGACGGATCGAAGAACGTGTCGATGGTTCTCGGCATGCCGACCTCGGTCAACTTGTCGAATCCTTCGGTCACACTGCCATCGACCGAGAGGTAACGGCCGCTCGCTTCATCGAGACGGAGCGGATTCATCGTGCCGCCGAGTCCCGTCAGCTTCAGGCGCACGTCCCCGGCTCGCACGCGTCCGGTCACGCGACCGCCGCGAACGGTCGTGTCGCTCGACAGCTCGTCGAGCTTTCGAACGCTCAGCACGAGCCCACGACCGAGCTCGGCGTAGAAGTCCCCAACCGTGACCTCGACGTGGGGCGACGTGTAGCCGACGTACACCTTCGCCGGATAGACCCAGTTGATGTAGCGTGACGACAGATCGTCGCCAGCTTCGAGGGTCTTCTGCACGAAGAAGTCGGCATCCGCGGCGACGAAGGGTGGGGCGAGGATGCCGTTTCGGTCTCGCAGCATGTCGAGTCCCACGCCGGCGGGGCTCGGCCGCGTGAGGAACCAGGCGCTGTCCAACCGAAAACCCGCCTCGAAGTCCTTCCACGTCGCTTGGACGTTCAGACGATTGTACCAGTACGCCCAATCGTCGTCGGTTCTGGTCTCGGCGGCGCCGGCGCGCGTGTTTCGGTTGTCGACGTTCACTGCGACACTCGACGCGTTGGTGACGTCCACGGTCACCGGCGTCTCGCCGACGGGTCCCGCTTCGAACGCTCCGGCCTCGGCCAGGAGCGTGGTCGCGAGCAGCGCGGCGGCACAAGGGACGTGGAAGCGCATGCCGCGGAGCTCGACGTCGGCGCTAGCTCTCAGTTTCGCTCGCCGAGAGCCCGGTCGATCTCGGCGAAGAGGATTGCGGGTTGATTGCCGTTGGTCTGAGTGATCACCGTCCGAGTGCGCGTGTCGATGATCATGTTGAACGGTTGAAGCAGGGGGTCGGCAAACACGCCCATTCGAAAGTCGGGGTCGAGAACGAAAGGTGCCGCGATGTCGAATGTGCGGGCCCAAGCGGCGAGGTTGTCCCGCGTGGCTGGTTGTCGGTCCGCGTCTTGGAACAGCGTGCCGAGCAAGCGCAATCCGTCGGCTTCACGCTTCTGCACTTCGTCCTCGAGTTTCGGCTGACTGCCCGTCCCGCCCCACTCGACCTCGCACGCCTCGCACCAGATGGCTGCGGTGTTCACCATCAACACCCTCGCGTCGGGATCCGAAAAGAAGTCGTCGAAGCAAACCGGCTCGGCGTCGAAAGCCTTCGGGTCGAATCCCGCGGCTCTCGGACTACGCCATCCCGAAAAGCAGAGATTGTCGACGGTGGCACCGCTCGAGAACGCGCCGGGGTCGATGAGCTCCCGGAGCTCCGGCGGGATGTTGGGCCCGTTGTTGCCACATCCCGCGAGCAACAGGATGAGCGACAACGGCCCCAGAGTCTTTTGCATCGTCAACCGCTTCCTCTCGAACCCGAAGCTACGTTCGCCCCCGACATGCAGTTTCGCTCCCGGGCCGGCTAGTTCCGCCTTCGACCGCTCGTTCGCCCTCGACCGCCCCGCGCGGGGGCCATACAAAATGCCGCGGGCGCGGCGAGCACTCGGCTCGCGCGCGCCCGTATCGGCGCTCATTGGCCCGCGACTCGACGAGAGTCGCAGACGCTCACGAGATCACTTGGGGCAGTGCGCGTTGCAGCCGCCGTTCCCTTTGCACTCGTTCTGGCCCTTGCACTCGTTCTTGCCGTCGACCGCGCAGCCGCCTTTGCCTTTGCACTCATTCATGCCCTTGCAGCATTCCTTGCCCTCGGCAGCAGCCTCGTCCGTGGCCTCCGCGGCGTCGTCCATGCCCTCGGGAGCAGCCTCGTCGACCATCGAGTCGGTGTCAGGGGCGGCGGGGGCCTCGGGGGCCTCGGGGGCCTCGGGGGCCGGGAGGGAGTCGCCACAGGCAACAGCCAACAGTCCTGCAGCCGCTGCGGCGGCCATGCTCTTTGCAATCTTCATTGCTCGTTCTCCTTGATGCGTTTTTTCTGAATGTGGGTCTCGCCCGTCGGGGCACCTTGTAGCGGAGGATGACACGGTGGTCGAGACGGATTCCGGACCCAAACTTCGAGGGAATGCTGGATCCTCCGCACCTTCTCCTTCCCGTGCAGTGAGCCTGAAAAAGCGAAACTGGGTGTACCGGTGCATCGTATGGCGATGATCGACCGGCTCACCGCTTGTTTGTGCTTGGCCGTCGCGGCCTCGATGTTCGCGGCGTGCGGCGCCGAGTCTTCCACGGCGCGAGCAGTCGCGCCGGCTGCGTCGAGCGCCACGGCGCCGGGTTGGACCTACGAGGTGCGCGCCACCCCCGATGCGAGCGAGCTCGAAATAGCCGCGACGTTCTCCACGACCGCGACGAGCGAGCTGAGTGTCGACCCCCGCGCGGAGAGTCATGTGCACGACGTCGAAGTGCTCGCCGGGGCGGAGTGGTCCGCGGTGAGTCCGCGAGAGGGTTCGTGGCTGATCGATGATTGTTCGGGTGGCGCAGGTTGCCGCGTTCGTTATCGCTTCGAGCTCGGATCGTTGGCGGCCGAGCGCCGGAGCGCCGATTGGGCCGTGCGAATCCACCGCACGATCGTGACATCGCCGTCGTCGTGGCTGCTCAGGCCGCTCGGGATCGAGCCGGGTGTGCCGTATCGGTTTCGTGTGTCGGGCGAACCGGAGTTCGTCAGCGGCGTCGGGCTCGGCCGGGCCGCGGGGCAGTTCGAAACGGACAGCTCGCTGGTTTCGATGAGTCCCTATTCCGCCTTCGGCGAGTTTCGGCGGTTTCGGATCGCGGCGGACGGCGGAGTCGTCGACGTCGCCATTGCAGCGGGCGAGCTCCCTCTGGCCGACCGGAAGATCGTCGAGTGGCTCGACCGCTCCGCGCGTGGTCTGTCGGCGTACTTGGGGCGCTTTCCCGTGAAGCGCGTGCTCGCGCTGGTCGTTCCCTCTCGGCGGGGAAAGATCCACGGCAAGCAAAAGGGCGGCGGCGGTTCGACCATTCTGATGACCATCGGGCCGTCTGCCGCCCAGGCGGACTTAGACAATGATTGGCGGGGGCCTCACGAGATGGTCCATCTCGCCGTGCCGTCGATGCCGTACCGATACCGGTGGATCACCGAAGGGCTCGCCACGTACGTCGAACCGATGGCGCGCACGAGTCGGCAACTACGCGCCGGAGGTTCTATGGAAGGAGCTCGTGGAGATGTTGCCGAACGGTCAGCCCCAGGCCGGGGACCAGGGGCTCGACCGAACCGCGACCTGGGGCCGCATCTACTGGGGCGGTGCGTTGTTTTGGCTCGTCGCCGACGTGGAGATCCGTGAGCGAACGAACAACCGCCAATCGCTCGGCGATGCATTGGCGGGGGTTTTGAAGGCCGGGGGCAACACCGAAGTGTCCTGGGCGCCGGCGCGCTTCTTTCGCACCGCCGACGAAGCCATCGGCATTCCGGTTCTTCAGAAGCTTCATCGTCGAATGGGGGCGTCACCTTCGCCGGTGGATTTGAAGGCGCTGTGGCGACGACTTGGGGTCAGCGTACGCAACGACGCGCTCGTCTTCGACGAAGGAGCCGAGCTCGCACATGTGCGCCGCGCGATCAGCGCGCGGGCCCCGAAGGACTAGCGCGTCCCCAGGTTTTCCACTCGTTCTATCCGGGCCAACGATTCCGTCGCTGCTGGAAACCCCGTGTTCCGGCGACGACTGTGGCCGGTTTCTCTCGACACCTCGCGTCAGACCCTCTACTGATCGCTGCCCCGACTCAGGGCCGGGAAGGAAGGGATGGAGCATGAAGCGTCTAGCAGTTGTTTTGAGCGTCGTAGCGCTCACGTTTGGATTGGGTTGCTCGAACAAGAAGAAGGAATGCGAAGAAGCCTGCGCCAAGACCGTTGCGGCTGGCGAGGCCAATTGCAAAGGCCAAGCTGGGCCGGCTGCGGACGCCTGCACCCAGGCGGTCAAGCAGGCCGCTGATCAGTGCAAGGCTGCCTGCGGCAACCTCTGATCGACCGAGCATTTTTACAATAAAGCGTTGGTCGCTCTCCCACCAAAGGGAGGAAGGCCCTGACGGCGGAAGGAGCGACCCTCTTTCCGCCGTCCGCGTTTTGTGAGGAAACCGATGCCCGAATTCATTTTCACGATGCAGGAGGTGACGCGAGTCCATCCTCCCGACAAAAAAGTCCTCGAGAACATCACGCTGGCGTTCTTTCCCGGCGCGAAGATCGGGGTGATTGGTTCGAACGGCTCCGGCAAGAGCTCGCTCCTCCGGATCATGGCCGGGGTGGACAAAGAGTTCCTCGGCGAGGCGAAGCCGCACCCGGGAACCAAGGTCGGCTACTTCGCTCAAGAGCCGGAGCTTGGCGACGCAAAGACGGTCAAAGATGCGGTCTACGAAGCGGTCGCCGAGACGCGGGCGCTCATCACGAAGTTCGAAGAGGTCAGCTCGAAATTCGAGCAGCCGATGAGCGACGACGAGATGAACGACTTGCTCGAGGTCCAAGGCAAGCTCCAGGACGAGATCGATGCGGCGGATGCGTGGAATCTCGATTCGAAAGTCGAGATCGCGATGGAAGCGCTTCGGCTACCGCCCCCGGAGTCCGAACTCGAGCACCTGTCCGGCGGAGAGCGGCGGCGGGTCGCGCTGTGTCGCGTGCTGCTCGAGAAGCCCGATTTGCTCTTGCTCGACGAGCCGACGAACCATCTCGACGCCGAGAGCGTCGCGTGGCTGCAGCGCTTTCTCCACGACTTTCCCGGCACCGTCGTGGCCGTAACGCACGACCGCTACTTCCTCGACGACGTCGCCGAGTGGATTCTCGAGCTCGATCGCGGGCGCGGCTATCCGTACAAGGGCAACTATACCGGCTGGCTCGAGCAGAAGCAGGCTCGCCTCGCCCAGGCCGACAAGCAGGACACCGCGCGCCAGAAAAAGCTCGAGAGCGAGCTAGAGTGGGTGCGAGCGTCGCCTCGCGCCCGCCAGGCCAAGAGCAAGGCGCGCTTGAACGCCTACGAGGACCTCGTCAAACAAGCGGCCGAGCGAAGGGTCGACGGCGGCGAGATCTCGATTCCGCCCGGGCCTCGACTCGGCGATCTCGTGATCGAAGCCGAGCACCTGACGAAGGGGTTCGAGGACAAGCTTCTCATCGACGACTTCGAGTTTCGACTGCCCCGAAGCGGCATCGTCGGGGTCATCGGTCCGAACGGTGCGGGCAAGACCACGCTCTTTCGTATGCTCGTCGGCGAAGAAAAGCCGGACGACGGCGAGCTTCGCCTCGGGGAGACCGTCAAGATCGCCTACGTCGATCAGTCTCGCGACGCGCTCGCGGGGGACGACAACGTCTGGCAGGCGATTTCCGGGGGCGCCGAGACCGTCGAGCTCGGAAAACGCGAGGTCAGCTCGCGCGCCTACTGCGGGTGGTTCGGCTTCAAGGGGAGCGATCAGCAGAAGCTGGTGAAGACGCTCTCCGGGGGTGAACGCAACCGGGTTCACTTGGCGAAGCTGCTCAAGAGCGGGGGGAACCTGATCTTGCTCGACGAGCCGACCAACGATCTCGACGTCGACACCCTGCGCTCGCTCGAAGAAGCTCTGCTCGACTTCCCCGGTTGCGTCGTCGTCATCAGCCACGACCGCTGGTTCCTCGATCGCATCGCCACTCACATGTTGGCGTTCGAGGGCGACAGCAAAGTCGAGTGGTTCGAAGGGAACTACCAGGCCTACGAAGCCGACCGCCGACGCCGATTCGGCGAGGACGCGGACCAACCGCGCCGAATCAAGTACAAGAAGCTACGGTAGTCCCAAATGGAAACGAGGGCGGGGTTTCTCAAGGCACTCGGCCCCGGGCTTCTGTTCGCGGCCGCCGCGGTAGGCGTCTCCCACGTCGTGCAGTCGACCCGGGCCGGGGCCCAGTTCGGTCTGGCTCTCGTCGGCGCCGTCTTCTTGGCGAACCTCTTCAAGTACGCGCCGTTTCGTTTCGGGCCGATGTACACGGCGGCCACCGGTAAATCGCTTCTAGAGGGCTATCGGCGACAGGGCCGCTGGGCGCTCGGCATCTACGCGCTCGTCACTCTCGCGACGATGTTCATCGTGCAGGCGGCTGTCACCGTCGTGACCGCCGGGCTCGCGTTGGCCGTCACAGGCGTTCGAATGAGCCCGATCACGATGAGCGCCGTCCTTCTGGCGCTCTGCGGCGCCCTTTTGCTCATCGGCCGCTACCACTGGCTCGACCGCCTGGTGCGCGTGCTCGTCGTCATTTTCACGGTGAGCACGATCGCAGCGACGGTGCTCGTTTTGCCTCGCATCGACTGGGGGCAGTCCTGGTGGCTCGGTGCCGCCGATCTCGACCGCGCAACGATCTTCTTCGTCGTGGCGCTCGTCGGTTGGATGCCGTCGGCCATCGACGTCGCGGTTTGGCAGTCGCTTTGGGCGCTGGCGCGCCGTCACGACACTGGCCACGCGCCGACCCTGAAGGAGTCGATGCTCGACTTTCACATCGGCTACATCGGGACGGTCGTCTTGGCGTTCTGCTTCCTCTTGATGGGCGCCGGCGTGATGCACGGCCAAGGCGTCGAATTCGAAGCCTCCGCTGGCGGGTTTGCGGCGCAAGTCATCGGACTGTACCGGTCGACCTTGGGCGACTGGGCGAAGTACATCATCGGTCCCGCGGCGTTCGCCGTGATGTTTTCGACGACGCTGACCGTCATCGACGGCTTCCCGCGAGCGGTGGCGATCCTGGTGGCGCGGTTTCGCGGGCCCGAAGGCGACGACTACGAGCTCGAGCAGCCGGCTCAGCGACGCACCTATTGGATCGCCGTCGTCACCCTCGCGGCGGGCTCGATGCTCGTGCTTTGGCTCTTGCTCACGTCGCTCAAAGCCATGGTGGACATCGCCACCACTCTCTCGTTTCTGACCGCGCCGGTGCTCGCCGGGTTGAACCATCGCGCGATGACGTCCGACGATGTGCCCGAAGAGGCTCGGCCGAAAAGTTGGCTGGTCGGGTTGAGCGGGCTCAGCATCTTCGTGCTGGGGGCGTTCGCTCTTTACTATTTGTACTTCAGGTACCTTTCGGGCTGACCAACTTGTCGTCGGAGGATCGCGACCACGCAGCCGCGAGCGCCGATCCCGTCAAGTTGTGCCAGACGCTGAACACCGCGCCGGGGAGCGCGGCGGCGGCGGTGAAGTACTTGTTGGCCAAGGCGACGCCGAGACCCGAGTTCTGCATGCCCACCTCGATGGCGAGCGTGCGGCACGTGCGGGCGTCGAACCCGAGCAGTCGACCGCATCCGTAGCCGACCGCGAGACCGATCCCGTTGTGCAGGGCGACCGCCAGCACCACCTGCGGGCCGAGGGTGGCTATCCTCTTTTCGTTGAGCGCGACGATGATCGCGATGATGACGACGATGGCCGCTACCGAGACGAGCGGGAACACGTCGCGTACGCGCGTCAGACGCTGCCCGAAGTACGTGTTGATGACCGTGCCGAGCACCACGGGCACCACGACGATCTTCAGCACGCTGAGCAACATGTTCGACCAATCGATCTCGACCGTTTGGCCGAGGTAAACGAGCGCGAGGGTCGGGGTCGCCACGAGCGCAACCACGGTGGAAACCGCGGTGAGACTGATCGACAACGCGACGTCGCCCCGAGCGAGGTACGTGATGACGTTCGACGCCGTACCGCCGGGGCAACACCCCACGAGCACCAAGCCAACGAGTAAATCGCGCTCGAGCCCGAGCCCGGTGGCTACCCCGAGGGCAATGAGCGGCATGAAACCGAACTGGAGCACCACCCCGATGCCGATCTTACGAGGCTGCCGGGCCACTTCGGCGAAGCTCCCTCCAGTGAGCGTCATGCCCATGCCGAGCATCACCACCCCGAGCAGCGGCACGATGGCCGGTTTCATCGGCGTAAAAATCTGCGGGGCCGCCAGCGCACCGAGCGAAAAGAGCACCGCCCAGAGCGGGAAGAGATCGCCGAGCCGCCGCAGCATGTCGAAGACCGGTCTACCCCGAATCGCCCGGGGGCGCGGAAAACCGGGAGGGAAACTCGCCAGTTCTCTGTTCCGTATTTCCCGGCATGTGGTCGAAGCAAGCGATGGCGCTCATCACGGCGGGCGCCGCCCTCCTCTCGACCGGATGCCACGCGTGTTCGAGCCACGAAAGCAACGCCAAGGCCGTCGTCCCCGCCCCCACCACCGCTTCGGATGCGTCGAGGGTCGCCGTGGGCAGGGTCTCCGTCGAGCTCCTGCCGCAGGAAGATCCGCCGCCGGGTGCGGCGGCGGAGTTCAAGACGGACTTTTCGCGCCACGTCGTTCCGTTCTCCGAAATCTTCTCCGGCGGACCACCAAAGGACGGCATCGCCGCCATCGACGACCCGAAGTTCGAACGGGTCGGCGAAGCCGACTCCTGGTTGAAACCCGAAGAGCCGGTGGTTCGAGTCGCCGTTGGCGACGAGGTGCGCGCCTACCCGATACAGGTGCTGATGTGGCACGAGCTCGTGAACGACACGGTGGGCAAGGAAGCTCTCGTCGTCACTTTCTGTCCGCTATGCAACACCGCGATCGTGTTCAAGAGGTCGCTCGCGGGGGCGGTGTTCGACTTTGGAGCGACCGGTCGGCTTCGGAACAGCAACCTCATCATGTACGATCGACAAACGGAAACCTGGTGGCAGCAAGCCACTGGCGAGGCCATAGCCGGTAAGCACGTCGGACAGAAGCTCGACTTTCACCCCGGTGAGATGATTTCCTGGGGCGACTTCAAGAGCCGGCATCCGACGGCGACCGTCCTGTCTCGAGATACGGGATTCCGGCGCGCCTACGGGCGAAACCCCTACAGCGGATACGACGACATCGACAAGCCGCCGTTTCTCTTCCGCGGCGAGACCCCGAAGGTGCTTCCGCCGGTTGCCCGGGTGCTCACCATAGAGGTCGGAAAGGAGGCGGTGGCCTTTCCTTATCGCGTGCTGAAGCGCGAGCTCGTGGCGAACGACACCGTCCTGTCGAAGCCGGTCGTCGTATTCTGGAAGCCCGGAACGAGCTCGGCGCTCGACGATTCGACCGTGGCGGGCGGACGGGACGTCGGCGCCGCCACCGCGTATTCGCGACGGCACCTCGGTCGTTTGCTCACGTTCGAAGCGAAGGGCGCACGCTTCGTCGATGCTGAGACCGGGAGCGTTTGGAATGCTCACGGCGTGGCCGTCAGCGGCGAGCTCGAGGGCGCGGTGCTGTCACCCGTCGTCGCCATCAACCACTTTTGGTTCTCCTGGGCCGCGTTCAAGCCCGAGACTCGCGTTTTCGGGCAGTAAGTCTCGTGGGCCAAGTGCCCGAGATTCGACTGAAAATGGTCCCCGCGCTCGGGGCCGGCGAACAAAGACTCGCCGCAGCGCACGAATTTGGCGATTCAGCGTTGCACGATGCCGGCCGAGCCGAAGGTGGACGGGCGACGAGCTCGGCGCGAGCGGTCGCGCGAAGCCGTCGTCGAAGCCTTGCTCGACCTGTTGCGCGAGGGCAAGGGTGTGCCCGCCGCCAAGGACGTCGCGGATCGCGCGGGCGTCACCGAGCGCACGTTGTTCAACCTCTACGGCGACAAGGTCCAGCTGATGATGGCCGCGGTGGTCCGGTTCCGACAACACGCCGAAGAGACCATGCCCGTCGTTCCCACGCTCGGTACGCTCGAAGAACGTGTCGAAGCGTTCTTCGGGCCCTTCGCCTTGTTTCTCGAAGAGTACTCGGCGATTCGATGGGCGGCGCTCACGCAAACCGTGGCGGTGCCCGACATGCATCGCGGGGTCGTGCTTCGTCGGGTCCGGTCATGCATGGCGGAGCTCTTGGCGCCCGAGGGCATCGACATCGACGAAGACACGGAGCTCGGGGCCGCGGTGGCCGCTGCGGTGGATCCGCTCACTTGGCGGCAGCTGCGAATCCAGCAAGACCTCACCATCGATGCGGCGCGAGACGTCGTGGTCTTGAGTGTGCTCGCGCTCGCTCGGGCACGGGGCTGAGTCGCCGCTCAGGCCTTGAGGCGAAAAATCTTCTCGAGCCCTTCGAGTCGCTTCTGAGCGAACCGCTCCGACGGGGTCAAGTCGCGGCGTCTGAGGGCGGCGAGATACTCGCTGAACGGACCGAGCGCGATGCGGTCGACTTTCGGCGCGACTTCGTACAGGCGATCGACGGTCTCGATTGGCATCGGGACGACGAGCGTCGAGTACAACGCCAGCAGGTAGTCTATCCATTTGCCGCGTCTGGTCGCGAGCGCGAGCTTGAGAGCGTAACTTTCGAGGCTCGCTTTCATCGATGGATCCACGCTTCGGCCGACTTTCACATCTTCGAGTGCGGCTTCGAGCAGTGGCGTCAGCACACGAACGGCTTCGGCCACGTCGCCCAGGGCGAGCGCTTTGTCCGCGATGCCGCCGAGCAAGTCGACGGCGTTTGCGCGCCCAGTGGCATCCTCCTCCGCGATAGCGGTGTCCCGCGGGACGGTCTGGACTCCGGTGGCGATGGTGTCGTCGCGCACTCGGACCTCGGTGGCGTGCACCCGGTACCTCATGCGTTGCTGACCGATCACGATCTCGTCCCCGGACTCGAGCACCGTGGGCTGCTCGATCTTCACGCCGCGAAGCAACACACCGTTCGCACTACCGAGGTCCTGGATGATCGTGGCATTTGGCGTGATGACGATCTTCGCGTGCCGTCGGGACGCCAGGTGGTCGTCCAAAACGACCGCGCACTCGGGGCTGCGTCCGATTGTCGTTTCGCCGCTCAACGGGACCGAGTTGCCGCGAAGCTCGAGCCAATGAGTCCGGTTCGACGGACTGACCGCTTGGATCTGAGGAAGAGTTTCGCCGGACATGGGCCTCGGGGGGCCTTAGTTATCGTTCGGAGCCGGCGCTCGCGCAAGCGTCGACCAGTCGATTCAGCGTCGAGCTTTTGTAGTTGTCACGGCTCGGCGGAGCGGGCCTCGGCGCCGCGCGACGACGTGCCCACGGCCTCCGTCGGGTAAAGCACGACGATGGGATAGCTCATGGCGGCGAACGCCCAAGTGCGCAGTCGGCGGATGAGTCCCACCGAGACCCCTGCGGCCGCGCTCATGCCGAGTAGCTCGAACACGTAGCCATGGCCTCCCTCGAACGCGCCTAACGCGCCGGGAATGAAAGCAAAAGCGGTGTTGACCAGCACACCCACGGCCCCGATGAAATACGCCGTGGAAAAGTCGACGGTCATGCCGAGGAGCAAAACAGCGACATACACGTCCACCGAACGAAGCAGCCTCCCCGCCATGTGGGCAATGAACGACAGCCAGAGACGCCCCTGACGCTTCGTCCAAAGGGTCGACAAGGTCTGATCGACGCGGTCGAGGCGCTCGCGGGTTTCTGGGCGAATTCGCACTCGAACGAGCGCGAGCCAGTGGGTGAGGGTGCTCACCAGGCGGCCCCGGGCTTGCTGTCGGATCAGGAATGCAAAACCTACCACCCACATAGCTAGGAGTGTTCCGGCGGTCGCCAAAGCCGCCGGATGGTCCGAGAGCACGAACACACCCAACATCAACCCCGTGACCATGAAAACGAGGCTGGCCAAGAAGAACATCGTCTTGTCCAACAGGACGATGCTGCTTCCGGTTTCCAGCCCGACGTGTTTTTTCAGCATGAGAGCTTTCACCGGTTCTCCACCCATGTTGAAAAACGGGGTGAGCGTGTTGACCGACTCTCCCCCGACTCGGATGAGAAACACCGTGAGCCACTTCATCCGGTGAGCCGGGTCGAACAAGAGCCACATTCCCGTCGCGGCCATCGTGCGCCACCCGAGGGCGATCAATATGAGCCAGAGAAAGCCCCAGCCGACACTCATCGCGTGAGCGAGCACTTCCTTCGGGCCGGCGCGCCACACCAACACACCCAAGAGCGTCAGCCCGAGAAGAAGGAGCGCGACGCGCTTGGCCGTGCCTTTTTTTTTCATCAGCCGGAGTAACCGAACCAGGGGTCGAGCTCGTCCTCGACGATTTTGGAAATCTTCTCGATGTCCGTGGCGGCCAGGTAGTCCACGTAGCCGCCGACCTTTCCACGCCGAGCCTTGAAGGAGCTCGGATCGCTCGCGTCGCCGGGGCGCAGACGCTTCGTCGTGTACTGCATCGAGGCCTCGCGCTTGCGAAGCTTTTCGATGTCGTTGGCGCCGACGGAATCTTCGATGACGCCGTCGCCGATGTCTTTCACCCCCATGAAATCGAGAATCTCACGGAGCTTCCTTTTCGGGTCCGCGTGGATGTCCTCGTAGCGCACGAGCAAGAGCGCTTGGGGCACGTCGCGGTTTTGGGCCCAGATGTTGTAGTAACGAATCATGCTGAAGAGCGAGCCGCGCTCTTGCCAGATGAACTCCGGGAGCTCCTTGTCGGTCACCTTCCAGCGTTTGGTCATCTGAAAGTGCAGCGACACGATGGCGTCGCGCGGATCGCGTACCAGTAGAACGACCTTCTTCTGGCGGTACCGGTCTTTGGTGAGGCTCAGTTGACGGGGCAGCTTCCAGTGCGGCTCGTCGTCGTGGATGGCCCTGACGAGCGGGATGTTCGGGTGCGCTTCGGTGAACTCGTGGAATTCGAGAGGTTCCTTCGGAATGATAGCGGTGTGTCTCGACAGCGCGGTGTGAACGAGCAGTCGGACCCAGGTGCCGCCGGTTTTCGGGAACCAGACGATGAAGACGTCGGCTTTGTGATTTTTGTACCACTGGAGCGGCGAGTAGCGTTCGCCGAAGATCGACAAGCGCGGCTTGAAAAAACCGCGAGCACGTACGGTCAGCGAATCGAGCATGCGCTCAGGGTTGCGAGCTCGAGAGCGTCGGTGCGAGACGCGCGCGAGCGCGTGCGGACTTCAGCCAGCCGAGCAGGAAGTACGCGTTGGCGGCGAGCACGAAGCCGACGACGATGAAAAACAGCACGTGATAGGAGGTGGGGCTCTGCAGGATGGCGGGCAGCACCGCGAGGACCATCAATACGAGGGAAAACTGGTCGCGCTCGCCGAGCACCTTCACCTTGTCGAGCAGACGAAACAGGAGCCCGGCGCGCTTCTTGTCGACGTTGGCCCGAAAGTCCGACGCGATGGCAGTCATCGTGCCGCCGAGCTTGTTCTTGTGCACGTAGAGGAACATCCCGCCGATGAGCACGAAAGTGAGTCCCATCGTTCCGAAGCCGAGCAGGTCGACCCATGGCGCCCAAGGTGGATTCGTTTCAGCCGCGAACTGCGAATAACCGATCGTGAGGCACAACATGAAGGCGATGTACGTGATGTTGTCCCCGACGGAGTCCATCCACGCCCCTCGTTCGCTCTCCATGAACTTGCTGCGGGCGAGCTCGCCGTCGCATCGGTCCAGGGCGGAGCTGAGCTGCATGATGACGCCACCGATGGCGATGGCGTAGAAGTTCCCCGTCACGAAGAAGAGCGAGCCGATGATGCCGGTGACGGTGTTGGCGAACGTCATCTGGTTCGGCGTCATCGGCGTCTCGACGAGGATCTTCGTCAGCGGAATCGAGAAGAGCGAATTGAAGTGTCGGGAGACCGGTCCCGACGTGGCCTTCGTGATGTTTCGGAAGACGGTTCGCTTGGCTTCACGCAGGTCGGCCTTCTCTTTTATGGGTACGACGTAAGCGCCGCGCGGAGGGTCTTGCCAGAGCGGCGCCGACGACTCGTGACCCTGACCGTGTTTGACGAGAAGTGGCGCCCCGGGCACCGAGACGCTGCCACTCGCTTCGTCGATGGCTTTCCACACCGGGTGACCGAGCACGACGTCCGCGCTGGCTTCGACTCGCGGCAGATCCGTCTCGGGGACCTTGCCCCAGACGATGTTGATGGGCTCGAGTCGTTCGTCGCCGGCGAGCAGCTGCCGGGCGGCGTCGAGTGGATCGCCGACGATGACGACTTGTTTCGCTCCGTTCCGGTAGGCACCAATGACTAGTCGGGTCAGCACCGGGACGCGGCACACACGCCAGAACGCCGGGTTGTCTTTCGGCGCCGCGCTCGGCAACTGCAGGACCAGCTGGAAAGTCATCGCGCGCTTTCACCCTCGCTCGCGGAGGCCGGCGAAGCTAGCGTGACTTTCTCGGGAGTGGTCGGGCCCTGGGGAAAGAGTCGTTCCGCCGCCCGAAGGTCGTCGACGTCGTCGATTTCCGCCCAACGACGACCACCGACCTGGCAGAGCCCGAGGCTTGCCGCGCCGCT
Organism: Polyangiaceae bacterium; assembly: GCA_029261965.1. Lineage (GTDB taxonomy): Bacteria > Myxococcota_A > Polyangia > Polyangiales > Polyangiaceae > JAJDAH01. The sequence goes on from JAJDAH010000119.1 coordinate 17,809, forward strand.
CTTCACGAGGTCCGCGAGCACGGCCTCGTAGTACTGGTCGTTGCGACCGGCGGCCACGTACTGCCCGAGGGCGGGGAAGTAGGTGTCGACCGAGAAGTCTCGGGAGAAGCGGTACACGTTCACGGTCTTCTGCGCCCGCGAGTAGTCGAACCCGGGCGGCTGGTCGCGCTTGAGGACCATTCGCTCGGCGACGGTGCCCTGTGCCACTACGACCGTGCCGTCCATGAAGTTGCGATATTCGTCGACGAGCGCCGTCGCGGGCCCTTCGGTGTCGCTGATGTCCTCGAAAATCCCGTAGTCGAGCAGAAGGTCGCTTTCGAGCAGAAGCACGTCGCTCTCGACGTGCTCGCGGGCGAGCCACAGCGAGTAGATGTTGTTCGTCGTCGCAAAATCGGGGTTCGCCACGTAGTCGAGCTGCATGCGGTCGAGGCGAGTGCCGAAGGCGGCGCGAATTCGGTCCGCGCGATAGCCGACGACGAGCACCGTGCGCTTCACCCCCACTGCCTCCAGGGCCTCGAGCATGTAGCCGAGCAGCGGCCGGCCATGAACCGGCACCATGCACTTGGGCTGCTGGCTCGTGAGCGGCTGCAGCCGCGTGCCCTGGCCTGCGGCCAGAATTATCGCCTGCACAGCGGGCCTACATAGCTGGCATCGGCCATATCGACCACTTTGTACGCTACAAGCGGACGAGGAAACATCGGTCACCCGGGGCGGCATGGCCTCGGCCGACGTGCAGAATCCGAGCCATGGCTCGAGCTCGCGGCCGGCGACCTGGACGGGCCAACCCCTCGTGTTTTCTAGGCCTTTTTTCCGTTCGGGCCTAGGCGGTTGAACCAGTTCGGTGTCGCCAAAGAACATCACGACTGTGTTCCCCAGTCACACTTCGGCTTGGGGCCCCCGCTGCCCGGATTCAGGATCTGACGCCTGTGGCGACCGGATCGACCGCCGGATCCTCGGTGATCGCGGCGTGGCGTTTCAGCAAGAGAAACGTCGCGCCTAGCCAGATCACGACGAATATCAAGTTGACCGCGGCGATCGTCGGCAGTCCCCAGCCCAGCGCGGAGGTGCCGACCAAAAAAAGCCCCGCGGCGAGCACGTCGCCGACGCGCACCACGAGCGTGTCGACGGCCTGCTTGGCCTTGTACTTGGCGTCGCGAGTCGTGGGCAGCCACACCATCGCCTTGCCCGTGTTCATGATCGAGTAGTCGGTCGAATTCTCGGCCGTCTTGGCCCAGCGAAGCGCGACCAGACCAACTCCAGCGGCGAAGAGCCCGTAGGTGCCGAGAGCCACGATTGGCAGCGCCAAGAGAACGCCCTTGAGCCCGATGTATTTGGCGATCCGCGACACGACGAAGGCCTGCAACAAGAGCGCCGCGATGTTCACGTAGAAGAAGAAGTCGCCGTAGAACTTGCCGATGTACGGCCCCGCCGAGCTCACCTCACCGCTGGCAACCGCCGCCTGCGCGTTCTGCACGACGATGTCCGTCAGCAGTAGCTCACCGGTGGTGTTGACGACGTTGAGCAGCAGAATGACGGCGGCGATGAGTCGGAGGTATGGCGACTTCAAAATGAGCGAGAACCCGCCGCCAGCACTGTTCTCGTCTTTCGGCTCGGGCTTCTGGTCGTCCGATCCGGGCTTCTGTGGTGATCCGTCCGAGCGGCGCGCAACGGTGACCATCAACAGCGTGAAGACGACCAGAAGAATCACCGGCACCTGAAGCAAGATGAACGACGGATCGACTCCGGAGTCGGCGATCCATTCCTGGAACCCGTCGAGAACCGGCGCTTGGCCGTCTTTGTTTTCCGGTGCGAGGTAGCCGTAGAAAAGGCTCGCGGCCTTCGCCCCCACGGGACTGCCGGCGGTGGCGCCGACGCCGATGATCGGAAACAGGCGTTTGCCCTGCTCCTCCGAGTAGATGTCATTTCCGAAGGACCAGAACTGCGCGATCATCGCGACGCTGAAGATGCCGACCCAGATGTAGAAGACGAAACCCAGCATCGGCACCGCGGCGAGCCGCATCACGAAAAAAAGCTCGATGCACGCGATGAAGAAGATGCTCACGCCGACGATGAGACGAATCCGCGTGACCTTCGACGCGAGCCAAGAGTAGGCCGGCACGAAACCGACGAGCAGGAGCGCTTGGAAAGTCGCCGCGACCGCTTTCAGCTGCGCGCCCTCCTGCTTGATGATCACGTCTTTGAGCCATTGGGGCAGGCTCGTTTGGGTCACGAGCTGAAGATCTTGAGCCGCCGACGCCGCCACCAACGGCTCGCGCACCGTCTTGAGCACGTAGTAACAAACGAGCAGGATGAAGATCGTCGACAGCATGACCAGCGCCGTCGACCCCTCACCATTTTTGACCTCACTGAATGGCGCGAGAGCTTTGTCGGTCAGCGTGCGCTTGGTATTGCCGGCGTCGCTCATTCGGGTGCCGGTAGGTGCGACCCGTCGGCGTCTTTGGCGTTGTCACCCATGGTGGTGCCGCAGAGCGTGTTGCAGATGAGCGCGGAGCGGGGACAACGGCTGTTACCCGGACACGGTTTGCAGTCGCAGTGCCCCTTTTTCTTCTTGAGCTCCAGCATGTCTTGTACTTCCACGCGGGTGAAGCCGGCGAGCTTCTCCACCGACTCGAAGCGCCACTCCTTCTTCTTTTGCTTTGGCGTACGCGGATCGGTCTCTTTGCCGTCCGCCTCGGCGCAGCAACGGAAGCCGAGGAAGTAGTAGTAGAAGCCCTCGTTGTGCGTGTAGATTTTCGGGCGGCACTGGTTGCGCACGCCTTTGTACCAAGGTCCGCCGGTGTTCACGCTGTCGAACTTGCCTCGCCAGTTCTTGGTGAAGGTTTCGCTCGAGACGACCTCGTCGTTGTTGCCCGGTAGATCGGCGACGCCGAAGTCGCTGATGCACTCGGGTTGGCTGCCGCTCGGCACACCGTGCCAGAGCCGAGCGATCTCCCGGGCGTTGCGATAGCCCACTCGCTTCATGTCGGGGGAGTCCCACATGTGGTCGCCGTTGCACTTGCGTGCATCGCGTACGTAGCCGTGAGGGAAAGGTTTCATCTCCGGCCCCTCGCAAGCGAAGGTCCACTCGCTCTCGGTGCAGAGGCGCTTGCCGATGCCCGCGCACTTGACCTGCGCCTGGTAGTAGTTGTTCATGACCTCCGGGCGCTCGCCCAACTTGTTGGGCCAAGCGTAGGTGTCGATGCAGTAGCGTTTTTTGACCTTGTTCCCGATACACACGGTCGGCGGAGTGAACTCCTCACAGACCTTCTTCTTGTTCGACTTGTCGAACCAGCTCTTGTTGCAGGTCTGTTTCACCTCGGTGCAGTACTCGCCGTCGACGAGCTTCATGCCCGAGGGGCACGCCCCCGATTCGGCGGGAGTCTCTTTGCCCGGCGCGGGATCGCCCGCGGTGGGTCCTGTGGCCGTCGAAGTCGGACCCGGGGCGGTGGGGGGTGCGGTGCCGCTCGCCAATGAAGCCTCGGTCGGAGCCGGCGAGTCGCCGGCCCCCGGCGGGACCGATTCGTCGGGCACCTCCGGGACTTGGGGGGTCGCGGCACACGCGATGATGAAAGCGAGCGGGACGGCAGAGTATCGGCGCACGCCGCCTGTTTACGACTCGGGCTCCGATGTCGCAATGCCGGAGGAACTCGCCGGCGGTGAGGCGGCGGCGCCCGCCGCGAAGGGCACAAACCACGGGGCGCGCGTGAGCTCACGGACCACTTGGGTCGCGTAGCTACCCGGAGGAAGCGTGAAACTGACACTCAGACGAGTGGCGTGGTCAGCGCGAATTTCGAGCGCTTCCGGTCGCAACATGACGTCGCGACGCGTGCCGGGAGCGAACTTCGCGAGCGAGGAGAGCTCCGACTCGGACAGACCGAGGGACGCGACGATCTCGTTTTCGAGTTCGAGGGCGCGATCGGCGGCAGGGAACATTTTGGGCCCGTGCAGTGGACCTTGGGGGTGCAGATCGCCCGAGGTGTAGCGTTCGGCCTCGGCGTCGAGATCCGCCACCACGAAGCGCGAGCCCGATCCGTCGAGCCGAACCACCTCGCCGAGCAACAAGCTCTCGAGGCCCCGCTCGATTCGCGCGACGACATAGCGGTTGAACCCCTCCGACTGGATGACGCTCGCGTTGAGCTTGTTCTTGAACCCGCCTTTGGGGCCGCGTCGGTCTTTTGCGCGGAGCCAAGCGAGCGCCTTGTCGAGGTTGCGCCCTTGGTAACCGAAACGCTGATGCCCAAAGTAATTTGGCAAGCCGACTTTGCCGAGCCTCTCGGCGAGAACCTGGGCGTTCGCGAGCGCATCTTCGGCGACGTCCTTCAAGACGATGACGAAGCGATTCGCCAGCAGGTGCCCTGTGCGCAGCTTGTTCTTGTGGCGCGACGTCTCGAGCACTTCGAGGCCGTCGGGCAGTCTCCAATCGTCGACGGGTCGGCCGCCGGCCGGGAGCGATACCCACTGAGTGGTGATCGCGTGTTTGTCTTTGAGCCCGGCGTAGCCTACGTCTCTCGGAGACACATCCGCGGCCTTGGCGAGAAACCGTGTCGCGTCCGGTGTGGTCCACCCTCGCTTCTGCAAGCGCACGTAGAGGTGTGGCCCTTCGCCGGACGGCGAATAGAGCGGCACCTCCTCCACGCGAAAGTCCTCTGGGTCGCCGCCGATCCGGCCGTCGGTGCCCGGCAAGTCCGCGTGAAAAATCGGCGGCTCGGTGGGAGCGAACACGGACTCAGCTTCGGATCTGCTTGACCGCGAGCGAGACCGTCTTGCCGTCGACGGCGGCGCCGGATTGCTTTGCGGCGGGACGAGCGGCGAGGTGTTTCATCGCGACGCCAGTGGCCTGGCCGTCGTTGTTGGCGCTCTTGATGGCCTCGTGAACGGGCCCGAGGGCCTCGACGACCTCGGTTTGCGAGAGCGTTTTTGGCATGAGGGACCGCAGGATTTCGAGCTCCTTCTCCAGCGTCTCCCGCTGCTCCGCATCGTCAGAGGCGCCGAGGGTCTCCTCGTTCGACTTGACGAGCTTCTTGACGACCGCGAGCACCGCGTTGTCGTCGTCAGAGCCCTCGCTCCGCGCCGCGTTGGTCTGGGCCTCGCCCAGCACGACTTTGAGGATCTCCTTTTCGACGGTGTTGCGCGCCTTCATGGCGTCCATGACGCGCTTCTTGATGTCGTCGATGAGCATGGCTGGCGAGGATGCTAGCAGTTGCCGGCCCGAAAGGATCTGCTTCAGGTCGCGGAGAATGTGCCGTTCCCCGGGGCATGCTCCCCGTCGCCGACGCCGACTTGTCGTTTTTCGACGACCAGCAGGCGGTGGCAGAGTCGGTGGCTCGGGTGGGCACCCTCCCCGGTTTTGTCGAGGATGCGGGGCAAAGGCTCCGCGACCTGGCACTCGCCGCCGCTCGCGGCGACACCGACGAAGCGCACTGCCTCGCCCGGTCGCTCGAACGGGCGAGCCGCGTGGTCGGCGCGACCTATTTGGCGGATTGGTGCGAGAAGCTCGAGCAAGGATCGTTCGACGAGGCCGACGAGCTCGTCAGGCGCGCTCGGGTGGAGCTCGACGGGATCACCCACGAAATCGGCCTGCTGCTCGCTTCCGACCCCGTGCGCTAACATCGCGCTCGTGACGAGCGCGTCGAGCCAATCCCCCTGGCTCCGAACACCGGCGTGGGACCTGTGCCTGCTCGCCTTTTGCTGGGTGCCTTTCTACCTCTGGGTGGTCTTCGGCCTCGGTCTCGGTGGTGAGGCGTTCGGTGCCGAGCCGCTCGGTCCGCGACAGTCTCGCGACGCGCTGGTGCTCGCCATCGCTGTCGCGCTCGGCTTCACCTATGTGCACCGCCACTACACCTTCTTGCTCGTGTACGGCGACAAGAAGGCGTTCGGCGAACGGGCGAGGTCTTACGTGCTCGCCCCGGTTTTCATCGTCGCATGCGTGGCGCTCGCCCGCTCGGCGGACGGTGTGGTGCTCTTGAAGGCCGGGCCAACGTCGGTGACGCCGTGGATTCTCCTGATGTTGACGAGCGGGCTCTGGAACGTCTGGCACACCGTGCAGCAGCGATACGGCATCTGTCGGGTCTACGCCGCCAAAGCCAAGGGCGGGCTCGAGCTCCGGGCGCACGCGAACCGAGACCGCATGCTGCTCTGGTCGGCGATCGTCCTAGTCGCGATCACGCTCTTGCTCTTTCGCGGCGAAACTTTCGCGGGGATCAGCAACGCGCGCAGCGTCTACGCGGCGCTCTCACCGCTCGTGGCGAGCACGTCCTCGAGGATCGTTCTAGGTCTGATGTCCGCCGCGATTTTCGGGCTGTTCGCTTGGTGGCTGCGCCACGAGCTCGCCGCCCCGCTCACGCTTAGACAACGCCTTCCCCGGTGGAGCTTCTTGCTGTCGACGCTGGCGCTCCTGGGGGTTTTCGTCGTGCACGGCCCCATCGTCGGGTACCTGTGCTTCGGCGCGGCCCACGCGCTCGAATACCTCTCGTTCGTTCACCATTTCGGGCGGGGCAAATTCGAACGCGACCCCGAAAACAAGAGCTTGGCGGCCACGACGCTGAGAAAACCGCTCGTGTGGGCGCCGGTGCTCATTACCGGTCTCGGCCTCGCGTATCTGTTCTTGCGCGACTACCGGAATACCGAGGTCTACCTGACCTACTACGTCGCGACGTCGATGCTGCACTTCCTCTACGACGGCTGGATCTGGAAGGTCCGTAACCCCGAAGTCGCGCGCCCCCTCGGCGTGGGGGCGTGAACCCGGAACGAGACGAGTGACGGGGTCGGGCCCGGTTGATACTCTCGGGGAGTGTCACCCCGCGCCAAGACCCGACCGCTCGGTAGCCCCGCCCAATGGGACGATGATCCGACGGTAGTCTGGTCCCCCGAGTGGGCGGGTGGCGGCGAAGAGACGACCCAGGTCGAGCTCGACAAGGTCGAGGAAATCGAGCCTGAGCCCGAGCCCCCGCTCGGTCACGACGCGACGATGGAGTCCGCGGACTCCCGCGGCCCAACCCAAGCGCATCGTCCCGACGTCGAGGTGGAGGTGCGCAAGGTCTCCATAGACCGGGCAAACGCCCAGCCCGTGGTCTACGAGATCTGGACGAAAAATCGCGTCTACAACCTGGATGCCCAGCTCATCTGCGTGGAAGTGATCGATCTCGCCACCGGCGCCCCCAACGATCGCCACCCGTTCTTGACCGCGCGCCTGGTGGGCGGTCAGAAACAGGGTCCGAAGGAAACCGAGCTCAGCTACCCCATGCCGAGCCCCGGCTCGGACGCGGTTTTCCAAAAATCGAACGAAGCCAACAAGATCACCCTCAGCACCACCTCGCGGGTGACCCGCGTCATTCTCCACGTGCAACGCACCATCGTGACGCACAAAGAGAAAGACGGCGCCTGGGGCCGCATCACGAGACACTGAACGCGCGGGACCACCGCGGCGACCCGTAGCCAACCGCGCCCACTCGCCCGCGCCCACTCGCCCGCGCCCACTGCAATCTTCGTGGTGCGGCGTATCGCGCTCCATGATTCCCCGGGCAAGGGGCGTGAACCGTTGTCGAAGGTCGGGGCGTAGTCGCCTGTTCCCGGCGTGGCTGCCCCCGGCGCTTTTTCCCCGGTTTCCGTTCGGCACACGCCTTGCTCTACCCACCGGGCTCGAACAGCTCGGAGGTTTGCGGATGCGCGGCATGAAGTTGGGTTTGGGGCTCGCGTTGGTTTTGGTGTCGGCGCCAGCGACGGCGCAGATCTCCGCCGCTGGGGGTCTCGCGGCGACCGTGCCCGGCGCATCGCCCGGTGTGCCGCCGCCCGGGGCGCCGGTGGGACCGGCGACGCCCCTCGCGCCCGCGGCGGCGTCGAACGAGCCGGCATCAGATGCGACCGCACCGCAGGTGCCGCCACCCGCGCCCTATCGTGCGCCCACCTACCACTCGGCGCCGACCTACGCGCCCGTGTACGGCGCTCAGCCGGCGTCTCCCGAGGCCGCGCCGATGTACCCGCCGGCTCGGTACGACCGTGCGGAGAAAAAGCAGGACGAGGAGATCGACCCGTGGCTCCGGCCCTCCTTCGGGTTTCGTTTGGGCGGCTATTCCTTCCGCAACGTCGACGAGGACGGCGACACCAAGTGGAACGAAGCACAGACCGGAGGCATCGGTGCGTTCGGAACGCTCGACTTCGGCCACTACGTCTACAGCGAGCTCGGGCTCGACTTCTACAGCTCCGACGGTGGCGCGGTGGAACGCGAAGGCATCGACCGGTTCTCGACCGCGATCACTGGCGCCGTCGGAGTGCGAATGTTCCCGAAGTTCGTCATCACTCCCAACGTGCACATCGGCCTCGGCGCACAGTTCAACAAGGTCGAGGCCGTCGAGCTGGGTATCGACGAGACGCGGCTCGATCCGGTGATGTTCATCGGCGTCGGCGTCGAGGGCAACATCGGTGACCACGTTCGGCTCGGGCTGAACGTGCGCTTCCTCGCCGCGTTCTACGCCGAGGTCGCCGAACCTCCGCCCGGAAACCTGGCGGCGCCGGGTGAGCTCGAAAACGACTTTGGCCCCGCGGCCCAAGCCCAGCTCTTCTTCCGCTATGCGCTCTGAGGTCGCTCAGGTGCGGTCGAGCCTCGAGCGGGTGATCGCCCGTCGGGCGCTTCGGTGGCTCTCGGCGATCGAAAACCGCGTTTGGTGCTTGCCTCGGCGGTGAGAGTCACTCCGCGGGCGCGGCGGCGACCGGCGCCGGCGTTCGGTGTGCGGCGAGATTCATCGGGCTCGATGCGCCCGAGAGCATGTTGATGCGGACCGCGACGTGCGGAAACTCCGCGTCCCCGGTCACCGCTTCGACGATCTCGCTCACCTTGGCCGAGCCCGTGGGCGTGATGAGCGCCGTCGCGACGAGCGGAACGAGCCGCCCGACGACCCCGGCTTTTTCGAGCGCTTGCAGAGCGCGCTCGTCGCCGAGCTCGAGATGGGTCACGAGCGCGCGCACATCGACCATCTTGCCGAGGCCTTTGATGGTGCGTCTCACCGAGAGACTGCCCGTGGCGAGAAACTTCGCGACCGCTTCTTCGAGGCCGGCGCGGCCGCCGTGGGAACCGAGCGCGATTTCCGGTAGCGCGATGACGTAGCGCGCCCCGCTGATCACCCGAGCCAGGCGCGGGTCGTCCGGGCCGAGCTTTTTGGCTTCGAGAAAGCGCATGCCGCCGGGTGCCGCCGCGCTCAGCTGGGCGGCGAGCGCCTCGGGATCCGGAGCGTCGATGAGCTTGCAGTCGATGTGCTCGTCGAGACTCGCGATGCCGAGCGAGAGCGCGGGGCCGTAGCTCATGGCCGGTTTGGGGTGGAAACCCTCGGTGTAGGCGGTGCGAACACCGGCGCGGCGGATGAGCCGCGGCAGCTCGCGCATCAGGTCGAGATGACCGAGAAGCGCCGCCGGTCCCGTCTTGGTGAAGCGCAGCCGCCACCGCTCGGGCTCGCCACCGGGACGCGGCGGACGAAACGACTCGGGTCGCTTCTTCAGTTTCCTGAGGCTCTTCTGGTTCAGGTTCGCCGGCGCATCGACGACGGGTAGCCGCGCGCGGACGCCGGGTTGGGTGGCGCCCATCTGCGTCAGAAAGTCCATGCGCTCTTTGCGCATCTTCGTCATGTCGCAGGCGACGCCGCAGTCGTAGCAGACGAGCTTCTTCTGGTCGGCCTCGGCGTCTGCCAGGTTGGTGTGGTGAATGAAGCGCCCGACCGCTTTGCCGCACGGCGGGCTCAGCCGACTCTTGAGACTCTTGCGGTACTCTTTGGCCAGAAAGCCCTCGGCCAGTCCGACGTCGAAATGATCCCACGGCAGGCGCGCGGTCACGGGGATCGTGCCGAGGAAGCGGTCGGCTTCGATGCCGAAGTGTTGGAAAGCCTCTTGCCAGACCTCGTCCTTCAGCTGGTCTTCCCAAGAGTCGAAGCGTGCGCCGCGCATGTACGCTCGCTCGAGCACCGGACCCAGGGTGCGATCGCCGCGAGCAAAAACGCCTTCGATGACGCTCGTTTTCGAGTCGTGCATCCGAAGCTGAAGCCCTCGCACCCGCGCGACCCCGTCGCGTAGCAGTGACTGCTTTCGGGCGATTTCGTCGAGCGTGTCCATCGCGCACCACTGAAAGGGCGTGTGCGGTTTCGGGATGTGGCTCGAGCAGCTGACGGTGACCTTGGCGCGGTTGTTCCCGACGCGTTTTCCGACCGCGAGGGCGTTCTTGCCGACCTCGACGATGCCCTCGACGTCTTCGTCTTCTTCCGTCGGCAGGCCGATGATGAAGTAGAGCTTCATCTTGTCGAAGCCGCGGGTGAACACGCGCTCGGCCGTTTCGAGCAACTGCTCTTCGGTGACGTTCTTGTTGATGACGTCGCGCATCCGCTGGGTGCCGGCTTCCGGCGCGAAGGTGAGCCCCGAGGCGCGGACCTGCCGCATGTCGTCGAGCAAGTCTTCGCTCAGGCCGTAGGCCCGAAGCGAGGCGACGCCGAGGCTGACTCGCTCGGGAGCCGTCTTTTCCACGAGCTTCTTGATCATCGGCGAGATGCAACTGACGTCGGCGGTGGAAAGCGCCGTCAGGCTGACTTCGTCTTGCCCGCTCTTTTCGAGCGCACGCACGACAGTGTCGACGACTTGCTCCGGGTTTCGCTCGCGCACGGGGCGGTAGATCATGCCCGCTTGGCAGAAGCGGCACCCTTCGGTGCAACCGCGAGCGACCTCGATGCTCATGCGGTCGAAGATCGCCTCGGGTCCGCCGACGGGACCGTCATCCGGGAATGGGTAGTCGTCGATGTTCTCGACGAAGGCGCGGGTCACCGGGAACGGCACGTCATCGTGTTTCGGCCCGGTGGCGACCACGAACCCGGTGTCGGTCTGGCGCTCGGTTTCGTAAAGCGACGGTACGTAGACGCCGGGCAGCTGGGCGAGGCGACGCAGGCGCTCGGCGCGTCCGAGACCTTCCTCCGCCATGTCCGCCCACGCGAGCGCGATGTCGGTGGTGACCTTCTCGCCGTCGCCGATGACGATGGCGTCCATGAACATGCCGAGGGGCTCGGCGTGCGTGGCGACCGGGCCGCCGGCGATGACGAGGGGGTCGGCGTCAGTTCGGTTCTCCGACCGGAGCGGGATCCCGCCGAGGTCGAGCATGGTGAGCACGTTCGTGTAGGTGAGCTCGTACTGGAGACTGAACCCGACGACGTCGAAGTCCGTCAGCGGGCGAGCGCTCTCGTTGGAGACGAGCAGTTGCCCGTGCTCGACGAGCTTCTGCTGCATGTCGACCCACGGCGTGTAGGCGCGCTCGGCGAGCGTGCGCGGGTCGTCGTTCAGGATCTTGTAGAGAATGCGGTAGCCGAGATGGCTCATCCCGATGTCGTAGATGTCGGGAAACGCCAGGCACACTCGCGCGCGGACCGCGTTCCAGTCCTTCTGCCGCGCGCCGTGCTCCCGGCCGGTGTAGCGGCTGGGTTTTTCGACGTCGCGGAGGAACTTCGCGTAGGGGTGTTCGAACAGATGGGGCAACGGTTTCGGAGCTCGGCGAGGTCGCCGGAGTGAAGCACTGCGAGAACGGAACCGCTATCGATCCGAATCGCTGCTCGGACCGGTAGGACGCCGTGCTCGACGTATCGTCGCTAAATGCCTCGAAATCCTGCGGCCGTCGCCACCGCGCTGGCGGATCTCGAACGGGTGATGCGCCGGGTCGGGATCCGGCTAGTTGCCCATGCCGCCGAAACCGCCACCGCCACCGAAGCCGCCGCCGCCGCCCATGCCGCCGCCGCCACCTTGTCCGCCGCCGCTGCCACCGAATCCGCCGTTGCCCCCTTGGCCACCGGGAACGACACAACCGTCGGTGGTGAACGTGCAGGAGTCAGAGCAGACCAGGCGCCCTTCGGGGAGCGTCCCCATGGTCACGCTGTCACAGGTCTCGCCGTTGAGCTCGTTGCCGTCGCACATCTCCCCAGGCTCGACGACGCCGTTGCCGCACTGTTGCGCGGGCGCGAGCCCGCACTCGTCGCGGCACTCGTCCTCGGCGTCGCCCTTGCACAGACATCGGTCGAGGCAACTCGGACACGCGGCGCAGTCGGGCGCGCCGGAGCAACCCGGCGGGCCTTCGCGCTTGTTTTCGAAGCTCTCGATGCCCGTCGAGCCGCACCCGAACGCCATGACGAGCGCGGTCGAGCCGACGAGGCCGAGTGCAAGAAAGTTTTTGAGCATGCTGTCCTGGAGCCCGCAGCGCTAGGTCATCGTTCTTGACCGTCAATGTCAAGCTCGATTCCCCGAACGGACACCTCCGTCCGACCCACGGTCCGAGCGCCGGGGTATGCTCGCGGGTGGTGACGATGGAAAAGCGGTCACGCGACAATCTGCGCGAGCTGGTGACGGGCAAGAGCGACGACGCGCTCTACGACGCCATCGGCTCCGACTTCGAGAGCCTGCTCGACGAGGTCTTCGAGGCGATGGCCGGAGCTTTCGTGCCCGAACGAGCAGGTGACGCGAGCGGTGTCGTGCAGTGGAACATCGGTACGCCCCAGGGCATCCGTTGCTACCAGCTCGCTTTCGAGAGCGGACGGTGCCAGGCCCGCCGCGGCGACCGAGACGCTCGTGTCACGCTCACCGCGCTCCTACCGGATTTTTTGAGGATCGCCGCCGGCCAGCTCGACCCGATGGAGGCTTACTTCAAACGGGCGATGACTGCGTCGGGTGATCTATTGTTCGCCAAGCGGCAAGAGGCGTGGTTCGAGCGGTGAGGGTTCAGCGGTGCGGGGCCGCGCGGTGAGAAGCAGCACGGGTGCGTTCGGTCGGAGCTTTGCGGTTGCCGCCGTTGGGCTCGCCGCGGTCATTGGATGCGACGGGCAGCCGACCCCCACCGCCTCGACCGCGAGCGCTCCGTCGCCAACGGCCAGCGCCACGCCGACCGCGCCGTCCGCCCCCGCTCCCGCCGCCCCGCGAGGTGACGGCCAAGCCATCGAGCACACCGTGCGGTTCGGCCAAGCGCATCAGCACGGGCTCGAGGTGGAAAGCATCTTCCCCGTCGAGAAAGGAAAACCCCTCGAGCTTCGCATGGCGGTCTGGACTCCGGGCTCCTACCTCGTGCGCGAGTTCAGCCGCCACGTCGAAGACTTCGCCGCCTCCACTCTAGATGGTGCCCCGCTCGAGAGCCGCAAAGTCCGAAAGAACCGTTGGCGCGTCGAAACGGGATCGGCCGATCGCGTCGTCGTGCGCTATCGCCTCTACGCCTCCGAGCTCGCCGTCAGGACCAACTACGTCGACGACGAGCTCGCCGTCCTGAACGGCGCGCCGACCTTCTTGGTTGGCGACGACCTCACCCAGCCCCACGACGTGCGCCTCGAGCTGCCGGCCCGCTGGAAAAAAAGCGTCACTTCGCTCGACCCCCACCCGGACGGCGACGAGCACCGCTATCTCGCCAAAGACTTCGACCTGCTAGTCGACTCGCCCATCGTCGTCGGTAACCCCGAAATCTTCGAAAAGAAAATTGCCGGCGCTGAGCACGTGCTCGCCAACTTCGGAGGCCAGGGGGTTTGGGGGGGAAAAAAGTCCGCCGAAGACGTCTGGAAGATCGTCGAGGTGCAAACCGATTTCTGGGGCACCGTTCCCTACCCCAGATACGTCTTCCTCAACGCCATCGTCGAAAGCGGGGGTGGGCTCGAGCACCTCTACTCGACGCTGATGATGACTAGCGCCTTCCAGACCCGAACCCGCAAGGGCTACGTGCGCTGGCTCGGTCTCGTGAGCCACGAATTCTTCCACACGTGGAACGCCAAGCGCCTGCGTCCGGTCGAGCTGGGCCCCTTCGACTACGAAAACGAGGTCTACACCCGAGCGCTCTGGATCGTCGAGGGCATCACCTCGTACTACGACGATCTCTTGCTAGTTCGAGCGGGCATCACCAAGAAGAAGGAGTACCTCGCGGCCCTTTCGGATTCGATTCATCGCGTGGAAACCACGCCCGGCAGAAACAGCCAACCGCTGAGCCGTGCTTCGTTCGATGCGTGGATCAAGTTCTACCGGCCGGACGAGTCGTCGGTTAACACTTCGATCAGCTACTACCGAAAAGGCGCGGTGGTGGGCTTCTTGCTCGACGCGGAGATCCGTCGACGGAGCGGAGGCAAAACGAACCTCGACGACGTGATGCGCGCGGCCTACGAGAAGTTCTCCGGAGAAAAGGGCTACACCACCGAACAGTTTCGCGCGCTCGCGAGCGAAGTCGCCAACGAGCCGCTCGACGAGCTCTTCCGGCACGCCGTCGACGGAACCGGCGCGCTCGACTACGACCCCGCGCTCGACTACTTCGGCCTGCGCTTCCAGGAGCCCAAAAAAGACGACGACAGCGAAGAGGTGGGCTGGCTCGGTGCCGACGTCGGCTCTGACCGCCTGATGGTTCGCCAAGTCATTCGCGGAATGGCCGCGCACGAAGCCGGCGTGCTGCCCGGCGACGAGATCCTCGGCATCGACGAGCACCACATCGCCCCCGGCCAGCTCGAATCGCGCCTCGCCGCCTACCGCCCTGGAGACGAAGTGGTCCTACTCGTCGCCCGGCGCGGCCAGCTCAAAAAAATAGGCGTCCGACTCGGCGAGAAACCCGCCGAAACTCACCGCCTAGAAGAACACCCCAACGCCACCTTCGCCCAAAAAACCCGACTCTCCGCCCTCCTCGGCCGCCGATCGCCACGCTGACTCACTGCCCCGGCGTCAACTCTTCTTTTCTTCCCCGGCTTCGATCGCGCAGCGAAGGGCGCGCGCGGCGTGGGCGCGCGCGTATTCGGTCCAGCCGAGCACCCGCGACGTGCCGTGCACCACCGCGATCCACGGATCCGCCTCGGCCCGAAGACCGTGCACCACCTCGGAGATCACCTCCATCGACGTGTGCACCTTCACGTCCCGCGGAAGCGACCGGTACACCACCTCCGCACAATCGTGCACGGCCGTCTGCGCCGAACCGAGCGCCGGGCTTCGGATCGCCGCGTGGGCGCGTTGAAGCAGCGTCGCCAACGAACGCATGCGCCGCCGACTGATGCCCGCGAGCTTCCACGCGGTGGCCGCGCGCTCCACCCCGACCTGCTCCCACTCGTCGATCTCGCCGCGTGCGATCAGTTGCTCGAGCCACGTCGAAAGAGAGCGCGCCATGCGCATCCAGTCCGGCGCGTGCTTGGGTAGACGGGGCAGCGCCTCGAGCGGCGCCATCAGCGGAAACGACGCCGAAGACGCCGGCGACTCGTCGATCAAGCTGACGTGTGAGAAGTCCTTGGCCGACAGCGGTAGCAAATCTTCGGCAGCGTACTCAAAGGCCGTCGGCTGCTCGTTTCGGACGTCGGAGAGATTGGGCGTTCGCCGCCACGTCTGCCGGTGCGGGTCGAGCTTCTTCTCGCCGGCCTCGGCCCTGTCGTCGCCCTCGAGCTTGACGGTTCTCGACCCGTCGATACCTGCCGGTTTCTCAGCCAACTCACGCCCAGCGTACCACGCTGCCAACTGGCGAAACCGGCCACCACCGCCGGCGGCCGCCACCGCCGCCAGGCGCAGAGCTCGCGGATCTCCCGAGGTTTTTCGACCCTCAGTGCGCGGCACGCGGCTCGCAATACCGCCGAGCGAAATGACAAAAAAAGGTCGCTCTCCCTCCGGCCCACGGCGCGCGCTCCTGGCTCGTAACAAGAAGCTGCACGCCAACATCCAGCGCTTCGTCCCTCGTCCGGGCTTTCTCGCCCCGGCCGAGCGCGAGGAACTCGTCCGCCTCACGCGGCGCCGGCTCCAGATCGCGCACTACAGCAAGAAAACCGAACGGAGCTACGTCTCCTGGCTCGTGCGTTTCATCGACTTTCACCAAGGGCGCGACCCCAAAACCCTGGGTGCGAGCGAGGTCACCGCGTTCTTGAGCCATCTGGCGACGGTCCAGAACGTCAGCTCGTCGACCCAGAACCAAGCCCTGTCGGCAATCCTCTTCCTCTTTCGCCACGTGCTGAAAGTCGATCTCCCTTGGATGCACGACATCGCCCGCGCGAAGAAGTCTCTACGACTTCCCGTCGTGCTCGCCCGAAAGGAAGTGCGCGCCATCCTCTCCGAACTGAGCGGTCAACCGTCTCTCGTGTGCCACATGCTCTACGGATGCGGCCTCCGTCTGTCCGAGTGCATGCAGATGCGCATCAAAGACCTCGACCTCGAACGCTTGCAGGTCGTCGTTCGCGACGGGAAAGGACAAAAGGACCGAGTCACCCTCCTGCCCAAGGGCCTCGTGCGCCCCCTCATCGACCAGCTGGCTACTGTCCGCCAACAATTCGATCGAGACCTAGCCCAGGACACCCGAGTCCAGCTCCCCTCCGCCCTCGAGCGAAAATACCCCAACGCGCCGCTCGACTGGTCCTGGCGCTGGGTCTTTCCCGCCGCTCGCACCTTCACCGAAAAAAACACCGAGCGCCGCTACCGCCACCACCTCCATCAGAGCGCCGTACAGCGCGCCGTCCACCAAGCAGTAAAAGCCGCTGGCATCAGCAAAACCGCCAGCTGCCACACCTTCCGCCACTGCTTCGCCACCCACCTCCTAGAAGACGGCTACGACATCCGCACCATCCAAGAGCTCCTCGGCCACAAAGACGTCAACACGACCATGATCTACACCCACGTCCTAGAGCAAGGCCTCTTCGGCGTAAAAAGCCCCCTAGACCGCCTCTGACCGATCTCACGTCCGAGCACGGAGAGGCCCGCCGCGGCTCCGAGAGCCCCGGCGGCTCGAAGACCTCCGGCGCACCCCCACCAACCCGTGACACTGCCAATCCCTCGCAGCCTTACCCCGCAGCACTATCAATTAGCCTCGCAAGTTTCCCAACGTTTCACGCCCCCCTCGCAATACTATCTCCCCCGTTCCCGCCCCCCAAAATCCCCCTTCCCAGCATATTCTCCGCTGGATCTCTGTCCCC